>CAVFDV010000026.1:0-9251 GCA_963621315.1 Oscillibacter sp. MSJ-31
CCGGCCGCCTCGTCGGCGCCGGCGGATTCCCCACCGTCGGCCTCGTCGCCATCGGCCTCCTCGCCGCCGGGCACGACGCCGTCCTTGTCGGACACCCCGCCGTCCTCTTCGCCGCCGGGCGTTGCAGCCGTGTCCTGCGCGCCGCCCGCCTCGAAGCCCGCGGCCTTGTCTTGGACGCCCGCCGCGCCCGTCTGCACGGCGCCCTTCACATCGCCCCCGCCCGAAAGCGTTCCCGCTTCCGCGCGCGCGGGCACGTCGGCGTTCCCGTCCCCGCCGCCCTGGGCATATGCGGCAGGCGCGCACGCAAGCAACAAGGCGAAAACCGCGCAGGCGAAACAGACGGCAATTGCGCCGCGAACGGCAATTGCGCCGCGAACGGCAATCGCGCCGCGAGCGCAAACAAAACTCCCTTTCATCAAACCCTCCCCGTTTTCCCGAAGACACGATGCGCGCGTCGCGCCGGCGGCAAAAGCCTGCGCGCGCGGCAATCGCAATCTGGGGAATGATAGCACTCCGAAAGGGGAGGGCACCCCTTTCACTACCACCCCGAACAGCAATTTCACTGTTTTCAAGATTGTGGAGAAATTGTGGACGAAAGCGTGGCATAATCGCCCCGTTGTCGCTCGTTTTCGAGCCGGGAGGGAGACCCGGGGCGGGTGTTTCACCTACACGAAAGGGGTCTGCCATGCTATTCGATGTATATGGGGACAACGCGGTGTTCCAGTGGGTGGGCTGGGCGATCGTCTTCATCGCGCTCATCTTGGCCAACGAGTTCGCCCGCCGCTCGAAGGCAGGAGGCGTCTTCTGCCTCCTCGTCCTGCCCGCCTGATGAACATCTTCGTCATGGCGGGCTGGTTCGGGATCTACGTCTCGAAGAAGAAGCGGGACATGCTGTGGCCGGACATGACCCGGGTCTTCATCATCTCCTACGACATCTGGAACTTCTGCTACACCTACAACTGCCTGCCCACGCACAGCTGGTACTGCGGTCTTGCGTGGCGGCCCTAGCCGAAGTAGCGCTTGAGCAGTCCGGCGAACGCGCGGCCGTGGCGCGCCTCGTCGCGGGCCATCTCGTGGACGGTGTCGTGGATGGCGTCGAGCCCTGCGGCCTTGGCGCGCGTCGCGAGGTCGACCTTGCCGGCGGTGGCGCCGTTTTCAGCCTCGACGCGCAGCTCGAGGTTCTTTTTCGTGGAGTCGGTCACAACCTCGCCCAGCAGCTCGGCGAACTTCGCGGCGTGCTCGGCCTCCTCGAAGGCGGCCGTCTTGTAGTACTCGCCGACTTCCGGATAGCCCTCGCGGTAGGCGACGCGCGACATGGCGAGGTACATGCCCACCTCGGAGCACTCGCCGTTGAAGTTGGCGCGCAGGTCCTCGACGATGTCGGCGGAGACCCCCTCGGCCTTCGCGACGCCCACCACGTGCTCGGCGGCCCAGCTCATCTCGCCGCCCATCTTGGTGAACTTGCTTCCCGGCACGCCGCACTGGGGGCAGGTGAAGCCGGCGGGCAGCTCGTCGCCGTCGAACTCTTCCACATAACCGCAAACGGGGCATACGAACTTCATGGTGAATCCTCTCTCGTGTGCGAGAGGCGCCGTGCCTCCCGCAGGTGGACTTGCATCCTTAATAGGAATAGTTATCATTATGTTCATCAGGCTCCCGTTGTCAAGCGGCAACGGCTATTATTTTTTGGAAGAGGCGCGGCAGGCGGCCGGGAGTCCGGCCGCACACGAGGAAAGCGGGAAACGGAGGCGGCATGCCCGACAGGAGGAACACGCGGCAGCGACGGCTCGTGCTCGACGCCGTCCGCGCGCGCCGCGACCACCCGGATGCCGCCCAGGTGTACGAGTCCGTGCGCCGGCATGACGCGCATGTGAGCCGCGCCACGGTCTACCGCAACCTGCACCTTCTGGCGCAAGAGGGCGCCATCTTGTCCATCAAGACGGCGGGCAGGGAGCATTTCGACCTGCGCGCCGATTGCCATCCGCACATCGTCTGCACGCGATGCGGCCGCGTCGAGGACATCTGCCTCGACTGCGACGATGCCGGCCTCGACGCGCATGCCCGCGCCGCAAGCGAGTGGACGGTCCTCTCGCACGCGGTCGTCTTCGAGGGCGTCTGCCCCGCCTGCGCGCGCGCGGACGGGCCTTCGCGCCCCTAGCTTTCCTTGGAAAACCCGCGCCCGCGCGTAGCGTCGCGGCATGCGCGCCCCCATGCGGCGGTCGCGACGCGCGGCGGCATGCGCGCCGCCCCCTCACCGCCGCAACCCCGCAAACGCCGCCTCGCGCCTGCACGTGCCGCGCCACCGCTTTCACCCCGCGTCTCGCATCCCGCCAACTGCGCTACAATCGCACGCGAACGAAAACGCCCCATCAGCAAAGGTCTTGTATGGCAGCACCCATCGTCGCGGTGGTCGGCCGGCCCAACGTCGGCAAGTCCACCCTCGTCAACCGCATCACGCAACGCGAAGACGCCATCGTGCACGAGATGCGCGGGGTGACGCGCGACCGCTCCTACCACAAGGCCGACTGGAACGGGCGCGCCTTCACCCTCGTCGACACGGGCGGCATGGCGCCCTCCGACAAGGACCGCTTCCAAAGCTCGATCACCTCCCAGGCGCTCGAGGCCTGCGGCCAGGCCGATTGCATCGTCTTTCTCGTGGACGGCATGACAGGCGTCACCGACGAGGACATGCGCATCGCGCGCACCCTGCAAAAGACGGACACGCCGGTTGTGCTCGCGGTGAACAAGATGGACAACCCCGCGCGCGAGGACGCCGTATGGGAGTTTTTCTCGCTCGGCCTGGGCGACCCCATGCCCGTCTCGGCCGCGCACGGGCATGGCACGGGCGACTTGCTCGATGCCGTGGTCGCGGCCTTTCCGGCCCGAGACGACGATGAAGAGGACCCGGATGCCGTGCGCGTCGCCATCATCGGCAGGCCCAACGCGGGCAAGTCCTCGCTCACCAACCGCCTCTCCGGCAACGAGCGCTCCATCGTCAGCGACGTGGCGGGCACGACGCGCGACGCCATCGACACGACGGTGGTCCACGACGGCCGGCGCTACACGATCGTCGACACGGCGGGCATACGCCGCAAGTCGCAGATAGACGAAGACGTCGAGTACTACGGATTCGTGCGCTCCCTGCGCGCCATCGAGCGCGCCCAGGTGGTCTTGCTCATGGTAGACGCGACGCTCGGCCTGACCGACCAGGACCAGCGCGTGGCAGGCCTTGCGCTCGAACGCGGCTGCGCCATGGTCGTGCTGCTGAACAAGTGGGACCTCGTGGAAGGCGCCGACAAGCGCGACGAGCTGCGCGCCGACGTGGCAGAAGGCCTGGGCTTCGTCGACTGGGCGCCCATGATCTCCATATCGGCCAAGACCGGCCGCTCCGTGCACCGCGTGTGGGACGCCATCGACGCCGCGTTTGCCTCCTACAACGCGCAGATCCCCACCGCGATGCTCAACCGCCTCGTCACCGAGCTGCGCGACTTCGGGCACACCATCGTGAAAGGCAAGCGCCGGCTGCGCATCAACTACGTCACGCAGACGCGCACCTGCCCGCCGTGCTTCACCTTCTTCGCGAACTGCCCCGAAATCGTGGACGCGAACTTCGAGCGCTATCTGGAAAACCGCCTGCGCGCGAGCTTCGACTTGGCCGGCACGCCCGTGCGCCTGCGCTTCAAGAGAAAGAACTAGCCGAAGATGCCCTATCCGCTCGCCCTCTTGCTCGTGGTCGCCGAGTCGTTTCTGCTCGGCTCGATTCCCTGCGGCGTCATCGTCGGGCGCGCGCTCTTCGGCAAGGACCCGCGCGAGGGCGGCTCCGGCTCGATCGGCATGACGAACATGGCGCGCCTGTTCGGGGCGAAGGCGGCGGCCATCACCTTCGCGGGCGACGTGCTCAAAGGCGCGTTGGCCGTCGGGGTGGCACGCGCGCTGCTGGCCTGCGCACCCATTGCCATCGACGCCGCCTGGCAGGCAGACCTCCTGCTCTCGGCCTCCATCATGGTCTCCATCGCCGGGCATGTCTTCTGCCCCTGGCTTGGGTTTCGCGGCGGCAAGGGCATCGCGACGGGGCTTGGCTCGATCGCGGTGGGCTATCCGCCCGTCGTCGCCCTCATGCTGGGCAGCTTCCTCGTGGTCGCCGCGCTCTCGCGCCGCATATCGGCCGGCTCGATCGTGGCGGCGTGCATGTTTCCCGTGGCCTCGCTCATATTCCAGTGGGGCAACGTGCCGTTGTTCATCCTCGCGTGCTGCGTGGCGGTGTTCGTCACCTGGGCGCACCGTGCCAACATCGTGCGCATGGCGCATGGGGAGGAGCCGAAGTTCGCCTTCAAGCGCGGCGGCGCGGGCGATGCGGCGGACGGTGAAACGAACGGTGAAGCGGGCGGCGTCACGGCGGCGGCGGACGGTGAAGCAGGCGGCAGCATGGACACAGCGGACGGCGGCCCGGACATAGCGGGCGCAGATGGCGAAGGCGGGCGCGCGGCTTCGGCAAGTGCAAAGGGCATGCCGTGCGCGGTGTGCGCAGGTGCATCCGATGGCACGGATGTGCCAAGCGCAGGTATATCAGACGGCACGCAGAAAGGGGCGCGCTCGTGAACGGGGACATCCTCATCGCACCTTCCATCCTCTCGGCAGATTTCGGCAACCTCGAATGCGAGGTCGCCGACATCTCGGCAGACGCCGACCTCGTGCACGTGGACGTGATGGACGGGCATTTCGTCCCCAACCTGACCATAGGGCCTGCGCATGTGGCGGCCTTGAAGGAGGCGACGGACCTGCCGCTCGACGTGCACTTGATGATCGACAACCCGGCCGTGCAAGTGCCGTGGTACCTCGACGCGGGCGCCGACGGCGTGACGGT
This sequence comes from Oscillibacter sp. MSJ-31, assembly GCA_963621315.1. Taxonomy (GTDB): domain Bacteria; phylum Actinomycetota; class Coriobacteriia; order Coriobacteriales; family QAMH01; genus CAVAWX01. The sequence continues at coordinate 4,865 of CAVFDV010000026.1, forward strand.
GCACCTCGAGGCGTTTTTTGGTGAAGGGGAGGTGCTGGCCTGCGCCGAGACCATACGCGCGGGCGGCGCGCGGCCCGCCCTGGCCATCAACCCCGAGACGCCCGTGGAGGCCATCGCCGACGCCATGCTTTCCGCCTTCGACATGTTCCTCGTGATGAGCGTGCATCCGGGCTTTTCCGGCCAAAGCTTCATCGAGGGCACGCCGGCCAAGGTGGCAGGTCTTGGCGCGCGTCTTTCGCAGGCCGGCTTGGGCCCGCGCATCGAGGTGGACGGCGGCGTCAACGGGAAAACCGCCGCGCTCGTGGCCGCGGCGGGCGCCGATGTGCTCGTGGCGGGAAACGCCGTCTTCAAGGCGGCAGAGCGCGGGGCTGCGATCGAGGGCATACGCGATGCGGCAAGGGAGGCGCGCCGTGCCTGAGACTCCCGGGATGCGCGCCTATTTCGACTACGCGGCCACGGCCCCCTTGAAAGCGCAGGTGGCAGATGCCATGCGCGCGGCGCCCTGGGGCAACCCGTCTTCGCTTCACGCGGCCGGGCGCGAGGCCGCCGCCGCGCTCGAAGGCGCCCGCCGCCAGGTGGCCTCGGCGTTTGGGGCGCGCTCGCCCCACGAGCTCGTCTTCACCTCGGGCGGCACGGAAGCCGACAACACGGCCATGCGCGGGCTCGTGCCCTTCGCGCCTGCGTCCGGCCGCTCCCATGTGCTTGTCTCGGCCATCGAGCACGAGGCGGTCCTGGAGGCCGCCGCCTGCCTGAAAGAGCGCGGCTACAAGGTGGACACGCTGCCGTGCGGGCGCGACGGGCGCGTGGACGTGCCGGCGCTCGAAGAGGCGCTTTCGGCCATCGAGGAGCGCGGCGAAGGTTGCGCGCTCGTGGCCGTCATGTGGGTGAACAACGAGACGGGCGCCATACAGCCCGTCTTCGAGCTTGCGAGGGCCGCGCATGCGCACGGGGCGCTCTTCTTCACCGACGCGGTGCAGGCCGCGGGCAAGGTCGATGTGGATCTGGAGAAAAGCGGCGTGGACGCCGCGTCGTTTGCGGCGCACAAGCTGGGAGGCCCGCACGGGACAGGCGCCCTCTACCTGCGCCGGCGCGTCGCATGCCGCCCCTTCATGCGCGGCGGCGGCCAGGAGGAGGGGATGCGCTCCGGCACGGTGGACGTGGCAGGGGCCGTCGGCTTTGCCTGCGCGGCGCGTCTGGCAAAGGAGGGCCGCGAGCAGGTCTGGGAGCATGCGGCCGCCTTGCGCGCGCGGCTCGTGGACGCCCTTGCGCGCGCGGACGCGGACGCCCCCTCCGCCCACCCCGTGCGCGAGACGCTTCCCGCCGCCTCGTGCGTGCCGCATACCCTGCACCTGCTGTGCGCGGGGCTGGAGGGCCAGACGCTCGTCTTGCGCCTCGACGAGGCGGGCTTTTGCGTCTCGGCGGGCAGCGCGTGCGGCTCGAAGAGCCTGGAGCCCAGCCATGTCCTCGCGGCCATGGGCGTGCCCCGCGACGAGGCCTTCGGCTCGCTGCGCGTCTCCTTTGCCGCCGAGACGACGGATGCCGAGGTGGACGCGCTGGCAGCCGCGTTGAAGGGGGTCGTGGCATGACGGCGCTCGTGGACTGCCATTCGCACACCGCCTTTTCCGGGCACGGGTCCGGCACGGTGGCCGAGGCCGTGGCGCGTGCCGAGGAGCTGGGGCTGGCCGTCTATTGCCAGACCGAGCACATGTGGATGCCCGAGCGCCTCGATGCGACGCACACCTGCTCGATGAGCCGCGCGCAGGTGGACGCCTACCGCGGCGCCTGCCTGGAGCAGCGCGCGCGCCTGGCAGAGGAGAAAAGCCCGCTTGTCTTTGTCATGGGCACGGAGATCGACTGGTTTTCGGGGCGCGGGCCGGAGCTGGAGAAGCTGTGCGCGGGCTTCGAGTACGTGCTGGGCAGCGTGCACCACGTGGACGAGTGGGCATACGACGACCCCGACGAGCTGGAGCATTGGGACGAGCACGGCACGGATTGGATATGGCGGCGCTACTTCGAGCTGTGGCTGGAGATGGCGGCCTCGAGCGCGCCCATCACCGCGTTTTCCCATCCCGACCTGCCCAAGAAGTTCGGCTTCAGGCCGAGCTTCGATGCGCGCCCCTACTACGGCGAGATGGCGGCGGCGGCCGCCAGGCGCCAGGCGCTGGTCGAGGTGAACACGGCGGGGCTGCACGTGGCCGCAGCCGAGCCCTATCCCTGCCAGGACCTGCTGCGCGCCTTTCACGACGCGGGCGTCGAGTGCACGGTGGGCTGCGACGCGCACCGCCCGGCAGACATAGGACGCGACGTGCGCGACGCCTACGAGTGGATGGCGCGCGCGGGCTACACGCACGTGTCGGCACCGACGCCCGACGGCGACAGAATCCGCTGGAAACTGGAGGTATGAGGATATGGACGTGGACGCAGACGCCAAGCCGCAGACGGTAGGCGAGTTGGAGCAGGCGCTTTTCGCGGCGTTTCCCCGCGCGGATATGGAGCGCTGGGACAGCTGCGGGCTGCAGGTGGGCGACCGCGAGAAGGCGGTCGGGCGCATCGGGGTGGCCCTCGACTTCACCTGCGCGACGGTGAAGGCGGCGGCAGACGAGGGCTGCGATACGCTCGTGTGCCACCACCCGCCCTACATAAAGGAAGGGCCGTGCGAGCTAGGCCCTGCAGCCCAGGGCGCGACGCCCGGTCCTGGGCGCGCGCTCTTCGAGGCTGTGCGCCTCGGGGTGGCCGTCGTCAACATGCACACGAACCTCGACCGCTCCGCACTTGCGCGCGAGGCATTCGCCGGCTTGCTCGGCTGCACCTGCGACGCCAATTTCGAGCACCTGCTCGACCCGCGGCGCTCGTACAAGGGCACGGGATTTGGCGCCGTGCTCGACTTGCCTGCGCCCACTACGCTCGAAGAGCTTGCCGCCGTGTGCGACGACGCCTTGGGCGGGCATGCGCGCGTGTGGGGCGATCCTGGCCGCGAGCTGGGGAGATTCGCCTACTTGAACGGGTCGTGGCGCGACGCGGGCGCCTTCCAGGCCGCCATACGCGCGCACATAGGCTGCGTGGTGGTGGGTGAGACGGGCTACCATGCGGCGCTCGACGTCCAGCCGCATCTGGCCGTCGTCGAGCTGGGCCACGACGTCTCCGAGGCGCCCCTCGTGCGCGTGCTTTTCGACGAGCTGGCCGGGTGCGGGTATGATGAGGCAGAAGAGCTTGTCGTCGTGGGCGGCGCCGCGCGCTCGTGGTGGTGCGCAGGCGACGGGGCTTGAGAACGAGCGCGGGCGCGGCAAAGCGGCGGTGCGCGGGCGCGGGCCGGCCGGCCGGGCATGCGGGCGTCCGCCCCGCCGGGTGGCGCGGTCGGCACGCGGCAGCAGGGAAAACTCGAAGGGAAAGGCGCGGTGAGGTCTTCGATGCAGGCGACAGGTCTTGAGATAGAGGCGTTGCTCGGCGTGCAGGAGCGCGACGTGGAGCTTATGCGCCTGAAGGCGGAGCTTTCCCAGCTCGACGAGGTGGCGCAGATCTCCGAGTGCCGCGCCAAGCGCCGCGAGCTGAAGGGCAAGCAAGACCAGGTGCTCGAGCTTGCCGACAGCGTGGGCGCAAAGCTCGAACGCCTCCAGGCGGAGGAGAAGTCCCTGTCCGAGAAGGTGGCCGAGCTGCAAAAGAAGCTCGACGGCACGGGCGACCACCGCGTGGTCGGGTCCATCACCAAGGAGATGGAAGGGCAGGTCAAGCGCCAGGGCGAGAACGCGAAGGAGCAAGACGCCTTGCTGGAGCGCCAGATAGAGGTGGAGCGCCTCGACGCCCAGCTCTCGCAGATGCTTGCGCGCACCGACGAGCGCGAGGCGGCGCTGACGGAGTCTTTCCGCGAGAAGGGCAGCGCCATCAAGGAGAAGATGCAGGTCGCGCAAGCCGCCCGCGCCGAGCTTGCCGCGCAGGTGGGCGCCGCCGTGATGGCGCGCTACGAGCAATTGCGCGCGGAAAAGGGCGGCCTTGGCCTTGCGACCATAGAAGACGGGCATTGCTCGGCGTGCCGCACGACGCTGCAGACAGGCCAGATGGCAAAGCTGCGCGCGGCATCCGGGCTGGCGGAGTGCCCGAACTGCCACCGCCTCATGGCCTGCGCCGGCGCAGTCGAGCGCGGCGTGGAGAAATAGCATCGCGGGAAAAAGGCATCGCGCAAAAAAAACGAGGAGACGGGACAGGGCCTATGGCAGACAGGGTGCTTCTTGGGGTGACGGGCTGCATCGCCGCGTACAAGGCGGCCGAGCTCGTGCGCGCTTTGCAAAAGGCGCGCCCGGGCGTCGCGGTGAAGGTCTTGATGACGCCTGCCGCGGAAAACTTCGTCGGCGCCGGCACCTTCCGCGCCCTCACGGGCAAGAAGGTCTCGACC
>CAVFDV010000026.1:9320-16360 GCA_963621315.1 Oscillibacter sp. MSJ-31
GTCCAGCGCCATCCCCCATATCGCCTTCGCGCAAAGCACCGACGTCTACGCGATCGCGCCCTGCACGGCAAACACCCTGGCAAAGCTTGCCTGCGGCATGGCGGACAACCTCGTCACCGCCGCAGCCCTTGCCACCGACGCGCCGCTGGTGGTCGCCCCCGCCATGAACACGCAGATGTGGGAAAACCCCGCGACGCAGGCAAACGTCGCCGCCTTGCGCGAACGCGGCGCCTTCGTCGTGGAGCCTGCTTCGGGCATGCTTGCATGCGGCGCGCAAGGTGCCGGCAAGTTTCCCGAGCCGGCGGCCCTTGCCCGGGCGGTGCTTTCGGTCCTCGACACGGGCGGCGAGCGCGATTTGGAGGGAAAGCGCCTGCTTGTCACGGCAGGGCCTACGCGTGAGCACTTCGACAGCGTGCGCTTCATCTCCAACGCCGCGTCGGGAAAGACGGGCTATCTCCTCGCGGAGCAGGCGGCGTTGCGCGGCGCGCAGGTCACCCTCGTCTCCGGGCCCACCCCGCTTGCCGACCCCGCGGGCGTCGAGGTGGTGCGCGTGGACACGGCCTCCGAGATGCTCAAGGCATGCGAAGGGCCGTTCGGGCAGGCCGACGCCGCCGTCTTCACCGCGGCGGTCAGCGACTGGCGCGCGTGGTCGACTTTCACGGGAAAGATCAAAAACGACGGCGCGGACATGCAATTGCGCCTCGTGCCCAACACCGACATAGCCGCCACGCTGGGAAAACGCAAGGGCTCGACCTTTTGCGTCGTGTTCGCCGCCGAGACGGGCGACCCGCGCGAGGCCGCCCGCAAGAAGCTTGCCGCAAAGCACGCGGACATGGTCGTGGCAAACGACGTGACCGAGGGGGCAGGCCCTGCGGGCGCCGACGACAACCACGTGTGGCTCGTCGCCGCCGGCGAGGAGACCGAACTGTCGCGCCGCCCCAAATCCGAGCTTGCCGCCGACTTGCTCGACGTCGTGTCCGCCGCGCTCGCCCGCAAAAAGGAGTAGGGGCGGGCGTTTCCCGATACAGCAGGGGCGGCCTTCCGGATATCCAAAAGGCCGCCTTGAGCTTTTCCGCAGACAGGCGCTTCTCTACGGGCGCCTTTCTACAGGCGCCTCTCTACGGGCGCAGGCCCGAGCCGCCCTGGATGGTGATGGTCTCGCCGGAGACGTAGGCGGCCATGTCGCTTGCCAAAAAGACGGCGACCGGCGCGATGTCGTCCTTCGGGTCGCCGAAGCGCCCCAGCGGGATGCCCTTGATCGTCGCGGCGAAGGTGTCGGGGTATTGCTCTTTCCACGCGGCCAGCTGCTCGGTCATGGCCAGCGGGCAGATGCAGTTCGCGCGCACGCCGTCAGGCCCCCACTCGGTGGCCGCCACGCGCGTCATGCCGCGTATGCCCTCCTTGGCGGCGGCGTAGCTCGACTGCCCGGGCTTGCCGAACAACCCGGCGCCGCTTGCCAGGTTCACCACCGACCCGCCGGTCTTCTTCAGCTCGGGAAAGGCGTGCTTCATGTAGAAGAACGCGGCGTAGAGCCCCGAGTTGATGGCCAGGTCGAAGTCCTCCTTGCTGTGGTCGACGAGGTTCACCCCGGATTTCGAGGCCTGCGCGTTGTTCACCACCGTGTCGATCTTGCCGTAGTGGGCGGCCGTCTCGGCGACGACCTTTTTCACCGCCTCCTCGTCGGCGCCCTCCGCGACCACGTAGATGACGTCGTGCCCGTAGCTTTCCTTGAGCCTTGCCGCCGCGTCTGCCAGGCGCTGCTCGGTGCGCCCCGTGATGCACAAGTCCGCGCCTTGCTCGGCAAACGCGCTCGCGATGCCGAATCCGATGCCCTTGCCCGCGCCCGTGACGATGGCGGTCTTTCCTTCGAGAAATCCCATGTGCGTCTCCCTTGCTCGTCGTTTTTCCCACGCTTGCCCGCCAAACGCTAGCAGACGGCGCGCGCGCCATGCCATGTGCGCGGCGCATGTACCGGGCGAGGCGGGCGCATCCCCTGCCGGACGGCGCGCATGCCGCTCGTGTGCCGCATGTGCCGCCTGCGTGTCTCGCGCCCGCGTCCCGCCGCAGACTCCCGCAGTGAAGTTCAAGCTCGAAGCTTTTGGGCAATGCTCTCCCGTTGCCAGCGCGGGGTTTTGTGCGAAACCATGTCCGGGGGCTTCGCTAGAATCTTTTGCGTGAAACGCCGCGAGCGGCGCGGATGCGGGTAGGATGCGCGTATCGGCACGGCGGGGCAAGGCTGCGGCGGCACGCTGTGGCGCTGAAACATGTGGCGCGGGTGCGGCGGGCGAGGCAAAGGCGCACGTGAGGAAAAAACAGGGCCGCGAGATGGAGACCGAAAGGAGGGCCGCATGGTCATACGACATGCCGAAAAAGAAGACGTCAAGGCGATCGCCGCGGTCGAGGCGGAATGCTTCCCGCCTGCAGAGGCCGCCGCGGAAAAGGAATTCGCCGAGAGGGTCGCGCACTACGGAGACCACTTCTGGCTGATGTTCGATGAGGGAAAGCTGGTCGCTTTCGTGGACGGGTTTGCGACCGACGAGCCGGACCTGACAGACGAGATGTACGAAAACGCGGCCATGCACGACGAGAACGGCGCGTGGCAGATGATTTTCGGGGTGAACACGCTGCCGGCCTACCGCAAGCAGGGGCGCGCCGGAAAGCTGATACGCCGCGCCATCGACGACGCTCGGGCGCAGGGGAGGAAGGGGCTTGTGCTCACCTGCAAGGAAAAGCTGGTCCGCTACTATGCGAAATTCGGCTTCGAGGACGAAGGGGTATCCGAAAAATCCACGCATGGAAACGTCGTCTGGCACCAGATGCGCTTGTCGTTTTGACATCGCGTTGCGATGCGATACGACGATTTGCTGGAGGTGGTGGGGCGCCTGGGGTGACGCGCGCGGGCCTTCGGGTATGATGCGTGCAAGCTCATAGGGCCCTTTGGCGGCCATCATGGCGCATGCGCCGGACGCGACGTTTTACCGAAGACGCGCGAACACGCGGCGCGGGAAAGGACACAGCACATGGACTCGACGTTTCTCGGGATGAACTCAGGCTATATCGTCATGCTCGTGGTCAGCCTCGTCTTGGGCGCGGGCACGCAGGCCTTCATCAGCCGCTCCTACAACAAGTACCTGCACCGCGACAACAAGACGGGCATGACCGGCGCCCAGATCGCGCGGCGCATGCTCGACGACAACGGCATGTCCGACGTGCCCGTGGAGTGCGTCTCCGGCACCCTCTCGGACCACTTCGACCCGTCAGGGCCGGTGGTGCGCCTCTCGGAAAACATCTACAGCACGACGAGCGTCTCGGCCATGGCCGTGGCCTGCCACGAGTGCGGGCACGCGGTCCAGCACGCGCGCGGCTATGCCCCCATGCGCGCGCGCACGGCGCTCGTGCCCGTGGCAAACCTCGGGTCCACGCTGTGGATCTGGCTGCTTTTGGCGGGCTTTTTCTTCAACATGCTCGGGCTTGTGTGGGCGGGCATCGCGCTCTTCGCGTTTGCCGTGCTCTTCCACCTGGTCACGCTGCCCGTCGAGTTCAACGCCTCGCGACGCGGCCTGGAATACATCAGCGGCGGCGCGTCCGGCCAGGTGGCAGGCGGCGTGGGCGCGGCGCTGCCGGATTCGGTCACGGGCGGGGCGCGGCGCGTGCTCACGGCGGCGGCCCTCACCTACGTGGCCTCGGCCCTTACCTCGCTCATGCAGCTCGTCTACTACATCGGGCTTGCCCGCTCCGGGCGCTAGGGCGCGTGGGGCAAGGCGGCGAGGGCGGCGAGGCGCGGGTGAACGCGGCGGCAGACACCGGGGCGCGGGCCGGGGCGGCAGCGCAGGCAGGCGCGGCCGGGCGGGCGGCGGCAGAACCGCAGTCCTACAGCGTCACGCAGGCCATGAACGCGGCAAAGCGCGGGCTGGAGAAGATCTGCCTGCGCGTGGTCGGCGAGGTCTCGCAGGTCACCGATGCCGCGCGCTACAAGGCGGTCTACTTCACCGTGCGCGACGACGAGGCGAGCATGTCGTGCATCATGTGGCGCGACCGCTACGCGGCAAGCGGCATGCACGTGCAGCAAGGCGACCTCGTCGAGATGGACGGGCGCTTCAGCGCCTACCCCGCGCGCGGCCAGCTGCAGTTCTCCGTCTCGCATTTGACGCTTGCAGGGGAAGGCCGGCTGCGCATGCAGGTGGCCCGGCTTGCGGAAAAGCTCAAGGCGGAGGGGCTGGTAGACGAGTCGCGCAAGCGCCGCATCTGCGCCCTGCCGCAGCGCATCGCGCTTGTCACAAGCCCGCACGGCAAGGCCGTCCACGACGTCGTGCGCACCCTGCGGCGCCGCTATCCCCTGGCCGAGCTGCTCTTTTTCGGGGCGAAGGTGGAGGGGGCCGACGCGCCCGCGCAGATGATGTCCGCGCTTTCGGCTGCGGCCGCCTTCGAGCCCGCGCCCGACGTGGTCTTGCTCGTGCGCGGCGGCGGCAGCTACGAGGCGCTCATGCCCTTCAACGACGAGGCGCTCGCGCGCGCGGTGGCGGCCTGCCCCGTGCCCGTGGCGACGGGCATAGGCCACGAGCAGGACAACTCCCTGTGCGACATGGTGGCAGACCTGCGCTGCTCCACGCCGTCCACGGCGGCGGAAGGCGTGACGCGCATCTCCGCCGACGAGCTGGCCTCGAAGGTGGCAAACGCGCGCAAGCTGCTCGCGCAGGCCCTCGAGCACCGCCTCGCGGCGGCGGCGCACCGCCTCGACCGCGTGGCCTTGCGTCCCTTGTGGCGCGACAGCCGCTACGTGCTGGGCGATTTCTCGCAACGCCTCGACGAGTGCGAGATGCGCCTTTCGCGCGCCCTGCCCGAGGCGCACGTGCGCGACGCGCAACGCCTCGAGCTGTTGCGGGTGCGCCTTGCAAACGCGATCCCCGACGCCCTCTCGGACAGTGCCGCCCGCCTGGACGCGGCCCGCGTGCGCCTGGAAAGGGCGGTTCCCGAGACGCTTTCGCGCGACGCCCGCGCCCTCGAGTCGTGCGGCCGGCGTCTGCGCGCGCATGCCGCGACCTTTGCAGACGGGCCTGCGCACGGGCTTTCCCGCATACGCGACTCGCTTGCGCATGCCGGCCCTGCCGCCGTGGCACGCGCGCAGGCGGACGTGTCGCTGCAGGCGGCGCGCCTCGATGCCCTAAGCCCCCTGAAGACCCTGTCGCGCGGTTACTCCATCGCCTACGCGCACGACGGCACGACCGTGGTGGACAGCGTGGCCAAGACGTCGCCCGGCGAGAAGATGCGCGTGCAGGTGCGCGACGGCAGCATCGAGTGCACGGTGGACGAGACGAGAAAAGACACGTCCGGAAGAGACGCGCCCGGAAAAGGCGCGGCCTGAGAAGGCGGGTCCGAAAAAAGAGGCATGGCCGAAAGAGACGCGGCCGGAAAAGACGAGAGGAGACAGCATGTCCGAGCAGCACGCACCTGAAGGAAACGAGGGGAAGGCCAAAGACGTCGCGGACCTGAGCTTCAAGCAAGGACTCGAAGAGCTCGAGGGCATCGTGGGCCAGCTGGAGAGCAACCAGCTCGAGCTTGAAGACAGCATCGAGAAGTACAAGCGCGGGGTGGAGGTCCTGGCCGAGCTGCAAAAGCGCCTCGACACCGCGCAGCTTACCGTTACCGAGCTGATCGGCAAGCTCGACGACAAAGACACGGGCGAGATAGACACGAAGCTCAGCTAGGGCAGGAAAAGGGAAAGGACGCGCACGATGAAAGACGAGAACTGCATTTTCTGCAAGATAGCAAACGGCGAGGTCGACACGGACATGGTCTACGAAGACGAGCTGTGCGCCGCGTTCAAGGACGCAAGCCCCCAGACGCCCGTGCACGTGCTGGTGGTCCCCAAGGAGCATTACGCCTCGATCGCCGATGGCGTGCCAAGCGAGCTGAAGGGGCATCTCTTCGACGCGGCGGTGAAGGTGGCCGGCGTCTGCGGCATCGCCGAAAGCGGCTTTCGCCTGATCGTGAACACCGGCGACGACGCCTCGCAGACGGTGAAGCACTGGCATATCCACGTGTGCGGCGGCGAGAAGATGCCGGAGGGGATGTTCCCCGGGAAGTAGCGCGCCCCGCGTTTTGCAAAGGCGCCGCCTTCCGTGCGCCGCCCGCCCGCTTCCCCGAAGTCCCGCGCCCCTGCACGCCTCGCGCCGTTCGGCTGACTTGCTGTTTACCCGCATGGCGCGGGCATGGGAAAATATCTCTTCGATTGGCAAAGACGGGGCGCGTGCCGCATGCGGCGCCCGCCCGCCTGCGAGACAGGTCGCGGGCTCGAGCGCCACGAGGCGGGAGGGGACAAGCGCTGCATGAAGATTCTGGTCGTCAACGCGGGCAGCTCCTCGCTCAAATACCAGGTCATCGACATGAGCGACGAAAGCGTCGTCGCCAAGGGCCTGTGCGAGAAGATCGGCGAGCCCGGCTCGTTCATCAAGATATGGCGCGGCACGGACGGCTACAACGTCGTCGAAAAGCCCATGGACGAGCATCTCGACGCGATGCGCGCCGTCATCGAGGCCTTAACAGATGGCGGCCAGGCGAGCCTGTCCGACCTCTCCGAGATAGACGCGGTGGGGCACCGCATTGTGCACGGCGGCGAGAAGTTCAGTGAGTCGGTGCTGGTAGACGACGGGGTCATCCGCGACATCGAGCTGTGCTCGGAGCTCGCGCCCCTGCACAACCCGCCCGCGCTCTCGTGCATACGCGCGTGCATGAAGCTCATGGGCGACGTGCCGCATTCCGTCGTCTTCGACACGGCCTTCCACCAGAGCATGCAGCCCTACGCCTACATGTACGCGCTGCCCTACGAGTTCTACGGGCGCTTCGGCATACGCCGCTACGGCGCGCACGGCACCTCGCACCGCTACATCGCCAGGCGCACGGCCGAGCTGCTCGGCGCCGATGTGGCAGACCTGAAGCTCATCACCTGCCATCTGGGCAACGGCTGCTCGCTCACGGCGGTCGACCACGGCATGAGCGTGGACACCTCGATGGGGTTTACCCCGCTCGGCGGCGTGATGATG
>CAVFDV010000027.1:0-1375 GCA_963621315.1 Oscillibacter sp. MSJ-31
CATCATGGCCTTGCTCTTGCCCATGGCGTTGATGGGGTAGGCCGCCTTGTCGGTGGACAGGCACACCACGCGCTCCACACCCGCCTCGATGGCGGCGTGCAGGACGTTGTCGGTGCCCAGGACGTTCGTGCGCACGGCCTCCATGGGGAAGAACTCGCAGCTGGGCACCTGTTTCAGGGCCGCCGCGTGGAAGATGTAGTCGACGCCGTGCATGGCGTCGCGCACGGAGCGGACGTCGCGCACGTCGCCGATGAAGAAGCGCACCTTGCCGGCAAGCTTCGGCGAGCGTTCCTGCAGGCGGTGGCGCATGTCGTCTTGCTTTTTCTCGTCGCGGGAAAAGATGCGGATCTCGGCCAGGTCGGTTTGCATGAAGTGCTTCAGCACGGTGTTGCCGAAGCTTCCCGTGCCGCCGGTGATCATGAGGGTCTTGCCCTCGAATGCGCTGGTGTCCTCCATCTCCTACCCTTCCCGTGCATCTGCCGTCGCGATGAGGAGCGACTCGATCTCGTCCATGTACCTGTCCTTGGTGAACTTGGCCCGGTAGTAGGCCCTGCCGGCCTCTCCGCAGCCCGCGTAGGCGTCGCGGTTGTCGATGAAGTCCTCCATCAGCGCCGCAAGCCCCGCCGCATCGCCGGCAGGCACCGCCTTGCCGCAGCCCGACTCCTCGATGACCTCGGCCGCAGACCCGCTGATGGCCGCCAAAACCGGTTTGCCGGCGGCCATGTAGCCCTGCAGCCTGCTGGGCAGGGTGGAGTTGATCCAGGGGGCGCCGGGCACGTTGAGCGTCAGCATGCAGCAATCCGCCATGCGGTAGAAATCCGGCATCTCCTCGAAGGGGTGCCGTCCGTGGAACACCACCTTGCCCTCGAGGCCGTTTTCCCCGACGTAGCGCTCGCAATCGCCGATGACCGACCCCGTCCCCACGATGTGCAGCTCGAAGTCGTCGCGGTGCTTGATGCGGTTCACGGCCTCGAGCATGCCCGGCATGTCCTGCAGGCGCCCGATGTTGCCCATCACCATGAAGCACGTCTTAGGCGAGGGGGCGGCTGCAAGGTCCATGTCCAGATAGCCGTCCTCTGCGTGCTGCGGCACGCATTTCAACTTCGAGCGGTCCAGGCCGTGCACCTTCTCGAAGCACTCCACGTATGCGTTCGAGTTGGTCGCCACGAAGTCGGCCTCGCGGTAGATGCGCGTGCTCATGGCCTTCACCACCGGCAGCGCAAACGACAGTTTCCGCGGCAACATGGCCATGACGGCGTCGGGCCAGATGTCGGCGCAATACAGGAGCGCCGGGCAATCGAAACGCCGCTTCGCATCCTTCATGGCGCTGGCCATGAACACCGGCGACAGCTGGTAGGCAAACACGATATCGAAA
>CAVFDV010000027.1:1385-16125 GCA_963621315.1 Oscillibacter sp. MSJ-31
GGGTAGTCGGGGATGCCGACGAGCGCGGTGACCTCGTGGCCGCGCTTCGCGAGCTCCTCGCAGACCTCCGTGACCTGAGAGTGCTCAGGCCAGTAATATTGGCAAATCGTCAATATTTTCAAGAAGACACCAGCCTTCTGCGATGCAAGCACGGCACAATCATCGGCCCCTCCGCTGTGGCCTTGAAGATTCTCGTGAAGACGCGGGCATCCGGCGAAAAACCCTGATGGCGCGCATCCCTGTTTTTGGAAACAGCGCCATTTTATGCGTTTGCCCCGTCTATTGAAAGTTTTGCCGCAAGGGAAGGCGGCGCGCGCGCGTCTGCCTTGCGGCGCCGTTGCCCGCAGCCGGCTGCCGTTGCCCGCCGCCGTCGTGCGCGTACCGCGCGGCAAGCGCGCGGCGTGCCTTTCGCGCGGCGTGCCTATGCGTGCGTGCCGCGGCATGCGCGGGCGGGGTATCATGGGGCGGTTGAAACGTTTTGCACGCGACGAGGAGGGGACAGGCATGTCCGAAGACAGGAGGGCCGCCCGCGCGGCGGAGGCGAAGCGCCATATTGCGACGATGAACGTCGTGTTTTCCGAGCAGACCCTGGCTTCGGCGGCGGCGGCGACCGTCTACAAGGAGGGCGCCGGGCGCGCGCTCGACATCCCCGAGGCCCGTTTCGAGGCCACGCGCGCGCAGACCTTGCGCCTCGATGCGGTCGAGGCGCTCATGGGCATCGCCGGCGAGCATCCCGCCGTCCTCGACTTCGCGAGCTTCACCAACCCGGGCGGCGGCTACGACCGCGGCGCCTGGGCCCAGGAGGAGGCCTTGTGCGCGGGCAGCAACCTCTTCTCCATCCTCGACGCGTGCAAGGACAGCTTCTACGAGGGCAACCGCTCGATGTGGCGCGGCGGGCTTTTCACCGACAAGTGCATGTACGTGCCCGACGTGATGTTCGGCGAGGGCAACGCGATCCGGGCGGCGGGCGTCGTCGTGTGCGCCGCGCCCAACCGCACGCGCGCGCTCGAAAACGGGCGCGACGAGGTGGAGGTCGACCACGACCTCGCGCGCCGCGTCGAGTGCGTGATGCGCGTGGCTGCAGCCCACGGGGTGGACGGCCTCGTGCTGGGCGCCTTCGGCTGCGGCGTGTTCGGCAACGACGCGCGCCGGGTGGCGGGGCTGTTCAAGGAGTGGCTCGACGCGCATCCGGGCGTCTTCGAAAACGTCGTCTTCGCGGTGCCGGGAGGGCCTAACGCGGCGGTGTTCGAGGAGCTCTTCCCCCGCATCGTCGAGGCCGCGCCGCACGACGCACAGGCGCAGCCGGCAGAAGGCGACGGCGACGAAGACGACGACCCGGGCGACTGGCGCGCGTACATGGCGGCAGGCGCAGGCGATGCCGCGGACAACGGCGGGGACGCGGCGGCAGGAGATGGCGCGGACGCCGGCGCCCCCAAGGAGGAATGGCGCCGCAAGCTCGCCTCCCTGATGAAGGAATAGGACGCGCCCATGCCCTTCGTCGAGTTCGACAACGTCTCCAAGACCTACAAGATGGGCGAGGTCGAGGTCCATGCCGTCGAGGACATGGGCTTTTGCATCGAAAGAGGCGAGCTGGCCGTGATCGTGGGGCCTTCCGGCTCGGGCAAGACCACCTTGCTGAACATGCTGGGCGGCATGGACACGGTTTCCGGCGGGCGCATCCTCCTCGACGGCGCCGAGGTCAGCTCCTACACGCAAAAGCAACTCGTCGCCTACCGTCGCCACGACATCGGCTTCGTCTTCCAGTTCTACAACCTCGTCCAAAACCTCACGGCGCTCGAAAACGTCGAGCTGGCCGCGCAGATATGCACCGACCCCTTGCCGGCCGCCGAAGTCCTGGCGCAAGTCGGGCTGTCCGCGCGCGTGGACAACTTCCCCGCGCAGCTTTCCGGCGGCGAGCAGCAACGCGTCGCGATCGCCCGCGCGCTCGCGAAAAACCCCAAGCTCCTGCTGTGCGACGAGCCGACGGGCGCGCTCGACTACGAGACGGGCAAGACGGTCCTCTCCCTTTTGCAAAAGACGAGCACGGAACACGGGCGCACCGTCGTCCTCATCACCCACAACCAGGCCTTCACCCGCATCGCCGACCGCGTGGTGCACGTGCACAGCGGGCATGTCGTGGGGGTGGAGAAAAACCCGCGCCCCGAATCGGCGCTTTCGCTGGAGTGGTAGGGGGCGCATCGTGGCCTCGGCATTCGGCAAGGAGATGCGCCGCCAGATCGCCTCGTCGCTCGGGCGCTTCCTCGCCATCGCCATCATGGCGGCCCTCGGCTGCGGCTTTTACGCGGGGCTGCGCATGACCCCCATCGACATGGCGCTTTCCGCAGACGCCTATTTCGACGAGACGAACTTCAGCGATTTGCGCGTGGCCTCGACTTTGGGGCTTGACGAGGACTGCCTCGGGCTTTTGCGCGGCATCGACGGCGTCGCGGACGTGCAGGGCGTGCGGCGCGCGGACGCCTTTGCCACCATAGACGGCACGCGCTACGTGGTGCGCGCGCAGGAGCTGGACATGGACGCGGCGCGCGCGGGCGGCGAGTCCGGCGCGGCGGAAAGCGGCGACGACGCGGCCTGCATAGACCGCCCCGTCCTCGTGGAGGGGGAGTGGCCGTCTGCAGACGACGAGTGCGTGCTCGGGGCAGACGCCGTGCTCGACGCCGCGCCGCAGGTGGGCTCTGTGGTCGAGATCGTCCAGATGAAAGACGACCCGGCCGACACCTTCTCCGTGCGCAAGTTTCGCGTGAGCGGGCTTGTGCGCTCGAGCGCCTATCTCTCGACGAGCGACCTCGGCGTAAGCGATCTGGGCGACGGCAACGTGGACGACTACCTCTACGTGGGCCGCGCCGCCTTTTGCGACGACGTCCCCTGCAGCTATGCCCTGCTCACGGTGGACGGCGCCCGCGCGCTTTCCTATCCGTCCGCCGCATACGATGCGCTCGTAGGCCCGGTGAAGCAACGCGTCGAGGACGCACGCGCGCAGCTGGCGCAGACAAGGCGCGACAACGTGAAGGCGGACGCGCAGGCGACCCTCGACGAGAAGAAGGGCGATTTCGCGCGCGAGCGCGACGACGCCAACGCCAGGCTCGACCAGGCGAAAGCCGAGCTCGACTCCTCGAAAGAAGAGCTCGACGCCACGCGCGGCACGCTTGATGCGGGCGCCTCGACCCTTGATGCGACCCGCGCTGAGCTGCTCGAAAGCCAAGACCGGCTTTCGGCCGGAATCGACGAGTTCAACCGGTCATGCGCAGACCTCGAGGCGCGTCAGGAGCAGGCCGCCTCCGAGTTCTCGCAGGCTGCCTTGCAGGCACGCGCGCTGCCCGAGCCTGCGGCAAGCGCGGCGCTGGCCGAGATATCTGAACGCCAAAAGGCCGCGCAAGCCTCCTTTGCCGCCGCCGCCGCGCAGCTCGACGAGGCCGCCGCGCAGCTCGAGGAGGGCAGCGCGCAGCTGTCTGCGGGCATCGCCGCCTACACGCAGGCCGTCGGGCAGTCGGACGCGGGCGTCGCGGCCTGGGAGGAGGGCTACGCGAAGTGGCGCTCGGGGCTGTCCGAGTACGAGTCGTCGCGCGCCGAAGCCGACGAGAAGCTCGCGGACGCCGAGCGCGAGATCGCCTCCGCGCAAGCCGACATCGACGCGGTCGAGACCCCCGAGGTCTACGTGCTCGACCGCTCGAAGAACGAGGGCGCGGCCAGCTTCAAGGCCGACACGGAGCGCATGGACCAGATCGCGCAGGTCTTCCCCCTCATCTTCTTTCTGGTCGCCGCGCTCGTCTCGCTCACCACGATGACGCGCATGGTCGACGAGGAGCGCCTCGTCATAGGCACGCACAAGGCGCTCGGCTACACGGGCCTGCAGATCGCCTCGAAGTACCTTGTCTACGCCTTCGTCGCCTCGGCGTCCGGCTGCATCGTCGGCATCGCGGCGCTCACCCAGTTCCTCCCGCGCTTCATCATCGACGCCTACTCGATCGTCTATGCCCTGCCCGTGTGCCTCTCGCCCATCGACGTGCCCCTTGCCGCGCTCGCGGCAGGCCTTGCGGTGGGGATCACGTTGCTTGCCACCGTCGCCGCCGTCGCGGCGTCTTTGCGCGAGACGCCCGCCGCGCTCCTGCTCCCGCGTGCCCCCAAGCCGGGAAAGCGCATCTTGCTCGAGCGCGTGCGCCCCCTGTGGCGGCGTTTCTCGTTTTCGGCGAAGGTCACCGCGCGCAACCTCTTCCGCTACAAGCAGCGCTTCTTCATGGCGGTGGTGGGCATCGCCGGCTGCACGGCCCTGCTGCTGACGGGCCTCGGGCTGCACGACGGGATAAACGACATCATCGACAAGCAGTTCGGCGACCTGAACGCCTACAACCTGACCGTCCAGCTCGACGACGGCGCGGACGGGGAGAGCCACGAGGCCCTCGAGCAGGCGCTTTCCGACAGCCCGCTCGTGGAGCGCTTCACGCGCGCGGCGCAGCAGCGCGTGCTCGTGGAGTGTCCGGACGCCGCCGACGAGCAGACGACCTTCGTGGTGCCCGACGACCCGCAGGCCTTCTCCGACTACGTGCGCCTGCGCGAGCGCGTGGGCGGCGAGACGCTTTCCCTGCCCGCCGCCGGCGCGGTCGTGAGCGAGAAACTCGCCTCGCAGGCGGGGGTGCAGGCAGGCGACGTCATGCGCTTCTACACCCAAGACGACGCCGGCGAGCGCACGGGCGAGGCGCGCGAGCTGCTCGTATGCGGCATCTGCGAGTACTACACGGGCAACTACGCGTTCATGAGCGCGTCTGCCTACGAAGACGCGTTTGGCGCCGCGCCCGAGATGAACTCCGTGTTCGCCTCCGCGCCCGGCACCGCCTCCGAGCGCTCGGCTCTGGCCGACGAGGTCCTGGCCATCGACGGGGTGAGCGTGGCGAGCTTCACCGACGAGACCATCGGCACCTACCGCACGATGCTGTCCACCGTCGAGACCGTCGTCTACGTGCTCGTGGCCGCCGCCGCGCTGCTCGCCTTCGTCGTGCTCTACAACCTCACCAACATCAACATCACCGAGCGCGTGCGCGAGATCGCGACCTTGAAGGTCCTGGGATTCACAGGCCGCGAGGTGAACATGTACGTGTTTCGCGAGACGCTGATACTCACCGTCGTGGGCGCGCTTGCCGGCTGCGTGCTCGGCGTGTGGATGGAGGGTTTCGTCATCCAGACGGCAGAGGTCAGCCAGGTGATGTTCGGCCGCGAGATCCATGTGGCGAGCTTCGCGATAGCCCTTGCCCTGACCATTGCGTTTTCCCTTGTCGTCACCCTCTTCATGCGCCGCAAGCTCGCGCGCATCGACATGGTGGAGAGCCTGAAATCCGTCGAGTAGGCCGAAGTGTGGGCGGATCGGGGGCGCATGTGGCCCGGCATTGGAGAAACTTGCGCGAACGCGCGTGTCGTGGCACCCTGTTTCCCATGAAGGCTGCTACTTTCGCTTCTCGTGCGACGGCCATCCGCCCGGCATGTGCCACGGCCTTGGTTGTGCTGTCCCTTGTGCCCTGCGCGCTGTGCCCCCCTTGCGCCTTCGCGGCCGGCATGTCCGCCGCGCCCGCGCCCGCCTCCGCCGTCTCCGCCTCGTCTTCTGCGGCTTCTTCTGCGACCCCGGGTTTCCTGTCCGCGTTCTCTGCTTTCTCCGCCGGCGCTGGCGCAACATCCGGCGGCTCTGCCCGGCAGGCCGTCCTCGTCGAGGTCCCGCGCGCGAGCATGGTCTTCAAGATATTGGGCGAGGCCCCCTTCGACTACCCCGTCTTCACCTTCTCCCTGAAGGCGGGCAAGGCGGGATACCCCATGCCCGCCGACGCGGCCGGCACGGTGAAGACCTGCACCCTGCAGGGCGCAGGCTCGGTCGACTTCGGTTCCATCTCCATCGACAAGCCGGGCGTCTACACCTACGAGATCTCGCAGGAATCCGGCGCGGACGCCGCCTGGAGCTGCGACGCTTCCGTCTACGAGCTGAAGATCGTCGTCACGCAAAAAGACGAGGGGCTGTCGGCGACCAAGAGCCTGGAAAAAGACGGCGAGCAGCAAGACGAGGTGCTGTTCACCAACTCCTACCGCAGCGCCGCGCAAGGAGCCGCGCAAGCGTCAGACGCCCCCGATGCAGACGCCGTGCAAGAAGGGGAGACGTTGCAGGACAGGAGCGTCGAGGTGGGGCCTTTGCCGCCCGAGGAGGAGGCTAGGGCCGAGGCCGAGGAGGAGATTCAGGACAACAAGTCCGGCCGGGCAGACTCCGCAGACGCCCCGTCTGCCGCCCAAGACGATGCGGCGGACTCCGCGCAGATGCGCCCGCAGCCCGCCGCCGACGGCCTTGCCACCGGCGAGCATGCCGCCGCCCGCACCCCCTCGCCCGACGCGCCGGACGCCGACCCGACGCGTGTCGCCGCTATCGTCGCCGCGGCCGTGGCCGCCATCTCCATAGCCGGCGTCGCCTTGGCCACTTTCTTGCGCACGAGAAAACAGGAGCGGGGGTAGCTCTATGTCCTTTTCGCAGCATCTCGGCAGATGGCTCGACGGCTTCTCGCCGCTCGAGGCCGACGAGGAGGCCAGCGCGCGCGCCCTGCATTGGCGCTACGCGAACACCCTCATCACCACGCTTCTGATCGTGAACGTGGCCCTCGTCGTCTTCCAGGCCGTCGTCCAGACCGTCGTGTCCTACCCGAACCTGCTCGACATGCTCGGCGGCGTGCTCAGCGCCCTGAACATCTACACCATCGTCTACTATGCCCTGTTCCTCGTCACGGCCGCCTCGCTCGTCTACCTGTTCGTGCTCGACCGCCGAGGCCAGATCCACCGCGCGCGCATGCTCACCCGCGTCATCGTCGCCTTGCTCGTCGTCGGGTTTTTGGTGAACATCGTCGTCAACGGCGTCGGCCCCATAGTCTTCACCTACCTCTTCCAGTTCGTGTGCGTGATCGCCTACCAGCTCTACAACGACCCCAACCTCGCGCGGCCCTTGCATTTCGCCAACCCCTTCGCGCGAGCGCTTGAGGCCGCCGACCCCGACCCGGCGCGCAAGGCCTATATCCCGCTCGACTTCTTCAACATCTTTTGGATCTTCATCATCGGCTCGTTTGCCGGGCTGTGCGTCGAGATGGTGTTTTGCCTGTTCGTGAACAACGTGTGGGAATGCCGCGCGGGCCTTGTGTTCGCGCCGCTGTCGCCCATATACGGCACGGGCGCGACGCTGCTCACCTTCGCCTTGAACCGCGTGTGGAACAAAAACGCCATCGTCATCTACGTGATATCGGCCGTGGTGGGCGCGGCCGTGGAGTTCGGCGTCAGCTGGTACATGGAGACGGCGTTCGGGGTGCTGGCCTGGGACTACTCGGACTCGTTTCTGAACATCCAGGGGCGCACGGACTTCGCGCATGCGCTGGCCTGGGGCGCGCTCGGCCTGTTTTGGATCCGCATCCTGCTGCCCGCCATCTTGCGCACCGCCCGCGCGGTCCCCTTGCGCTGGCGCGCGCTCGTCACGACGGTGGCGCTCGTGTTCTTCTTGGCCGACGGCATGACGACGCTCGTGGCGCTCGACTGCTGGTCGGCCCGGCAGGCGGGCGTGCCCGTGCAGACGGCCGAGCAGCAGTTCTTCGCCGAGCATTTCGACGACGACTTCATGCAGGAGCGCTTCTCGAACATGGGGATGAGCGAGTCGAGCGCGGCGCGCGCGCAGGAGGCGAAATCGGCCGCGGTAGACGAGGTGGCGGGCGATTTCTCCGGCAGCGGCGCGAAGCTTGAGGACGGGGTGCTCGTCCCCGCGTCGTGAGGCGCGCGCTGCGGGATGGGGCGCTTGCCGCGTGCGGCGCCGTGCGGCGCCGCACCCGACGCGCCCGACGGCCTCGGAGTGCCCGCTTGCATTTCCTTTGCATTCTTTCAACGCGCGGGCTGCGCCATGTCCGCCGCGCCCGCTTCACTACCCGGGCGCTGCACGCGGGCGCCGCGTTTGCCGCGCGGGCGCCGCGCCCCGCATGCGGGGTGCTACACTTCATGGGGCACACGACGAGAGAAAAGGCGTTTTTGCATATGAAGATCGTGCTTTCCCCCGACGAGCGGCTGCGCCAGGTGTGCGCGCCGGTCGAGACGGGCGACAAATCCATGAAAAAGCTCGCGAAGCAGATGCTCAAGGAGATGTACCGCTGCAACGGCGTGGGGCTGGCCGCGCCGCAGGTGGGCGTCTTGCAGCGCATCGTCGTCATCGACACGGAGTACAACGACGAAGACGAGAAGGGGCGCAAGCTGGGGCGCAACCCGTACGTGCTGATAAACCCCGAGATCGTCGCGCACTCCAACCGCAAGGTGAAAAGCAAAGAGGGCTGCCTGTCGCTGCCCGGCATCCAGGTGGAGGTCGAGCGCTGGGAGTGGGTCGAGGTCGAGGCCTACGACGAGGACTTCGAGCGCTACAGCTACCGCAGCGGCGAGCTGTTCGGCTTTTGCATGCAACACGAGCTCGACCACCTCGACGGCATCACCTTGTTCGAAAAGCTCGACCCCGTCGCGCGCATCGCCGCCCTCGACGCCTACCACCAGGCGCTGGAGGCGGGCGCGCGCCCGGGCGAGGTGGAGTAGGGGGCCTTCGATGCGCATCGTCTTCATGGGCACGCCGGACTTCGCCTTGCCCGCGCTCGACGCCCTGGCGGCAAGCGGGCATGAGCTGCTCTGCGTCTACACGCGCCCCGACGCGGCAAGCGGGCGGGGCCGGGCCTTGCGCCCCTCGCCGGTGAAGGCGCGCGCCGCCGAGCTGGGCGTGGAGGCCCGCTGCCCCACGACCTTGCGCGACGCCGCCGAGCAGGCCGCCCTCGCCGCGCTTGCCCCCGACCTTGCCGTCGTGGCCGCCTACGGGCTGATCTTGCCGCGCGAAGTGCTTGAATGCCCGCGCCTTGGCTGCGTGAACATCCACGGCTCGCTGCTGCCGCGCTGGCGCGGCGCCGCCCCGGTGCAACGCGCGGTGCTCGCAGGGGATGCGGAGGTGGGCGCGTGCCTCATGCGCATGGAAGAAGGCCTCGACACGGGCGATTTCCACGAGGCGGGGCGCACGCCCGTCGGGTTGAAGGGCGCCGCCGAGCTGTCCGACGAGGTCGCGCGCATAGGCGCCGCCGAGCTTGCCCGCGCGCTGCCCGCCATAGAAGACGGCAGCTACACGTGGGAGCGCCAAGACGACGCGCGGGCATGCTACGCGGAAAAGATCGAGAAGGCCGAGCTGCTGCTGGACCCGGGCCTTTCCCGCGAGCAGTTCATGCGCCGCGTGCAGGCCTCCGGGCAAAGCGCGCCCGCCCGCTGCGTGGTATGCGGGCGCGAGGCGGCCGTTTTGGCGGCGCGCCCCGCTGCCGACGCGCTTTCGGCAGGCGAGGCGGCGGTGGGCAAGAAGCGCATCGCGCTCGGCTGCGCGGACGGCGCCGTCGAGCTTGTGGAGATAAAGCCGCAGGGCAAGAAGGCCATGGCGGCCGCCGCCTGGGCGGCAGGCCTTCGCGGCGCAGAAGGGCGCGGCTGGCGCGGGCTGGGCGAATAGGGAAGGGGCGGCCCTTCCTTTCGCCCGCCCTGCCTTTTTCGCAAGTTTCGTCTCCCCGCGCGGCGACGCGCGGGGAAAAAAGGGGCATCTCGATGGCGAGAAAGAGAAAATCCAAGCTCACGTTCGCGCGCCGTTTCGCATACGACGTGCTGCGCGCCACGCGCGAGCGCGACGGCTACGTGCGCGAGATATTCAACGCCGCAGAAGCGCCGCTGTATAGCCAGGGCAGGCTGCCGGACGCGCGCGAGATCGAGTTCGCGCGCGCCATAAGCTTCGGGGTGACGTCGTGCCTGGGCACCCTCGACGAGCTGATCGACCGCAACCTGAACTCCCCGCGCGACGTCAAGCCGAAATTGCGCGACGCGCTGCGCATATCCGCCTGGGAGATGCTTTTCTCCACGCGCGAAGACTACGCGGTCGTAGACCAGGGCGTCGAGCTTGCGCGCCATGCCGCGCCGCCGGCGGCAGGCCTTGCCAACGCCGTCTTGCGCAAGATGGCCCGCGATGCGAAGGGCTTTCCCTGGGGAGATTCCGAGACGGACATGGCGGCGCTCGCGCGCAGCGTCGGCATGCCGCTATGGCTGACGCAAGAGATGATGGAGTCGTGCGGCCCTGTGGCGGCGCGCATGCTCGAGGCGATGCTTTGGCCGGCGCCTTTTTATTCCATACAGGCTTGCCCGGACGGGCGTCTCGATGCGCGCGGGGGCGAGGGCGAAGGCGGGGAAGACGGTGAAGGCGGCGGGGGCGGCGACGGCGGCACCTGCCCGGATGCGGACGGGCGCGGCGGGCGGTATGTGCAGCTTCCCTTCGACCGGCTCGAAGGCGGCACGTCGCAGCCGCGCACGGAGATAGTGAGCGACCTGGCGGCCCGCTACGTGGCAAGCATCGTGCCGCTTGAGGGCGCGGTGCTCGAGGTGGGGGCGGGACGCGGGACGAAGACGGCGCTCATGCAGCTGCGCGCGGCAAGCGAGTACGGGCACGGCGCCGACATCCACGCGCTCGACGTCCACGCCTTCAAGCGCGCGCTTTTGCACGAGCGCCTGGAAAAGCTCGGACTTCCCGACGTGAAGACCTACGTGGGGGACGGCCGGCGCCTGGACGAGGTGGACGGCCTGCCGCCCCTTTTCAACGCGGTCCTGGTCGACGCCCCCTGCTCGGGGACGGGCACCTTCCGGCGGCACCCGGAAGGGCGCTGGCGCCTGTCGCCCGGCGACGTGGAAAGCCTCGTCGCGCTGCAAGGCGAGCTGCTGGCGGCGGCTTCGGCGCGCGTGGCGAGAGGCGGCGTGCTCGTCTACGCGACCTGCTCTGTCTTGCCGCAGGAAAACGAGGAGGTCGTGCGCGCGTTTCTTGGCAGCGAGGCCGGCGCGGGGTTTTCGCAGCTCGAGCTTTCAGACGAGGGCTTCAGCCAGCCCAATTGGCGCATCACCCGCGAGGGCGCCTTCCAAAGCACGCCCGCGATGGGGTGCTCTGACGGGCACTTCGCCGCTGCCTTCGTCCGCGGCGGCGCCGGCGGGCAGCGCCTTCCGGATGAAGGCGCCCGGCTGTTTTGGGATTGCTCGCCTGTCGAGGTGGAAGAGCGGTTTTGCAACAGTAAGTTCTACTTCAGCTTCGACCCGAAGACCTGGTGGCGCTGAGGGCGCGCCTTCCCGCCCGGCGTGCCGCGTGCGCGCCGGACGCCCGCTCCGTGGGGGCGGCCCTTTCGCGCGTGCCGACGCCTTTCTCGGGGGACGGCCCTTTTCACGCGCCTTTTCCTATGCCAGATCGCACAGCACGCCGATGCCGTAGATCGCGGCCAGGTGCGCGGGGTAGTAGATGTAGAAGAGATATTTCATGTGCAGCTTTCCGCGCGTGCCGTCGTAGAGCGCGAGCAATGCAAGCGCGAGCAGGGAGAACCATTGCACGTGCCAGTCGGGGCGGTCGAGCGCGGCGCATAGGAAGACAAGACCCGCGGAGAAGGCGAGAAGCATGAGATGGCGCGTGCGCGCGTCGATATGCCGGCGTGCGGGCGTGCCGCCCGCGTCCGCGCCGCTCCCCGCGTCCGCGCCGCCGTCCGGGCTTTCCCCTTCACCAAACCCCGCTACCTGCGCGCCGCCTGTCCGTGCGTCTGCGAGGAGATGGGGGAGATAGGCAAACGCCGGCAGCAGCACGCCGGCAAGCCCGTAGTCGATGCCGAAGCCGTGCCCGAGGACGCCCGGCGCGGCAAGGCAGGCCCATGCGTCGAGCATAAGGACGCCCGCCGCGCCCGCCACCGCGCCCGCGGTCCGCCTTGCAGCTGCGCGTTGCAGGCACAACACCGTCGCCACCGCAAGCGCGAGCGTCGTCATGATCGACTGGTAGAGGCTGTGCAGGGCAAGCCAGTAGCCTATCTGGATGACGAGCGCGCATGCGCACATGAGGAGCAGGTAGCGCCGGCGGCTGCGCGTGTAGAAGCAGCCCTCGGCCACCATGAAGGCGAATATGGGAAACGCGAGGCGCCCGACCACGCGCAGCCAGACGACCTGCGGAAAGAGTATGTATCCTATGTGGTCGACCGTCATGGCGACAAGCGCTACGGCCTTGAGCTGGTTCCCGTTCACGAAAGGCGCCTCCTCGTCGTCTGCATCCGCACCCGCTTCGGCGCCCTTTCACATCGGCGCTGCGCCTGCGCCGCACAGCGTCTCCGCCCACCCCGCTCGGTGTCTACGTTTACGGCGCCCCTCTCAACCTCGCGCCGCCGCTTTCGCGCCCGCCGCGCGCCCTTCGGAGCGCGCCGCATAAAATCTAAGTCGCATCCTATCAGATTCTTACAGATGGGTGACAAAGGCTTTCCCTTTCGCGCGCGCCGACTACCATCAACGCTTGTAAGCGAAAAGGCGCCGTGCGCATCTCGGACGCGCGGCGCGCAAAGGCGAAAAAAGGAGGCTCACGCGATGAAACTCAAGCCGTTGGGCGACAGGATTATCGTCAAGCAAGACGAGGCCGAGGAGACCACGAAGTCCGGCATCATCTTGACCAGCAACGAGAAGGAAAAGCCCCAGCGCGGCAAGGTCGTCGCCGCCGGCGAGGGCAAGTGGAACGAGGCCGGCGACGCCCGCATCCCCATGCCCGTGAAGGAAGGCGACACGGTCGTCTACGGCAAGTACGGCGGGCAAGAGGTGAAGGTCGACGGCGAGGAGTACATGATCTTGCGCGCCGACGACATCTACGCCGTCGTCGAGTAGGCGCCCCGTCCCGCGCGAGGGCATGCGCGGTTTTTCACCAAAGCGGATTTTCCAAGAAAGGACTGACAGCACATGACTGCAAAGAACATCTACTTCGGCGCAGACGCGCGCGGCAAGCTGGCCCGCGGCGCCTCCAAGCTGGCCGACGCCGTGAAGGTCACCCTAGGCCCCAAGGGCCGCTACGTGGCCTGCGAGCGCAGCTACGGCTCGCCGCTCATCTCCAACGACGGCGTCACGGTGGCCAAGGAGATCGAGCTTAAGGACAAGGTCGAGAACATGGGCGCCCAGCTCATCCGCGAGGCCGCCGTCAAGACCAACGATGTGGCAGGCGACGGCACGACGACCGCCACGCTTCTGGCCGACGTCATGGTCAAGGAGGGCTTGAAGAACGTCACCGCCGGCGCCAACCCGCTGGCCATCCGCACCGGCATCAACAAGGCCGTGGACGCGCTGGTCGCCAAGGTGAAAAAGGATGCGACCGAGGTCAAGGGCTTCGACCAGGTGAAAAACGTCGGCACGATTTCTGCCGGCGACCCGCAGATCGGCGAGAAGATCGCCGACGCCATGGAAAAGGTCGGCAAGGACGGCGTGATCACCGTCGAGGACTCCAACACCTTCGGCATCGACATCGACGTGGTCGAGGGCATGGAGTTCGACAAGGGCTACCTCAGCCCCTACATGGCCACCAACGAGGACCGCACCGTGGCCGAGCTGCAAAACCCCTACGTGCTCGTCACCGACCAGAAGATCTCGTCGATCCAAGACGTGCTGCCGCTGCTGGAAAGCATCATGCAAAACTCCAAGTCGCTGCTCATCATCGCCGAAGACGTCGAGGGCGAGGCGCTGGCCACGTTGGTCTTGAACCGCATCCGCGGCATCCTGAACGTCGTCGCGGTGAAGGCGCCCGGCTTCGGCGACCGCCGCAAGCGCATGCTCGAAGACATCGCCGTGCTCACGGGCGCGCAGCCCATCATGGAAGAGCTGGGCGTGTCGCTGGCCGACGCCACCCTCGACATGCTCGGCACCGCCAAGTCCATCAAGGTCACCAAGGACGCGACCACCATCGTGGACGGCGCGGGCAAGAAGGCCGACATCGAGGAGCGCATCAAGCAGATCGAGGCCCAGATCGAGGAGACCACGAGCGACTTCGACCGCGACAAGCTCAACGAGCGCAAGGCGAAGCTGTCCGGCGGCGTGGCCGTCATCAAGGTCGGCGCCGCGACGGAGGCCGAGCTGAAGGAGACCAAGAGCCGCATCGACGACGCTTTGCAGGCCACGCACGCGGCCGTCGAGGAGGGCATCGTCGCCGGCGGCGGCGCGGCCCTGATCGACGCGGTGGGCGCGCTCGACAAGGTCGAGACCTGCTCCGACGACGAGAAGGTCGGCGTCGAGATCGTGCGCCGCGCCTGCGAGGCCCCCATGCGCGCCATCGCGGAAAACTCCGGCTTCGAGGGCTCGGTCGTCGTGGACAAGATCAAGAACTCCAAGACCGGCTATGGCCTGAACGCCGCGACCGGCGAGTACGGCGACATGCTCGAGATGGGCGTCATCGACCCGGTGAAGGTCGTGCGCTCTGCGTTGCAAAACGCCGCCTCGGTGGCCACGATGCTGCTGATCACCGCCGCGACCGTCTCCGACGAGCCGGAAGACGCCGAGAAGGAGGCCGCCGCGCAGGCCGCCGCCGCTATGGCGCAAGGCGGCGGCATGATGTAGCCGCGCGCGTCTTTGAGATTTCTTGAAATTTCCGCTTTACGAAGCGCGGAGTTTCGGGTAGTATCTTTCGACGCTGCGCATCGCAGACGGGGTGTTAGCTCAGCTGGTTAGAGCGCCGGCCTGTCACGCCGGAGGTCGAGGGTTCGAGTCCCTTACATCCCGCCACTTTGGATTTCACGAAAGGCCGCGTCTCCCGCACGGGGGATGCGGCCTTTCGCTTTCGGCGCATCTGCCGTTTTTCACGGGTTATGGCTCAAAAAGTGTGTCTCAGCGCCTGAACTCCGTCGGCATGTGGAAC
>CAVFDV010000028.1:0-3630 GCA_963621315.1 Oscillibacter sp. MSJ-31
GGACTACCGCGAGATGCCGGACGTGTTCATCAGCGTGGACGTGCCGGGCGTGGAGCGCACGGGCGCCGCCGTCGAGGTGTTCTCCCGCGCGCTGTCCTCGATCGCCATCGACCACCACCTGGGCACGGCGGCCTTCGCGGACGCGCCCCTCGTCGACTCGCAGGCGCCGTCGTGTTCCATGCTCGTGTGGGACTTCATCGCGCAGATGGGCATCGAGCGCACGCCCGAGATCGCGACCTGCTGCTACACGGGGCTGGTCACCGACACGGGGCGCTTCCAGTTCCAAAACGCCGACGCCGACGCGCTTGCCTACGCGGCCGAGATGGTGAAGGCCGGCGCCGACCCCGCCTTCATCTGCACCAAGGTCTACCAGCGCAAGACGCGCGAGGCCCTCACGCTCGAGGCGCTCGCCATCTCCCGCATGCGCTTCATGTGCGGCGGCGGGGCGGTCTTGTCGTGGACGCGCGCGGCCGACCTGTCCGAGATAGGCGCCGAACGCGACGACACCGACTCGCTCATCAACGTGATACGGCGCCTGGACGGCGTGGAGGTGGCCGTGATGCTGCGCGAGGAAAGCGATGGGGTCACGCATGGCTCGATACGTTCGAAAAGCGCGCGCGACATCTCGCAGGTCGCGGCGGCGCTCGGCGGCGGCGGGCATGCGGCGGCGGCGGGGTTCACGGCGAAGATGACGCTTGAGGAGACCCTGGCCGCGCTCAAGCCCCTGCTGGAGCGCTCCTTTGCCGAACAGCCCGCCGAAGGGTGCGTTGAGGGACGGGGTGAAGGACGTGGTGAGGGACGTGCCGCCGGCCGCGCCGCAGGGCGCGGTGAAGGGCGTGCTGAAGGGCGCGACCCCCGATGAAGCGCGGGGCAAGCGGCCTGTCCGGGGTCCTCGCCATCGACAAAGCGCAGGGCATGACCTCGCACGACGTGGTGAACCGCGTGCGCCGATTGAGCGGCGAGCGCCGCGTGGGGCATGCGGGCACCCTCGACCCCATGGCAACAGGCTTGCTCTTCGTTGGCGTGGGGCCGGCCACGCGCCTTTCGTGCTACTTGAGCGGCGCCGAGAAGGGCTACCGCGCGCGCATCGTGTTCGGCGTCGCCACCGACACCGACGACGCGCAGGGGCGCGCGCTCGACGGGTTTTCCGCCTCCCTCGATATGGCGGGCCTGCTCGACGAGGACGCGGCGCGCGAGGCGCTCGAGGCGCTGCGAGGGCCTGCGCTCCAGATGCCGCCCGCCTACTCGGCCATCAAGAAAGACGGCGTGACCGCCTACAAGGCGGCGCGCGAGGGCAAGGCCATCGAGTTGGAGCCGCGCCCGGTGTGCATCTACGAGGCGTCTTTGCTCGGGACGGGCACGGGGATGTGCAGCGTCGCCGACGGGCAAGGCGGCGCGATTTCCGCCGAGATGCCCTGGTGGGACGCCTCGTTTCGAGTGAGCAAGGGCACTTATATACGCGCGATCGCCCGCGACTTGGGCGCGCGCCTCGGATGTGGAGCGCATTTGGGGGCGCTGCGCCGCACGGCTGTCGGCGCCTTTGGCGTGGCGGGCGCGTGCACCCTCGACGAGCTTGAGGGGCGCGTCGCGCGGGGAGAGGCGCTGCCCTGGGTGGATCCGGCCCTGGTGCTGGGCTTTCCCGTGCTCGAACTTGGCGATGCCGCATGCGCCGCCGTTTCCAACGGGGCCGCCATCGCCGCGCCCGCGTGCTTTGCCGAACCTGCCGGCGCCGGCGCTCGCGGTGCCGCCGCAGCCGATGCCGCCGGCAATGCCGCAGCCGATGCCGCCGCCGGTGAAAGCCCCTTCGTCTCCTGCGTGGCCGGCGGGCGCCTGCTCGCCGTCTACGAGCGCGACGGCTCCACCTTGCGCCCCGCGACGGTCGTGCCCGGGGGGGTGGCAGGCGTTGCCTGAAACCCGAAACGCGCAATCGCCGGATGCGGCGCCCGCGCCCACGCCTGCGCCCACGCGCGAACCGGCTTCCGCGCCCACGCCGTCGCCGGAACCCGTATCCGGACCTGCGCCCGACTCCGCCCCCGGCGTCCTCGTCCCCTTCAACCCCGCGGACACGGACAGCGCCCCCCTGCATCTGGGCCGCGCCGTCTTGAGCATCGGGGTCTTCGACGGCGTGCATCTCGGGCACCGCGCCCTTCTTTTTGCCACTTGCGCGCGTGCCGAAAAGCGGGGTGCGCGCGCCCTCGTCGTCACCTTCGAGCGCGACCCCGACGAGCTTTTCTGCTGCGGCGGCGCGCCCTTCGACAAGCTCCTCTCCAACGAAGAGCGCCTGGGCCTCCTCGCCGCCCTTCTCACCGGCGGCTGCGGCACTCCCGACGCCCCGGACGCCCCCGCGCCCCGCGTCCTCGTCTTGCCCGCCTCGCCTGATGTGCTCGCGCTTTCCCCGCATGCCTTCCTCGACGCGCTTGCCCGCATATGCGACCCGCTCGAGCTGCACGTGGGCGCCGGCTTTCGCTTCGGGGCAAAGGCCGCGGGCACCCTGGCCGACGTCTGCGCCTGGGGCGCACCGCGCGGCCTTTCGGCCACAGAGCATGCGCTCGTGGAGCGCGGCGGCGCGCCCGTCACCTCGACGCGCGTGCGCGCCCTCTTGCGCGAAGGCGACGTGGAGCAGGCAGGCGAGCTGTGCGCTGGGCGCCTCCATGCCGTGTGCGGCGCGGTCGTCCACGGCAGGGGACAGGGCGCCGGCATGGGCTTCGCGACGGCGAACCTCGACTTGTCCGCCAACGAGGCCATGCTGCCCGCCGAGGGGGTCTACGCCGCATGGGCGACGGTGGACGGCGCGCGCTACCCGAGCGCGGTCAACCTCGGCGTCGCCGCGAGCTTTGCGGAGGCGAGCTCGCCCCTCGAGGCCCATCTTCTCGGTTTCACGGGGGACTTATATGGTAAAAATGTACGCGTCGAGTTCGTGCGCCGCCTGCGGGCCTGCCGCGTCTTCACCGACATGGACGAGCTGGTCTCCACGGTGAAAGGCGACATAGCCTCGGTGCGCGCCATGTTGGGCGAAGGTGGACATGCCTCGTATCGGCGATGAGGACATACGGCGCGTGCGCGAGGCTTCCGACCTAGTCGAGATCGCGAGCACCTACGTCACCTTGCAGCAGCGCGGCCGCGATTTCTGGGCGGTGTGCCCCTTCCACGACGACCGCAACCCCTCGCTGAAAATCGACCCCTCCATGCAGCTGTGGCATTGCTTCGGCTGCGGCAAGGGCGGCGACGTCTTCGGCTGGCTGAAAGAGGCGGAAGGCCTCGACTTTCCCGATGCGGTGCGCGAGCTGGCCCAGCGCGCGCACATCGAGATCGCCGAGACGGGCGGAAGGCGCGGGCCGAGCCGCGACGCGAAGGAGCGCCTGATGGCCGCCTGCGAGGCCGCCGCCGGGTTCTTCCATTTGCAGCTCATGCGCTCCAAGGCCGACGGCGCCGCGCGGGCGCGTGCCTACCTGCACGGGCGCGGCTTCGGCTCGCAGCCCTCCAAGGACTGGATGCTCGGGTATGCCCCCGGACGCGGCAGCCTCGTGGCCCATCTGAAGGCCGCCGGCTTCACCACGCGCGAGATGCTCGACGCGAACCTCGCCGTCGAGCGCACGCCGGGCCGCCCCCAGGACCGCTTCTTCGAGCGCG
>CAVFDV010000028.1:3640-9519 GCA_963621315.1 Oscillibacter sp. MSJ-31
GTGCGCGATTTGCGCGGACGCGTCATCGCGTTTGGGGGCCGCGTCGTCGGCGAGGGCACGCCCAAGTACCTGAACAGCTCCGAGACGCCGGTGTTTCACAAATCGGACAACCTCTTTGCCATCGACCGCGCCAAGCCCCACATCGTCGCCGCGAAGCGCGCGCTCGTCGTCGAGGGCTACACGGACGCCATCGCGCTGCACGAGGCCGGGGTGGACTACGCGGTGGCCACGCTCGGGACCGCGCTCACGGCAAAGCACGTGAAGATGCTCAGCCGCTTCACCTCCACGATCGTCTATCTCTTCGACGGCGACGCCGCAGGACAGAAGGCCGCCGACCGCGCCACGTCCTTCATCGACTGGCGCTCTGCCATCGAAAGCGGGCGCAACCCCATTGAGTTGAAGGTGGTCGTGCTGCCCGACGCCCTCGACCCGGCCGAGTTCCTCGCGGCGCGCGGGGCAGACGAGCTGGTGAAGCTGCTCGACGCGGCGGTGCCCCTGCTCGAGTTTTCCATCAAGCGGCGCCTGGCCGCCTTCGACGTGCGCTCCCCCGAGCAGAAGGTGGCCGCCATGAAGTCCGCGCTCGAAGTGCTCTACCCGCTCAAAGGTAGCGTGACGGCAACGGATTACATCAACCTCATAGCCGATACTCTGGGGCTTGACTATACTGACGTGTTCCAGGTTTTGAACGCGATGAGGGCTCCTGTGGCCGCCCGCCACCAAACAGACGACGCCCCGCCTCAAGACCGGGCTCGGCCGCGCGACTCGGTCGAAGAACGCATCATCAAGGCAGATAGAAAGTCGATGCACAAGGAGCACGAGCTTTTGGGGCTTGTCGTGTGCAACGCGCATGTGCTGGACGCCATCGGAGGGGACATGGCGCGCGTGCACTGGACGACCCCGGATGCCGAGCGCATCGCCTGTGCCTTGCAGGAGCTGCCGCACACGGCGACGCCTGCCGAGTGCTTCGCCGCGGCCCAGGGCGCGAGCGAGGCGGCGGCGCAGCTGCTCTCGTCGGCCATGTCGCAGGCAGACGGCGAGCAGGACATGGCCTACCGGGCGGGCGTCTTGGTCCGCTCGCTGCGGGAGCGCGACCTCGAGCGGCAGATAGCCGCGGGCAAGGCGCGTTTGCGCGAGGGCGGCGATGGCGTGCAGGCGGCAGACGAGTTGTTCGAGGAGACGGCGCAGCTGCAGCGCGAGCTTGTGGAGCTGCGCCGCGCCATGAGGGCATCCGACACGACGGCGCACGAAAACAGGGAGGCTGAAGGTGGCAAGCACGAAGACTGACGGCGCGAAGAAGACGACGGGCAAGGCGGCTGCGAAGACGACGGGCGCGAAAGCGGCGGCGGCCAAGAAGGCGGCGCCCAAGGCGCCTGCGGCGAAAAAGGCGACGGCGGCAAAGGCGGCGCCCAAGGCGGCGGACAAGGCGGCGCCGGCGAAGAAGGTCCCTGCCAAGAAGGCGTCTGCCACGAAGGCGCCGGCGAAGTCCGCGTCTGCCGCCAAGAAGGCGCCTGCCAAGGCGACGAAGACGGTGGCCAAGGCGACGGGCGCGAAGAAGGCGGCGGCCAAGACTTCGGCCAAGGCGCCCGCGAAGGCTCCCGCGAAGACGGCGAAGGCGAAGTCCGGCGCCGCGAAGAAGAAGGCGTCTTCTGCCGCGCCCACGACCAAGGCGCAGCTTGCCGCCGCGCAGGGCAAGGACGCCGCGGCAGAGGGCGTGCTCGACGCCGAGACCGTCGACAAGATCGACGACCTGCTGAAAGACTGCGGCAAGAAGCTGCAGCGCGAGAAGATAGACGAGGCCTTCGACGGCGACGGCCTAAACGACAAGCAGCTCGCCGCGGTCCTCGAGTACGTCAAGGCAAACGGCGTGAAGGTCGAGGGCATGGCCGCTGCCGAGGCCGCCCGCGTCGCCCAAGACGACATCGACCCGAACATGTCCGACGAGGACATCATGGAGGGCATCCCGGACGCCGAGCTGGGCGTGGCGCCCGCCGCGCCGGCGGCATCTCGGGCAGACGAGCCCGCGCCCGAGCCCGAGCACGAGGAGACGGAGGCCGAAAAGCACAAGCGCCGTCTGGAGGCCCGCCACCAGAAGGCCGAGGCGGCAAGCGTCTCCATGCTCACGGGCGACCCCGTGCGCATGTACCTGAAGGAAATCGGCAAGGTGGACCTGCTCACGGCCAGCGAGGAAGTCGATTTGGCCATGAAGATCGAGGCAGGCCTTGCCGCCACCGCCGAGATCGAGCAGGCCGAAGACGAGGGCCGTGAACTCACCCGCCGCGAGATGCGCCGTCTCACCCGCATCGAGCAGGTGGGACTCGACGCCAAAGACGACCTGATCGAGGCCAACTTGCGCCTCGTCGTCTCCATCGCGAAACGCTACGTGGGGCGCGGCATGCTCTTCCTCGACCTCATCCAGGAGGGCAACCTCGGCCTGATCCGCGCGGTCGAGAAGTTCGACTACACGAAGGGCTTCAAGTTCTCCACCTACGCCACCTGGTGGATCCGCCAGGCCATCACCCGCGCCATCGCCGACCAGGCGCGCACGATCCGCATCCCCGTGCACATGGTCGAGACCATCAACAAGGTGGCGCGCATCCAGCGCGAGCTGCTCCAGGAGCTGGGCCGCGAGCCGACGCCGGAAGACATCGCGCGCAAGATCTTGATCGACCAGGCCTTGCGCGACGACCCGGACGCCGAGGTGGACATGGACGAGATCGAGGTGAAAGTCGATGCGCAGGCCGAGCGCGTGCGCGAGATCCAGAAGATCAGCCAAGAGCCCGTCAGCCTGGAGACGCCCATCGGCGAGGAGGAGGACTCGCAGCTGGGCGACTTCATCGAGGACCACGACGCGGTGCGCCCCGACGACGCGGCTGGCTTTTCCATGCTCCAAGAGCAGCTGGGCAAGGTGCTCGACGGCCTGGCCGAGCGCGAGCGCAAGGTGATCGAGCTGCGCTTCGGCCTGAAGGACGGCCATCCGCGCACGCTCGAAGAGGTCGGGCGCGAGTTCAACGTCACGCGCGAGCGCATACGCCAGATAGAGAGCAAGACCCTGGCAAAGCTGCGCCATCCCAGCCGCTCCAGCAAGCTCAAGGACTATCTGGAGGAATAAGGGTATACTATCCCGCGCGATGCGCCCGGCCGCTTTCGCCCGAGCAGGCCGCCGCGCACCGCGCATGCACACGGCCCCATGGCGCAATGGTTAGCGCGATCGACTCATAATCGACAGGTTCCGGGTTCAAATCCTGGTGGGGCCACCAACGACACGGCAAGGCCGGCGGACGCGTTTCCCGCCGGCCTTCACTATATAATCGGCGCACGGCGCGCAGACGCGTGGCGATTGGCACATGGTGCTTGGGCACGGCTGCCATGCGGGACGGGCGCGGCCTGCAGCCGTGGCGCCGCGCCGCCGCATGAGGCCCGCACGGGGCGCACGCAGAGGCCTTGCGCCGCGCCGGCGAAAAGAAGGCGGAAAGGCGGGTATGAGAGCTGCGATACGCACATTGGCGGGCTTTCTCGTCCTCTCCGTCGCCCTTGTCGCCGTGTTCTCGTTTGCGCCCACGCCCATCTCCCCCGATGCCGAGGCGATGCCCTACGCGCAGGTCGTCGATGTGCCGGCAGGCGTGCAGACCGAGGTGGAAAACATCAAGCGCTTTGCCGCCGACGCGCCCTCCGACCCGCTCGACCAAGTCCTGGCCGTCTATACCTATTTCTGCTTGAACTACGAGTACGACTACACCTGCACCTACCGCGGCGTGGACGAGATCATGGAGTCGGGCACCGGCCTGTGCGAGGCCTACGCACTCGCCTTTCGCTTCGTCATGGACGAGCTGGGCATACCATGCGCCTACGTGGAAGGCGACACGCCGGCGGTCTACCACGCGTGGAACGCCGTGCAGCTCGACGGGCAATGGTACTGGCTGGACCCCACCTTCGACGACTACAAGGCTGACGGATACCGCGTGAACAGGCAGTATTTCCTGAAAAGCGACGAGGCCTTCCTTCCCACGCACGCGCCGCGCCTGTGGTACGGGCCCAACGCCGAGCGCGAGGTGCAGGCATGCCCATCCACGCGCTTCGACTCGTTTTGGTGGAACGACGGCGACGTCCTCGCGCACGACGCGGTCGTGCCCTACGACGGGGGCTGGGCCTATTTCTCGCGGCAGGCGGGTGTGCTCGTGAAACGCGGCAGCGCGGCGCAAGGCGAGGCCGCCACGCCCATCGCGGAAAGCGCGCGGGGCGAGGTGGGGCTGCGCGTGCGCGGCAACGGCGGGCTTCTTCCCCTCGACGACGTGGAGACGTCTCCGACGATCGCCGGCATCTCCATCGACGGCGGCGACCACGAGGCGCCGGCAGCCGGCGAGAAACTGTCTGTTTCCTTTGCCGAGGGGTCGAGCGGCACCCTGCCCGTCGTGTGGACGAGCAGCGACACGTCCGTGGCCGACGTGCAGCCGGACGGGCGCGTCGTGTGCAAGAAGCCGGGAACGACCACGGCGAAGGCGCGCCCTTGCGACGGCTCCTGCGAGGCGCAGATCGAGTTGACCGTGCCGGGTTTCGACACCATCGCGTGGCGGGAGTGCTCCATCACGTCGGGGACGGCCGGCGCGGACGGTGAAGAGGGCGGCACGGGCGCTGCAGCCGGTGTGGGCGGCGCGGACGGTGAAAACGGAGGCGCGGACGCGCACGGGGGCAGTGCAGGCGGGGGCGCGGATGGTGAAGGGGACGCGGCAAGCGCTGCCGGCGAGGTACAGGCCGGCGCGCGCGACGAGGGGGAGCGCGAGGGCGCGGGCACCCTGTCGTGGGAGGCGGTGGACGGCGCGCGCGCCTACCGCGTGGTCTTGACTCCGCAAACGCGCGGCCTGCGCTTCATGCAACACGACATAGTCCAGCTCGAAACGCAGGTCACGCAGCTCGAGCTTGTGGACATGAACGCCCGCCAGGACTACTACTTCGAGGTGCACCCCATCTTCGACGAGGGGATGGGCAACACGAACATACTCGCCGCCTACCATCGCGTAAAATGACGCCTGAAGTCAGGAAATCTCCTCGATTCCGGCAAGGATCCTGCTTGCCGCTCGTTTGTCGAGCTTGCGGAGGGCCTTGTCGGTTGCAGCGCATGTGCTACCGCACCATGCGCGAGGCAAGGTCTCGTCGAGACTCGCGCGCACTGCCGGCTGCTCGCGCGGCGCAAGGCGCGGGATGGCGCATGGCTCTTCCGAGCGCGCCCGCGCGTAGCCCGCGCTCGCAGCCGCGGGTGCCTTGCATGCCGCTTCCTTTTCGCGCCTAGCCAGCGCCTGCGCCGGCCAAGCCGCACACGCGAATGCAAAAACTGCGGAAATGCAAGAATCAGCCGTTTCAAAAAGTGCGGAAATGCAAGAATCAGTCGTTTCAAAAAGTGCGGAAATGCAAATTCGCCTTTACATCGCGTGCGGCATGCCGCAGGCCGTAGAGCCTATTTGCAGATGAACGACTTGCAGAAAGTGGAAGAGGCGAAGCGGGAGAATCTGTCCCGTCGAGGTGAAGTCCTCGCGCTACAAGGCGCATGCCTCGCTCGACGCCTTTGCCGAGAAGTATTCCTCGCGCGTCGGCCGCCGACTGCTCGTGTACACAAAAGACCTGCAACGCGATGGCGCGGTGCTGTGCGTCCCCACGTACATGGCCGCTTTGGCCGCCGAATCCTGTCGCGAGGAGGAGGGGGCGCGGTGAAGGCGCTGCCCGCATCTGGCGGCGGCGCCTGCTGGCAGCCCGCATGCCGGGAGGAGCCGTGCATTCACCAATGCGACGTGGGCGTTTTCAGGAAACGTCCGCCCGGTTTTGCTATGATGAAGGATGCGTGAGATTTCCGCGCCGCGCGCCCTGGGCGCGCGGCGCTTCACCGCACC
>CAVFDV010000028.1:10074-15756 GCA_963621315.1 Oscillibacter sp. MSJ-31
GGTCAACGACTACTGGGAGTCCGACGTGGCAAGCGTCGTGAACACCATGACGATGGCCGCCCAAAAGACCGTCACCTTCGACAACCAGGGCCACGGCAACGAGATCGCCGCCCAATACCCCGTGGCGGGCGCCACCATCGCCGAGCCGACCGCCGCGCAAGTGGGCACGTCGGAGGGCCTGACCTTTGCCGGCTGGTACACGGACTCGAAGTGCAGCGAGGGCAGCGAGTTCACCACCGCCGATTTCAACACGGCCGTCACCGACGTGGACACGCCGCTGACCCTCTACGCGAACTGGGTGCCCGCCGCCGACGGCGACGCCCTCAAGTACTGGATCTCGCCGGCGTGGAAGATGACCACCTCCAACACCTCGGTGCAAAAGCAAAACGAGGCCAACTACGTGAAGGAGGAGTGGAACGTCAAGAAGTCGAGCGCCGAGATACAGGCCGACGTCGCGGTCTTGACCGACACCGATCACAGCGTCTACGGCATCTCCAAGTACAACGAGGTGAAGGCCGAGTACGAGTCGTTCATGAAAAACGACGACTACCACCTCTACACGAAATACGGCTCGGGCACCTCGGAAAACGACTACTTCGAGTTCCGCATCATCAACGTGGGCGAACACGACGGCGACGGCAGCTCGCTCACCTTCCAGGGCGTGCACGCCTTCACCGAGGCGCGCCAGCAGAACTCCACGCCCTCCGACACCGAGGGCGGCTGGAGCGGCACGGAGCTGCGCGAGGCCTGCCAGACCACCTTGCTCGACTCGCTGCCCGGCATAAAGGGCGACATCATGTCCGTCGAGAAGAAGGGCTCCGGCGGCCTGGCTTCGCCCGACGTCGTCTCCACCGACGACGCGCTGTGGATCGCCGCCCTGACGGAGGTGTACGACGGCAACGTGCGCTCCGACGGCACGGGCAAGTCCAACCCCGACGAGGGCTCGCAATACGCCTACTGGAAAGACGTCATCGGGGCGAAGATCGACAACGC
The DNA here is from genome assembly GCA_963621315.1 of Oscillibacter sp. MSJ-31. Lineage (GTDB taxonomy): Bacteria > Actinomycetota > Coriobacteriia > Coriobacteriales > QAMH01 > CAVAWX01. The sequence goes on from CAVFDV010000028.1 coordinate 11,068, forward strand.
GTCCAACGCCGCGCTCGCCTCCATCGGCCTGCAGCGCGACACCAGCGATACGACGGGCGTGGGCAACACGGGCTGGCGCATGTGGCTGCGCTCGGTGAACGTGCTGTTAAACGGCGATTTCCTGTGGGTGAACAGCTCGGGCGTCAGCTCCATAAACGACATCAACAACGCGCATTGCAAGCTGCCCATCGTGCCCTGCTTTGCCTTCGGGGGCACGCGTCTGGTGAACTTCGACACCCAAGGCCACGGCAGCGCGGTGCAGTCGCGCTTCGTGAAAACCGGCGAGGCGACGGCAGACCCCACGAGCGAGGCGGGCACGAGCGAGGGCTTGCGCCTGGCGGGCTGGTACACGGACGCGAGATGCTCGCAAGACGCGCAATGGGACTTCTCGCAGCCCGTGCAATCGGGCATGACGCTTTATGCCAACTGGGTGCCCGACTCGGACGCGGACGTGTATTGGATCTCGCCCGCGATGGCCACCACGACGGGCAACACGGCAGACACCGCCAACCAGTCCAACGGCAACTACGTGAAAGAGGAGTGGAACGTCAAGAAATCGAGCGCCGAGATACGCGCCGACGTGCAAAGCATCCTGGAGGAGCAGGCAGCCGGCACGCTCGGGCAGGCGGGGACCGTGTCCAAGGAGTACCAGGACATGATGAGCTCGGACGCCTACCACCTGTACACGAAGTGGGCAGGCGATACGAAGACCTACGGGGGCGCGGCGGACTCCACGGGCAAGAACTCCTATGTCGAGGCGAGAATCGTGCAGGTGGGCGCGCACGATGGCGACGGGTCTGCCGTCACCTTCCAGGCAACGCATGCGCTGCCTACCGCATATGGGTGGAATGCGGAAAGCGCCTCCAACAGAAACAGTTGGAAGAATTCCTATACCCGCACGGCGCTGCTCGAGGGAGGCGACGTCTATAAAAATCTGTCCACCGGTTTCACCGACGATGTCATGACGTTGTCCAAGAAGACGAGTGCGGGCAACGCGAGCACGACGATCGAGACCACGCAGGAAAAAATCTGGCTTGCATCGCTTACCGAGCTTGTGGGTCAAGTCTCGAGCAATTACGCGAGCTACCTTGCCGAGGGTACCCAATACGAGTGGTTCGCCGGCAAGTCGATCAACACGAGTTCCAACGAGTGCCTGAAGATCGGCAAGACGCGCTCGGGCGATGCGTCGTACGGGGCGACGAACAACGAATACCACTGGTACGCCCGCTCGCCGATCCAGAACAGCTATGTTTCAATTGGCGGTATATTGGGAGGAAGCGGAGCTCCCAGCCTCAATCACTCCGTAAACACGTATATGTGGGGGCCGGTTATGTGCTTCGCCTTCGGCGGCAACCTCGTCACCTTCGACTTGCAAGGCCACGAGACCACCGACGCCACCGCGCCGTCCACGCAGGTGGTCGACACGGGCGCGAACGCCACGCAGCCCACGACCCCCGTGGACAAAAACGGCGAGCTGAGCTTCGGCGGCTGGTACACCGACACCTCCTTCACCACCGCCTGGGACTTCACCACCGACACGGTGAGCGCCCCCACGACGCTGTACGCCTATTGGAAGCCCGACACGGACAAGTACTGGATCGCGCCCGCGAGCAGGAAGACCACGGGCAACACCGCCGTGGGCACCGACGTGAACATGGGCAACACCTGGGACGCGGACACCAACCCCAACGGCTACAACTCCGAGGAGAAAAACATCCTCAAGTCCTCCGCCGAGATTCAGGCCGACGTGAAAGTGCTGAACGACAAGGCGCACGAGGTCTACACGGCAGACGAGTACAACAAGGTCTACACCGCCTACGAGGGCTACATGCAAGACGACAGCTACCACCTGTATTGCAAGTACGGCGGCGACGCCACGAAAGACGAGGACAAGTACCTGGAGTTCCGCATCATCGGCGTGGGCGAGCACTACGCCATCGGCGACAGCGCAGACGGCGCGACGCTGCAAAGCGACGGCACCGTGCTCACCTTCAACGCGGTAAGCTCGATCCCGCTTGCCCACCCCGTCAACCTGACCAACACGAACGAGGGCGGCTGGGGCGCCTCGGAGCTCTACCAGCAGATGAACAACGTCTCGGGCAAGAGCACCATCTACTCGCTGTTTCCCCAGGCGCTGCGAGACGACGCCATGAGCGTGAAGAAGTACTCCACCGCCGGCGCCACGTCGACGGCCTCGGACAGCGGCTCGGCCAACAAGTTCTGGAGCGTGTCGGTGAGCGAGGCGACGGGCTACACCGCCGCCGGCTACAAGCTGGAAGGCGAGCAATACGCCTACTACTCCCACATCGGCGTGACGGCGCGGGAAAGCGGCTCGGCGGGCACGCTGGCGGCAAACCCCGCGCTGGTCAACGCGGACAAGACGCGCAGCGGCGACGCGCCCAAAAACGGCACGCAGACGCATTACGCCTTCTTCGCCATGCGCTCGCCCGGCTTGAGCAACGCCAAAGGCTGGTCGTGGTGCGCGGCAAGCGGGGCGATCTCCTACTACCACGCGGGCTCGGCCTATTACGACTCGGTGCTGCCGGCGTTTTCCTTCGGCGTGGGCTACACGGTGAAGTTCGACGGCAACGGCCAAAGCTCGGGCACCATGGCCGACCAGACGGGCCGCACCCTAGGCGACGGCAAGGCCCTGACGGACAACGCCTTCTACAAGGACGGCTACGGATTCACCTCGTGGAACACGGCCGCCGACGGGTCCGGCACGAGCTATACCGACAAGCAGGTGGCAGACCTGGCCACGTCGGGGCAGAGCACCGTGACCCTCTACGCGCAATGGACGCCGCTCGAGGACTATTGGATCGCGCCCGCGGCAAAGACCGTCACGACGCATGCCGACACGGGCACCGGCAACGCCGCCTACACCAACCCGGAGACGGGCGTCGTGAAGACGCAGACGCAGATCCAAGAAGACGTGAAGGTCTTGAGCGATGCGGCGCACGAGTACTACACGCAGGAGCGCTACAACGAGGTGCTGGCCGAGTACCAAGGCTACATGGCGGGCGACTCCTACCACCTGTACACGAAGTACAACGGCGCGGGCGCGACCTCGCGCGGGGACAACGACTACATGGAGTTTCGCATCGTGCAGATAGGCGAGCACGACGGCGACGGCAGCGTCTTGACCTTCCAAGCCACCAACGCCATCCCGACGGCCATGGCGGTGAACTCCGACAAGACGGACGTGAGCGGCTGGGGCAACAAGCCCCTGCGCACGAGCCTGAACGGCACGGTGCTGGCCGCGCTCGGCGGGCTGGGCGACGACATCATGCCCGTCGTGAAAAAGACCGGCTCCGGGCCTAGCGCCTCGACGCTGGAAAGCTACGAGGAGACGCTGTGGATCGCGGCGTTGAGCGAGCTTTACGACGGCAACGGCAACTCGATCGCCGGCGAGGGCACCCAGTACACGTTCTGGAAGGACCTCGGCATCACGCTGGGCGGCGCGACCGGCGCCCCGTCCACGGCGACCAACCCCGCCATCACCAGCATCGCCTACAGGCGCGACGGGACCAACCCGACCGCGTGGACAGCCTGGCTGCGCTCGCCGCACAACACGACGGCGGCGGACTGGCTCTACATCTTCGGCAACGGCCTCACCAACGCGACGAACGCGAACAACATCGACTACGAGCTGCCCATCGTGCCGTGCTTCACCTTCGGCTGCAACGTGAAGGCCGCCTTCGACACAGGCGACGGCGGCAGCGCGGTGGACACGCAGCTTTTGCACGCGGGGCAATGCGCGACCCAGCCGGATGCCCCGACGCGCGACGGCTACGTGTTCAAGGGCTGGTGCAAGGACGAGAAGTGCACGACCGACTTCGACTTCTCGACGCCTATCACGGCCGACACGACCATCTACGCCAAGTGGGAGAGCGTGGGCGAGTCCTATTGGCTGAACTACGCCGGGCTGGACGACCCCGAGCAAGGCGTGCTGAAGACGAGAGACGAGATCCAGGCCGACTTGAAGGTGCTGGCATCCGGCGCGGGCGCCGACTACGAGCGCGTCTTGGCCGAGTACAAGGGCTATATGAACGCCGGCGGCGCGCTGGCCGACGAGGTGCATCTCTACACGAAGCTCAAAGACGGGGCGAACACGACGACCGACGCGGACGGCAACACCATCGCGGCAAACGACTACGTCGAGTGGCGCATAGTCTCGCTGGGCGACCACGACGGCGACGGCACGACCATCACCTGGCAGATGGCCCACGTGCTGCCTGCCGCGCAGCAGATGAACGCGACCGACACGAACGCGGGCGGGTACGCGGCAAGCGCCCTGCACGGAAAGCTCGCCGAGGGCGGCGACGTCTACTCCATGTTCAAAGACGAGTTCCTCGCCGACATCCTGAAGGTGGACAAGACCTCCGGCGCGGGCGGCGGGGCGGCCGGCACGCAGACGACGAGCGACAAGCTGTGGATCGCCTCGGCCGAAGAGCTCTACGGCACGACGGCGACGAGCAGCGGCGCCGTGGCAAGCGATGGCGCGGTGCAATACGACTACTATGCGCAAAAGGGCGTCGTGAAAGGCGACGCGACCAACGAGTGCCTCGCCTACCGCACGCGCAGCGGCGGGCTGCCGGCCGGGCAGAGCACCGACTACTCCGACTACCACGGCGGCAGCGCCGACGAGATGTACGCGAGCTGGTGGTTGCGCAGCCCGAGCGCCTACAG
>CAVFDV010000029.1:0-15701 GCA_963621315.1 Oscillibacter sp. MSJ-31
GTCGTCGGTGAACCTGCCGCCGCATTGCCGCCGGCCGTGCTGCCGCCTGCCGCCGCGTCCGCGCCCTCGGTTTTCCCCGATGCCGCGGGCGTGGAGCCGGTATCGCTTGCCTCGTCCGCGCCGGCTGTGCCGGCCGACCCGCTCGAATCGCCGCCTGCCGCCGTGCCGCCTGCGGAGGCGCTGTCCTTGTCTGCGCCGTCGCCTGCGGAGGCATCCGTCGTGCTGCCCGAGGCGCCCGTGTCGCCTGCGGGGTCGCCGTCTGCCCGCCCGGCGTTGTCGCCTGCGTCGTCTTGTTCACCACCGGCGGTGCTGCCCTTGGCGCTCTCGCCTGCCTCTTCACCCGGCATAGTGCCGCCCGCAGCCTCAAAGCCTGCGGGCTCTGACCCGGCTCCGCCTTCGGCGGCGGTCGTGGCACCCGCGGCAGCCGCCACAGGCGCCGCGCCTTGCCCGCTGTCCGCCGCCGCCTCCGCGCCTTGCGGGCACGCGCCAGCCACGAGCAGCGCAAACGCGCACGCGGCGGCAAGCGCCCCGAGCGCCGCCCCCGCCCGCATCCGCGTGCTCGAAATCCTCGCCACGTCCATGTCTGCTCCTCTCGTGCGCGCGTCTTTCACTTGCACGTTTCTCATGTCCGCGCTCTTTGTCCGCATGCCCCTCACGTTTGCGCCCTTCACCCGCACGCCTCTCACGTCCGCGCCCTTCACCCGCACTCCTCTCACGCCCGCGCCGCTCATGCGCATGCCCGCCGAAACGCGGCGAGCAGCCCGTCGTAGTCCTCGTAGGCCTCGATGTCGGGGTTGTCCGCACGTATGGCGTCCGGCGCGCGGAACAGGAAACCCTCCTTGCTCGCGCGCAGCATGCCGATGTCGTTGTGGCTGTCGCCTGCCGCGATGGTGTCGTAGCCCATCTGCTGCAGGGCGCGCACGGTGTTCACCTTCATGTTGCCGGCGCGCAAGGTGTAGCCCTCGATGGTGCCGTCCGCGCCCACGTCGAGGGTGTTGCACAGGATGGTCGGCCAGCCCATTTTCTCCATGAGGGGCATGGCGAACTGCTCGAAGGTGTCCGAGACGATGACGAGCTGGGTGAAGCGCCGCATCTGCGCGATGAAGTCCATGGCGCCGTCGAGCGGCTCGATCCGCGCGATGACGGCCTGTATGTCGGCAAGCTTCATGCCGTGCTCGCGCAAGACCCCAAGGCGCCAGTCCATGAGCTTTGCGTAGTCCGGCTCGTCGCGCGTCGTGCGCGTCAGCTCCCCGATGCCGCTTTCGTGGGCGAACTCGATCCATATCTCGGGGGCAAGGGTCCCTTCAAGGTCCAGGCAGGCTATGTGCACGGCGGGCGTTCCTTTCGTCTTGCGGTTTCGTGTCTCGCGGTTTCGCCACGCGGGCGTCGCGCGTTTTCATGTATGCGCTGCATCTTACAGGAAAGGGGGGCGGCTGCTATACTTCGCGCCCGTGTACAGGCGGCGGGAAAACGGGAAAACCACGCATATGGGATACGAGAGAGACAGACGCGCGGCGCACGAGGCGACGGCGGCCGACTACCGCAGGGAGGCCTACACCGCGCGCGGACACGCGCAGGGTCGCGCCCGCAGCTACGGCGACGACTATGGTCGCTGCCATGCCGGCGTGGGCGGCGGCACCGCCCGCGCCCGCAGCCGCACCACCCTCTTCATCCTCATAGGCGTTGCCGCCGTCGTGCTCGTCGCCGCGGCCGCCGTCTTCGCGCTTGCCCCGCATGGCCAAGACGCCGGCAGCGAAGGCGCGCCCTCCTCGGACGCGGCGGGCACGCAAACGCAGGCCCGATCCCAGACCCAGGCAGGCACCTCCCAGGCGCCGGACGGCCGCATCGTCATGACCGTCCACGGCGACGAGGAGACCATCGTGCGCTGCGGCGAGTCCTATATCGAGGGCGGATGCGACGCGCGCGACATCCAGGAGGGCGACATCTCGGACAGCGTGCAGGCATCCGGCACGCCCGACACCTCCACGCCGGGAGACTACGAGGTCGTCTACACCGCGACCAACGCCGAGCACATGACGCAGACGGCCACGCGCAAGGTGCGCGTCGTCGAAGACGCCGGATGGGACGACGACGGCATCTCCGTGATGATGTACCACTACGTCTACCCGGACGCCGACCCGCCCGACACCCCCGACGCCAACCTCCTGCCCGCCTCGATGTTCGAGGCCCAGCTGCAATGGCTCGTCGAGGAGGGCTACTACTATCCCTCCTACGCCGAGCTGTCCGCCTACGTCGCCGGCGCCCACTCCCTGCCCGCCAAAAGCGTCGTTTTGACCTTCGACGACGGCGACTCCACCTTCTTCGACGTGGTAAAGCCGCTTGCGGAAAAGTACAAGGTGCCCGTCACCGGGTTCATCATCGGCAACCGAGACGGCATCGCGCAGACGGTGAAGGACAATCCCAGCCCGTACGTGAACTACGAGTCGCACTCCTATGCCATGCACGAGGACGGCACGCAAAACATCGGGCGCGGCGGCGCCATCTACGATTTCGACGCCGACGACGTGCGGGTGGATTGCGAGCGCGAGCGCGAGGTGATCGGCGGCTACGAGGCCTTTGCCTACCCCTACGGCGACGTGTCCGACGTGGCGCCGTCCGCGCTGGCGGCAAACGGCGTGACGGAGGCCTTCACCATAGTCTACGGCCAGGTGCACCCGGGCGACGACCCGATGCGCCTGAAGCGCATGCGCGTGTTCGGCGAGGGCAGCCTCGCGGGCTTTCAGTACCAGGTGGAGCACGGGCCGGAGAGCTAGGGGCGCGGCCCGGATGCGACGCGGGCGCGGTGCCCTTGCGCGGCCGGCTCGGGCATGGGCACGGGCAGGCTGCAGCACGTGGCACGCGCGACGGCACGCGGCGCGTGTGCCGTGCTGCCGTGCGGCAGTCGAGCGCGGCATGTGATGCCATGTGCGGCGCGCGTCGCGTGCTTGTGTGTGGTGCGCCTCTGTTTTCGTGAAAATCCGCACCTCGCAGCCCGTGCGGCGGTGGTATCATCCATGAATTCGCAATAGGGAAGAGACGCGCCGTCCGCGCCGTTTGCGCGCACACGAAAAAGACGCGTCCGCGAAAGCGGGACGGACGGCGCCCGTGCGGGACACGGGATACAGACGGGGTGGGGGATATGCACCTAGGCAAAAGGGGCTTTCGGTCCGAGAACCGAGGGGGGGGGGCTTTCCATGCCTCCTGAAACGCGCCGCAGCCCGCATGCGCGCGCGACGCATGCGCGCGCGACGCCCGCGGCACCGCACATGCGCCCGAAGAGGCCCCGCCGCCGCCTAGCACGCGCCGCCACCTGCGCCGCCGCCGTCGCCCTTGCCCTCGTCGCGGCCTTCGGCGGCGCGCAGCTCTTCTCGAACACGCAAGACGCGCAGGCCACGACCTACGAGGACCGCAGCTCGAACTTCACCGTCCCCAAGCTCTACCAGTTCTCCCCGAACTGGAACGGCAGCGGTACGAGCGTGATGAAGGCGCCCGGTTGGACATACTCCAAGACCGCCCTGATCGGCAGCGTGCAAAACCACTGCGAGGGCTACCGCGTGACCGCCAACACGGCGGCGGGGAAGTACGTCACCATCACGAACGTGGGCTGGTTCAAGGGCAAAAGCGTCGACCTCAAGATCACCGTCAGCAGCGTGAGCGAGTGCTGGGGCAACAACTACATCGCCATACAGGGCAACTTCAACAGGTACGGCACGGCGATCGACTGCAGCTATTGCACCGTGAAGCTCAGATACGACTTCTATTACAGCGGCAGCAACTTCAAGACGGCGGCAAGCGACCTGTATTGGTACAACTACACCTACAACATCACCACCGGCACGATCGCGGGCACAGACGAGACGATGACGATAAACACGAGCGGCGTGGACAAGGCCATAAGCAACAAGTACATCACCCGCTCGGGCGCCACGTTCAAGGCGAACACGAAGAACAAGGGAGGGGAGCTCCTCACCCTGCACCATGGCTCGACGTACACCGTCACCCTGAAAAAGGGCATGATCACGGAGACGAGCGGCAGCAGCCTGAAAATCGCCGACCAGAAAGTCACCCTCACGGGCAACCTCTACGACGTCACCTCCGGCTCGGAAGTCGAGTTCACGAGCAGCCGCGTGTCCAAGCAGGTGTCCATGTACAACTCCGACACGAGCGCGACCACCGTCTCGCTGGCCATCCCCACGGGCTACGAGCTGAAATACTCGCGCACCGACAGCAATACAAACGACGCGACGGCTGCAGCCTCGCGGACCTGGCAATACGCGAACTCGAACCACAACCTCAAGGTCTACGTGGCCAAGAAGAGCTACAAGATCACCACGACGGTCGTGAACGGCACCATCGACCCGTCGTGCACGGCGCTCTACGGCACGAGCAAGACCATCGGCTACAGCCCGAAGGCCGGCTACAAGCTGAAGTCCGTGACGGTGGACGGCACGAACGTCACGGGCTCGCAGCCCAGCAGCAAGACATTTTCCAACATCTCCGCGAACCACACGGTCTCCGTCGTCTACGAGCCCATCACCGTGCCCTTCTCGTTCACGAAGACGAACACGGCAGGTACGGGGCTGTCCGGCGCGGTCTTCGTCTTGAAGCAGGGATCCACCACGGTAAAGACCGTGACCAGCGGCTCTGACGGCAAGGTGGACCTCGGCGGCTTGGAGGCGGGCACCTACACCCTCACGGAAAGCACGGCGCCCGCCGGTTACGTGGCCTCGGGCGGCAGCTGGACCGTCACGGTGAACGCGGTGAGCTCCACGGTGTCTGTCGCGGCGGGAAGCGGCGCCACGGCCTTTTCCGGTTCCTATACAGCCGGCTACAAGCTCGCCAACGCGGGCAAGACCGTGCCCTTCTCGTTCACGAAGACGAACACGGCAGGCACGGCGCTTTCCGGCGCGGTCTTCGTCTTGAAGCAGGGCTCCACCACGGTAAAGACCGTGACCAGCACCTCGGCCGGCAAGGTGGACTTCGGCAGCCTGGGCGCGGGCACCTACACCCTCACGGAGAGCTCGGCGCCGGCCGGCTACGTGGCCTCGGGCGGGAGCTGGACCGTCACGGTGAACGCGGTGAACTCCACGGTGTCTGTCGCGGCGGCAAGCGGCGCCACGGCCTTCTCCGGCACCTACGGGTCCTACAAGCTCGCCAATGCCGAGAAGAAGCTGCCCTTCTCGTTTACCAAGACCGACGACGCGGGTGCAGCGCTTGCAGGCGCGGTCTTCGTCTTGAAAAACGGCTCTACCACGGTGGGGACGGTCACGAGCGCTTCGGACGGCACTGTGGACTTCGGCGACCTGGGCGCGGGCACCTACACCCTCACGGAGACCTCGGCGCCCGCCGGCTACACGGCCGCAGGCGGCAGCTGGACCGTCACGGTGAACGCGGTGAACTCCACGGTGTCCATCGCGAAGGGAAGCGGCGCCACGACGGACTTCTCCGGCACCTACGCGGCCGGCTACAAGCTCGCCAATGCCTTGAAACCCCTGCCTTTCTCGTTTACCAAGACCGACGCGGATACAGGCGATGCGCTTTCGGGGGCGAGGTTTGGCTTGTACTCCTCGACCGAGATGACCGCTTCCGCTCTGGTGAAGTCCGCGACTTCGACGGCGGACGGCCTCGTGGACTTCGGCGACCTCGCCAGCGGGACGTACTACCTTTCCGAGACGACGGCACCCGATGGCTACAAGAAGATAAGCGGCTATTGGCGCGTCGACGTGAACCTCGCCGGCGCGAACACCGTTGCAGTGTCGCGGGCGAGCGGGACGACGGACTTCTCCGGCTCCTATGCGGCCGGCTACAAGCTGGCAAACGAAAAATCCGGCACCCCGTTCTCGTTTACCAAGACCGATGAGAACGGCGCCGCCCTCGCGGGAGCGAGTTTCAAGCTTACGAAATACAACGATAGCACCTTCACGAGGACGGCGACGAGCGCCGCGGACGGCAAGGTCGATTTTGGCAGGCTCGAGGCGGGCACCTACACCATGACGGAGACCTCGGCACCCGATGGGTATGGACTCCCGGGTAATTGTTATTGGGAAATTACCGTCACGGAGAGCGGAGGGGTTTCAGTGAGTTCGGGCGCTTCCTCGAAGGGCATGGAAGGCCTTCCCTTCACAGGCAGCTATGCGACCGGATACAAGCTCGCCAACTATCCCCCTCTTCCGCTTTCCATCACGAAGTTCGACGAGGACACTGGCGCGCCGCTTGCAGGTGCGACATTCGCTATAGAGGATCCTCATGGGTCGGTGTATGTCAGCCGGGCAACAACAGGTGCAGACGGGGTGGCGACCTTTAAGGGATTCACTGTTCCGGGCGTTTATGAATTGACGGAGGATTCTGCGCCCGATGGTTACGAAAGGGTAGACGGGATATGGGAGGTTACGGTCGATATCGTTGCGCGGACGATTGCGATCGCCTCTGATAATGTGGACAAGGAGTTCGATGGCGATTACGCGAGCGGCTACCGGCTGGGAAACACCAAGACCGATCCCACGACGGCGCCGTTTTCCTTCACCAAGACGGGCATCGGGGGCGCCGCGTTGTCCGGTGCGGTTTTCGAGTTGACCGACACCGACGGCGCTGTGACCACCGTGACTTCGACGGAGGCCGGTCTCGTGGATTTCGGCAGCTTGAAAGAGGGCAGCTATACCCTGAACGAGACCAGTGCCCCCGACGACTACATTCTGCCTTCCGGGTATTGGGAAGTCGTGGTGGGAAGCGACGGCAGCGTGGAGGTGACGCCACAGGATGGCGCTCCGAATTTCAAGGGCAGCTATGAGGAAGGCTGGAAGCTCGCGAATACGCCGGTAGGTCTACCGTTTTCCCTCACGAAGGTGGACGAGAACGGCGATCCGCTTGCGGGTGCGACCTTCCTATTATGTGATCCAGATATGAACTATTACGTTTCTGAGGTCACATCGGGCGCGGATGGTTTGGTTACCTTTGACAATTTCAAATCATCCGATGTCTATGAGCTTTACGAGATTGAGGCCCCCGAAGGCTACGAGTTGCCGGTGGGATTCTATTCGTGGGATGTAACCGTAAATATGGCGGAGGGGACTGTTGAAATTTCCAAGGCCGAGCGTTCTGATAAGGACACTCCCGATTTCGAGGGCAGCTATGAGACGGGCTATCGCGTCTCGAACAAAAAAGAAGAGCCGGTGCCGTTTTCGTTTACGAAGACCGACGAGTCCGGCACGGCGCTGGCAGGTGCGACTTTCGAGCTGAAGCAAGGAGACACGGTCGTGAAGACCGTCACGAGCGCCGACGGCAGCGGCTCGGCTGCGGCGGGCTTGGCGGATTTCGGCAGCTTGGACGCGGGCACCTACACCCTGACGGAGACCTCGGCTCCTACGGGCTACGAGGCCTCGGCCGGCTCGTGGACGGTCGTGGTGGACGCGTCTGCGCAGACGGCCACCATCACGCCAAACGATGAGGCGACGGAGTTTTCCGGCAGCTATACGGAGGGCTACAAGCTCGCCAACAAGGCCATTCCGATTATCTCCGTGGAGAAGACGACCTATGAAAATTACCCACCTTCTGGCAGCAACGTGTCCCCTGGCGACCAGTTGCGCTACGCGTTCACGATCACGAACAGCGGCGCCGCGAGCGCGAAAGTGACCATACGCGACCATTTTCCTACGGGCGCGCACGTGGCTGGTGTCACCTGGGGGCCCGGTAGCGCGAAGCCGACTTGGGAAGACAACACCGTTACGTGGACGTTCGACGTGCCGGCAAATACCACGTATACCCAAGCATGTGCAGTGCGTGCCACCGTCACCAGCGACGCCCCCTCGACGATACGAAACGTCGCCCTGTACGAAGTGGATTGGGACGGCACCAGCGACCCCGCAAACGAGACCAACGAGATTGTCCACTATGTGCAAAGGACGCCGCTTTCGTTTGCCAAGACCGACTCGCAGACTGGGGCGGGGCTTGCGGGGGCGAGCTTCATGCTGTACAACCAGAAGACCGGGACTACCGTCGGCACGGCCACTTCGGACGCGGACGGCAAAGTGGATTTCGGCGATGTCGCGTCGGGTACCTATACTCTGACGGAGACGGCGGCGCCGAGCGGATATGCGGCATCGAGCGGCACGTGGAAGCTCGTGGTGGACGCGGTCGCCAAGACGGTCGCCATCACGCCGGGCGACAACGCGACGGAGTTTTCCGGCAGCTATGAAGACGGGGACCTCAAGCTGCCCAACGAGCCGATGAAGGGAAATTTCTCGTTCAAAAAGACCGATGCGGACGGCACGGGCCTTCCGAACGCGACCTTCCAGCTGCGCCAGGGCAGCACGACAGTCGGCACGGCGAAATCCGGCCAAGACGGCGTGGTGAGTTTCACCGGTCTTGAAGCGGGCACTTACGATTTGTACGAGGTGGCTGCCCCGGACCGCTACTCGCTCAACGCTTTCGGCAGCGATTTCCACTGGACCGTCACCCTCGCCCTTGCCGCCGACGGCAAGTCTGTCGACGTGCAGACAGTGACTTCCTTCGTGCCCGAGGGCAGCTATGCGCAGGCTATCGACTTCGAGGGCAGCACCGCGAGCGGCTGGACCTTGAAAAACTACGAGCCGCTGCCCTTTTCCTTCAAGAAGGTAGACGAGGACGGCAACCCCATCCCCAATGTCAACTTCACTCTCGCAGACTCGCCCAACTCGGGCATTGCCGCCTGGAGCACGAACGAAAACGGCATCATCACCATGCCCACGGGCTTCACGCACTCGGGCACCTACAAGCTGAGCGAGTCGATGGCGCCGGACGGCTACGAGAAGTGGACCGGCCAGTGGAACGTGGCCGTGGACATGGAAGCCAGGACCGTCTCGATTTCCATCGACAGCGAATACGGCGGGACGGCCATCGATTTCGAGGGCGACTACCAAAGCGGCTTTACCCTCGTGAACAAGAAGCCCTCCATACCCCTCACCTTCACCAAGGTAGACGAAAACGACAACCCGCTGCCGGGCGCGGAGTTTCTCGTCGAGTGCTACGACGTCGAGGGCTACAGCGAGGGCGACGATTTCGCCTATGCCACCTCCGACGAAAACGGCCTGGTCGCCTTCGACCGCGGGTTCTCGAAGCCGGGCATCTACACCCTCTCCGAGCAGGTGGCCCCCGCGACCTACGACCGCCCGGGATCGCCTTGGAAGATCACGGTCGTCCAAGACGCGGGCACCAAGGCCTTGAGCATCGAGTCCATCGAGCCCATGGGCGACGACGCGCCGCTTTTCGCGGGCAACTACGAGGACGGCTACACGCTGGCAAACGAGCGGGCCGACAGGATGCCCTTCAGCTTCACCAAGACCGACGTCGAGGGCGCCGAGCTGCAGGGCGCGACCTTCGAGCTGCGCCGCGACGGCAAAGTGGCCGCGACCGTCACCTCCGACGAGGAGGGCTGGGTGGACTTCGGCAAGCTGGACGCGGGAGACTGGACGCTCGTGGAGACGGCCGCGCCCGCGGGCTATGCCGAGCCGACCGGCTCGTGGACCGTGTCGGTGGACGTGGAGAAGTGGGAGATGAACATCGCGTCCGTGGACGGCGCGCCGCTTTTCGGCGGCAAGTTCGAGGACGGATTCACCCTCGTGAACGAGCTGGAGCTGGTCGATTTCACCTTTGGCAAGGCCGACTCGAAGACGGGCACCTTCCTCACCGGCGCGAAGTTCACCCTCACGCCCGCGTCGGGCACGGCGATCGGCGCCGAGTCGGGCGTGGACGGCATCGTGCGCTTCGAGGACCTGGCCAACGGCACCTACACGCTGGCCGAGACGGCCGCGCCCGCAGGCTATGCCGCGCTGGCAGGCACGTGGACCGTCACGGTGGACTCGAAGGCCAAAGAGCCCGTCGTCGTGACGGCCTCGGACGGCACGCGCGCTTTTTCGGGCAACTACGACGACGGCTTCACCGTCTCAAACGACGCCATCGCCGTGCCCTTCTCGTTCACCAAGACCGACTCGAAGACAGGCGCGGCGCTGCCGGGCGCCGTCTTTACCCTCGACCGCGGCGACGGCACGGTGCTCTCTGCCACGGCAGACTCAAACGGCAAGGTCGATTTCGGCCTGCTCGACAAGGAGGGCTACTACACCCTGGCGGAGACCTCGGCGCCCGAGGGCTACTACCGCGTGCTGGGCACCTGGGAGGTGAACGTCGACATCGCCAACCAGACGGTGGAGATGCACGCCAAGCAGGGGACCACCACCTACGCGCCCGAGCCCGGCGGCTCGTATGCGGACGGCTATAGCGTCGCCGACGACCCCGACGAGGGCGTCGTGCCCTTCTCGTTTGCAAAGACCGACGAGGCTGCCGAGGGCGGCCTTGCCCTCGAAAACGCCGCCTTCACCCTCTACACCTGCGTGGAAGGCCACACCGGCACCGCCGACTCGCATAGCGGCACGCCCGGCAGCGACACCAGCTGCTGGAAGCTCTTCCGCTCCGTGGGCGGCGCGGACCACACGGGCAGCACCTTCGACTTCGGCAAGCTCGCGCGCGGCACGCAATACATGCTCGTCGAGACGAAGGCGCCCA
Source organism: Oscillibacter sp. MSJ-31 (assembly GCA_963621315.1). Lineage (GTDB taxonomy): Bacteria > Actinomycetota > Coriobacteriia > Coriobacteriales > QAMH01 > CAVAWX01. The sequence goes on from CAVFDV010000029.1 coordinate 10,534, forward strand.
CGGGCTACACGGACGCCGGCGGCACCTGGCACGCGGCCGACTACGAGCTGCCGAGCGGGTCGTGGCTGCTCAGCGTGCCGGCGGACGCGACGACGCAAAAGGACATCTCCGTCGAGGCCTGCGAGGGCGGGGTGGGCGACGCCGACTGGGAGTTCGGCGACGCGCAGGCCTTTGCCGCGGGCGAGGCGAGCAAGTACGTGGTGAACGAGGCAGCCGCGACGGCGCCGCTCAAGTTCGTGAAGAAGTCCTCGGACATGAAGACGGCGCTGCCCGGCTTCACCTTCGCGCTCTACGAGTGCACGAACCCCCTGCACACGGGGATGTACTCGCACTCTGCGACGGCCACGGGCGGCACGGACTCGTGCTGGGGCAGCTTCGATGGCGACGGCGCGGCCACGGGCGACCCGCTGGTCACGGCCGTCTCGGGCGCGGACGGCACGGTCGATTTCGGCGAGCTGCCGCGCGGCTACTACATGCTCGTGGAGACGGCCGCGCCGGCAAGCTACACGACGGCATCCGGGCGGGTCTGGGAGTTCGAGCGGCCGACCGGGCAGGTGCTGATCGACTTCGACACCTTCTTTGGGCAGACCGCCGACGACGGCTCCGAGGTCTTCTCCATCCCGCAAGAGCAGCGCGGCGACGGCGGGCTGGCCATCGAGACGGGCAGCGACGATGCGGCTAAAAACGTCGGCAGCACGGTGGTGAACACGCCCACGAACCTGACCAACGACGATTTGACGGCGGACTTCACGTTCACCAAGGTGGGCGAGGGCGACGAGGTGCTCTCCGGCGCGACCTTCGAGTTGTACGCGTGCGGCAACTCGGCGCACACGGGCATCGACGACCACTCCGAGCTGGCGACCAACGACGCGGACTGCTGCTGGAAGGTGAATTCGGCCGTGGCCAGCGCGACAAGCGGCGCGGATGGCAAGGTGAGCTTCACCGGGCTTTTGAGCGGGCACTACATGATGGTCGAGACGGTGGCGCCGGACGGGTATCGGGCGCCCTACGGGCAATGGCTGCTCGACGTGGACGCCGTCGCGGGGTCGGTGTCGGTGAAGGCGCGCGGCGACCAGCTGCCGCCGGCGTTCAAGGTGGGCGAGGACGGCGCGTACTCGCTGCCGAACTACCGCAACTGGCACATGCCGCTGGCCGGCGCGGGCGGGGCGGTGCTGGTCACCGTCGCGGGCGCCGCGCTCGTGACCGCCGCCGTGGTGGGGCTGCTCTTCTCCAAGAGGAAGCGCCGCTGCGTGCGCACACGTTAAAGGGGTGGGAAGCCCCCGGGCGCGCCGGAGGGCGCGCTTGGGGGCGCAGGCGCGCGGGGGCATGCCCCCGCGCGCGGTTTTCGCGGCGACGCAAACGGCCCGCCGGGCTGTTTGCCCAAGCGGGGACTGTCTGAGCGCGCGGGCATGCCCCCGCGCCTTTCCGCGCCCCCTTTTCCCGTGCGTCCTATGTTTGCTCGCTGTGAAAGCCCGGCGCCGTGCAGCGCCGTCGGCAGGCGCCGGCAGGCCGTTGGCAACGGCTTGTTTTCCCGTGTGAAACAGGGCGTGCGCGCCGCCGCTTTTTTGCTATAGTGCGTGAGTTATTTTGCCGCCCGTAAAGGAAGCGTCTTTCAGCAAGCACATGCCCACGCGCAGGACAGACAACGACAAGACCGGCAGGGTGCCGCGCGTCTCCGCGTCGCGCACGGCCGTCTCGCGCTCCGGATCCGGCGCGCGCGCTGCCACGCCGCGCGCCAAGGCAGGTGCCAAGACGGGCGCCAAGGCGGGTGCGTCGCCATCGTCTTCGGCCTCGCCGTCTGCGGCGTCCGGCCGCGCGCGCCAGACCCAAGGGACGCAGCGGCGCGCGGCCTCCCAGACGGGCAGCTTCCGCACCCCGTCGCGCGCCTCCTCGCAGCCCGCCCGCACGCAATCCGCGTCGCGCGCCTACCGCAGCGGCGCCGGCGCACGCGTGGGCAATGTCCGCACGCCCGGCACGCGCGCGCAGCGGGGCGCGGGGGCGGCGGGCGGCAGGCCCGGCGCATCCGGCCGGGCCGGCTCGGGGCTGGCCGCGTTTGCCCATGCGCACCCGCGCATTGCCTTTCCCCTCGCCGCCATCCTCATCGTCTTTATCCTCGCCGTGGTCGTGGACCTGGCCGTCTCGATGGGCAAGGTCCACCCCGGCGTGAAGGTCCAGGGCGTCGACGTGGGCGGCCTTACGCACGAGGAGGCGGCCCAGCGCATCGAAGAGCAGCTGAAACCCCGCCTAAACGACGCGACCATATCCCTGTACAAAGACGAGGCCACGGCCCAAAACGACGGCGCGCAGCTCGCCTCCGCCGGCAGCGCAGACCCCCACGCGGCCGCCGCGGACGAAGACGATACGGACGCGGCAGCCGGCACGGACGGGCAGGCCACGACCGGCGTCGACAGCGACGGCGACGGCACGGACGACCGCTGGAACGTCACGGCCTCCACCGTGGGCGCGGCCATCGACTCGGAAAAGCTCGCCGACGAGGCCTTCGCGCAGGGGCGCAGCTGGGCGTTTTTCAGCGAGCGCATCGACGCCCTCTTGGGCAAGACCGACATCCCCGCCTCCATCACCTGCAACTCCGATTTGCTCTCGGACTTGAGCGCCGAGATAAACGAGGCCATCGGCACGCCCATCGTCGACTACACGGTGGCCATCGACGACGGCGAGGCCTCCATCTCCGAAGGCCACGACGGCCGCTCGGTGGACGAGGGCGCCTTGACGGAAAACATGTGCACGGCGTTTTTCGACAGCTCCGCGCCCGCGACGACCATCCCGCTGCAGACCTCTTCCGTCCACATCGCCCGCGACACGGCCGAAAAGGTCCTCTCCCAGGTCCAGCATGCGCTCTCGCAGCCCTTCACCATCTCCTACAACGACAAGTCCTGGACGCTGGACGCGGCCGCGATCGGCGCGCTCGTGGGCCAGCAGGTCCTCGCGCCCGGCGAGGTCCTCGTCTTCGAGGAGAACACGCAGAAGGTGAAGCAGGCGGCCGACGGGGCGCAGGCCGGCTACGACACGAGCGCCGGCACCGACGCGAGCGGCTATGTCCTGCAGGCCTTCATCGACCAGGACAAGGCCGACGCGCACATCGTCGAGCTGTTGGGCGACGAGGCCGAAGGCGACGTGCAAAACGCGAGCTTCGACACGAGCAGCGGCACGCCGCAGATCGTGGAAAGCCACGTGGGCACAGGACCGGACCACCATGGCGCGGCCCGCGCAATGCAAGACGATTTGTTCGGGGACGCCGGCGAGCACAGCGTGAAGATCGAGGAGGTCGTCATACAGCCCGAGATCAGCACGGAAGACGCGCAGAAGATGGGCATTGCCGAGCGCCTCTCGTCGTGGTCGATCCCCATGTCGGGCACGACGGCGCGCATGGGCAACATCGACCTTTTGTGCAAGCTCATCGACGGGTCGCTCGTGAAGCCCGGCGGGACATGGTCGTTTAACGCGACGACAGGCGAGCGCACCGAGGCCAAGGGCTTCCAGAAGGCGCCCGTCATCGTGAACGGCGCCCATGAAGACCAGCTCGGCGGCGGCGTGTGCCAGGTGGCCACCTGCGTCTACAACGCCGCATGCTACGCGGGCCTTGGCATAGAAAACCGCGTGAACCACTCGTTTTACATCTCCACCTACGACGACACGGGTTTTGCCGACGCGACCGTCTCGTGGCCGGAGCCCGACTTCGCCTTCGTCAACGACATGGACAACTGGGTCTTGCTCACGGCCAGCGCCGACGAGGACGCGGTGACCGTCTCGCTGTGGGGCACGAAGGACGGACGCGTGGTCACTTGCGAGCGCGGCGAGTGGCAGGAAGGCGAGAAGTACCAGCAGATCCGCCAGGAGGACCCGACCCTGGCCGCCGGCGTGACCGAGCTGACCCAAAGCGGCGTGGACGGGCGCAAGATAAAGATCCATTATCTGGTGAAGTCGGCGAGCGGCGAGACGCTGCACGACATCGAGTTCAACTCCGAGTACGTGCCGCAAAACGAGATCACGAAGGTGGGCACGAGCACGGACGCGAACGCGGCGAAAAGCGTCTCTGAGGCAAAGTCGCGCAGCTCCTGAGGTGCGCGCGGGATGCGGCGCGGCTGCGGATGCAGGGCACGGGTGCACGTCAGGCGCGGGCGCGAAGCGGACGTGCAAACGGGCGCGGGTACGGACACGGACGAGGATACGGAAAACGGAGGCACCATGGCGTTTCAAGAAGAGATATGCCGCATGGACCCGGGCGAGCTTGCCGCGTTGCAGCTCTACCGCCTGAAGCGCACCTTGCGCATATGCTACGAGAAGATCCCCTTCTACCGCCGCGCGTTCGATGAGGCCGGTTTCGAGCCGGGCGACCTGAAGAGCCTGGCCGACCTGGCGCGCGTGCCCTTCACCACCAAGCAAGACATGCGCGACGCCTTCCCCTACGGGCTTTTCGCCGTGCCGCCCGAGCAGGTGAAGGAGATCCACATGTCCTCGGGCACGACGGGCGTGGCCACCGTCTCCGGCTACACGGACCACGACCTGCGCATATGGGGCGATTGCTTCGGGCGCGGCATCGAGTACGCGGGCGGCGGCGCCCACGACGTGCTGCACGTGTGCTACGGCTACGGGCTGTTCACCGGCGGGCTGGGCGCGCACTACGGGGCGCTTGCCACGGGCGCGACCGTCATCCCCATGTCGGCGGGCAACACGCGCCGCCAGATATCGGTGCTGCGCAACATGGGCAGCTCCATCATCGCGTGCACCCCGAGCTATGCCATGCACATCGCCGACACCGCCATCGAGATGGGGCTGGACCCGAGGGTCGATTTCCCCAACCTGCGCGCGGGGATCCACGGCGCCGAGGCGTTTTCCGACAGCTTCCGCGCGAACCTGGAGGAAAAGCTCGGCATCAAGGTCTTCGACGTCTACGGCCTGACCGAGACCATGGGGCCGGGCGTGGCCATGGAGTGCGCGTGCCAAAACGGCCTGCACGTGGCCGAGGACCATTTCTACGCCGAGATCTTAGACCCCAAGACCCACGAGCCGGTGCCGGACGGGGAGTGGGGCGAGCTGGTCTTGACGACGCTGGACAAGGAGGCCTCGCCTGTGGTGCGCTACCGCACGCGCGACATCACGCGCATCCTGCCCGGGGTATGCGAGTGCGGGCGCACGCACCGCAGGAT
>CAVFDV010000030.1:0-15535 GCA_963621315.1 Oscillibacter sp. MSJ-31
GGAAGCTGGAAAACCCCATGCGGGCACCCACCTTCACCAGGTGGGTTCATCCTCGCCGGGCAGGGGATGGAGCCTTTCCCCCGCGCCTCTTCCGATGCGCGCGTCCTCGCCCCTGCGTCTCCCTGTCTTTCCGCGCGCCCCGCCCTTGCTCATCCTTGCGTCCTACGTCCCGCCCGCCCCGCGCCGTGTCCGGCGCCTGCGCCCCGCGCGCGATGGCGTATCATCTGGCGCATGACACGCGCAGCCGACAGCATGGATTCCCTTTTCGCGCAGGCCGAGCAGGCGCGCCGCGCCCAAAACGCGCCGCTTGCCGTGCGCATGCGCCCGCAGACCCTGGCCGAGGTCGTGGGGCAGGAGGCCGCCGTCGGGCGCGGCAGCTGGCTTGCGCGCGCCATCGCCTCCGACACGCTTTCCTCGATCATCCTCTACGGCCCGGCCGGCACGGGCAAGACCTCGATCGCGCACGTGATCGCCCTGTCCACGCGCGCGGCCTTCGTCGAGGTCTCCGCCGTCACGGGCACGGTCGCCGACTTGCGCCGCGAGATAAAGGCCGCCGAGCAGCGCCTGGCGGCATCGGGCATGCGCACCATCCTCTTCATCGACGAGATCCACCGCTTCTCGCGCTCGCAGCAAGACGCGCTTTTGCACGCGGTGGAAGACCGCGTCGTCGTGCTCGTGGGCGCGACGACCGAAAACCCGTTTTTCGAGGTGAACTCGGCGCTGATCAGCCGCAGCCGCATCGTCGAGCTGAAGCCCATCGGCGCATCCGGCGTCGAGACCATCGTGCGCCGCGCCCTCGAGGACGCCCGCGGGCTGGCAGGTGTTTACGAGATCGACGACGACGCCCTGTCCGCCATCGTCATCACCGCAGGCGGCGATGCGCGCCAGGCGCTCACCACCCTGGAGCTGGCCGCGCAGCTGGCAGGCGAGGGCAAGCACATCACGGCTCGAGACGTGGCCGACGCCGTGCCGCACCGCCAGCTGCCCTACGACAAGAAGGGCGACAACCACTACGACATCATCTCCGCCTTCATCAAGAGCATGCGCGGCTCGGACCCGGACGCGGCGCTGTACTGGATGGCGCGCATGCTCGACGGCGGCGAGGACCCGAAGTTCGTCGCGCGGCGCATCTTCATCCTGGCAGCCGAAGACGTAGGGCTGGCCGACCCGCGCGCGCTGCAGATCGCGGCGTCTGCCTTCAAGGCCGTCGAGGTGCTGGGCATGCCCGAGTGCCGCATCCCGCTGGCCGAGGCCGCCATCTACATGGCGCTCGCGCCGAAGTCGAACTCGAGCGAGGCCGCCATCGACGCGGCGCTGGCCGAGGTGCGCAAAGGGCCTGCCCGCGAAGTGCCCTCGCACCTGCGCGACCGCCACCGCCCGGGCGCGGAGGGCTACGGCGCCTACAAGTACCCCCACGACTACCCCGGCGCCTACGTCGAGCAGCAGTACCTGCCCGACGGCCTTGCGCGTGGCGCCTTCTACAAGCCGACGAGCCACGGCTGGGAGAAGCTGCGCTTTCCCGGCGCCCACGACGAGGGGTGAAGGGGGAGGCGCGGCCGGGCGCGGCGGACGTGCCCGGCGCGGGCGGACGTGGCCGGACGCGGACGCTCGGATGCGGGCGATGGCGTGCCGCCCGGGTATACCCGGGCGCGTGCGTGCCGCCGGAAAGGGCGGATCCGGGTGCGCGCTTGTGGGGTTCGCGCGGCTTTTGGCGCTTTGATGGCGCCGCACGCCGCCACGGCCTCCCGTTTTCGGGTACCATGTGCGTTTGTCTATGGAAGAACTCGATGAACGGGGGCAATACATCATGGGCGGTACAGGAGAATCATTGGGGTGGATATGGCCTGCCATCATCGCGGTGCTCGTCGTGCTGGCCATCTTCGCCCTCGCGGCGCTCATCGTCGTCTTGGTGCGCGCGAGCACGGTGCTGAAAAACGCGAACGAGACCGTCGAGAAGGTCAACGAGCTTGCCGACGAGGTGAGCGAGCAGATCGCCCCCACCCTAAAGCGCGTCGACCCGCTGGTCGAGCAGGCCGCGCTCACCGTGGACACGGTGAACCTCGAGCTTTTGCGCCTGGACGGCATCTTGGAGGACGTTGAAAGCGTCACGGGCGTCGCGGGCAAGGCCGCGGGCACCGTCGACACCGTCACCTCCGCGCCTGCCAAGGCCGTCGCAGGCGTCGTCGAGCGCGTGCGCGGGGCATTCGGCGACGCGCAACGCAAGAAGCAGGTGAAGCGCTTCGTCTACCCGGCGGGTGCCGCCCTCGACGCCGCCGACGCGGCGCAGCCGGCCGACGCGCAGGCAGCCGGCGCGGCCGTGCGCCCCGAGCCCGTGCCCGTCGAGCCTGCGGGCGGCTTCTCGCCCGTCGCCGGCGCCGACGCGTCCGCGGCAGGTGCCGCAGGTGTTGCGGGCGTTGCGGGCGCCGTGGCCGCTGACGCCTCCGCTAGCGCAGGCGCCGCCGCTGCCGCTGTTCCGGCCGCTGGAAACGCCGCCGCCACCCCCGCCGACGCTGCCCAGGTGGCGCAAGCCGCGGCATTCACCGCCCAACCGCAGGCCGACGACCCGTCTGCCGCCGCCGTCGCGGCCGCCATCGCGGCGGCCGCCGGCACGCAGCCTGCAGACGCGGCCGGCACCGTTTCCGCCAGCGCCCAGGACGCCGCGACGGCGGCGGGCGCTGCCGCGGGCGCGCAGCCCGAAGGGTCGAGGTAGCGCAGGCCCGCGCCGCGCCGCGTGCGGCGCGGCGCGGGCGTGTTGGCGCTATGCGCGCGGCGGCGCGGCGGCGCAATCCGGGCGCCGCCGCAAGCCCCAGGGGCTCCAAGCCCCGCCCCGCGCCGCGGGCCGCGGCAGGCCGCCGCGGGCCTTCACCCGCCCCGTCCGCAAGAGAGAACCGCTCGATTTTCACGAAGGAGTCACCTTGTCCGGCATACCCACCACCTCCGCCGAGATCCGCGAGGCATACCTGAAGTTCTTCGAGGAGAAGGGCTGCCAGCGCTGGCCGTCCTCCTCGCTCGTCCCCGACGACCCGAGCCTGCTTCTGACCGTGGCGGGCATGGTGCAGTTCAAGCCCTACTTCCTGCAGCAAAAGCACCTCGACGCGCGCTACATCGGCGCGACGACGGCGCAGAAGTGCGTGCGCACCAACGACATCGACCTCATAGGCACCGACGGCCGGCACCTGAGCTTTTTCGAGATGCTCGGCAACTTCAGCTTCGGCGCCTACTTCAAGAAGGAGATGTGCGCCTGGGCATGGGAGTTCTCCACGAAGGTGCTGCAGCTGGACCCGGAGCGCATCCACGTCACGGTCTTCACCGACGACGACGAGGCGCACCAGATCTGGCGTGCGGTCGGCCTGCCGGAATCGCACATCACGCGCCTGGGCGAAGACGACAACTTCTGGGTGGCCGGCCCCACAGGCCCTTGCGGCCCGTGCTCGGAGATGTACTACGACCAAGGCCCTGAAGTGGGCTGCGGCAGCCCCGACTGCAAGCCCGGCTGCGACTGCGACCGCTTCCTCGAGTTCTGGAACCTCGTGTTCACCCAGTTCAACCGCCATGAAGACGGCACGATGGACCCGCTGGAGAAGAAAAACATCGACACTGGCATGGGGCTCGAGCGCGTCGCGGCCATCATGCAGGGCGTGCAGTCGAACTTCGACACCGACATCTTGCGCGCCCTCGTGGGCGTGGGCGAGCGCATATCGGGCAAGGCCTACGGCGACGACGAGCGCGCGGACTTCGCCATGCGCGTGATCGCCGACCACGCGCGCTCCGTGGTCTTCATGACAGGCGACGGCATCCTGCCCTCCAACGAGGGGCGCGGCTATGTCTTGCGCCGCCTGATCCGCCGCGCGGTGCGCGAGGGGCGCGTGCTGGGCGTCGAGCGGGCGTTTCTGGGCGAGTACCTTTCGGCCATCGTCGCCGAGATGGGCGCCGTCTACCCCGAGATCGTGGAAAACCGCGCCCTGATAGAGCAGGTGCTCGCGTCCGAGGAGCGGCGCTTCCGCGCGACCATCGACAAGGGCGAGCGTTTCCTCGAAGAAGAGCTCGAGGCCTTGGGCGATGCGCGCGAGCTGTCCGGCGTCGCGGCCTTCACCTTGCACGACACCTACGGTTTTCCCTTCGAGCTGACGGCCGAGATTTGCCGCGAACGCGGCGTGCGCGTCGATGAGGCCGGCTTCGAGCGCGAGATGGAGGCGCAGCGCGAGCGCGCCCGCAACGCGCGCGACGACGAGGCCTGGTCGGGCGTGGGCGACGTCTACACGCAGATCCTCGACTCCTGCGGCGCGAGCGAGTTTTGCGGCTACCGCGACGACGAGTGCGACGCAATCGTGCGCGCCATCGTCGTGGACGGGCAGCGCGTGCAAAGCGCGGGCGCGGGTGCTTCGGCCGGCGTCGTCTTGGACAAGACGCCTTTCTACGGCGAGATGGGCGGCCAGGTGGGCGACACGGGCGCCATCACGGCAGACGGCCTCGTGCTGGAAGTCGAGGATACGAAAAAGCCCGAGGCGGGCCTGCCCGTGCACGTGTGCACGGTGAAGGAGGGCGAGGTCGCGGTCGGGCAGGAAGTCCGGGCGGCCATCGACACGCAGCGCCGCGCCCGCATCGCGCGCAACCATACGGCCACGCACCTCTTGCAGCGCGCGCTCTCGCAGGTTCTGGGCGAGCACGTGAAGCAGGCCGGCTCGCTTGTGGCCCCCGACAGGCTGCGCTTCGACTTCACCCATTTCGAGCAGATGCACCACGAGCAGATCCTCGAGGTGGAGCGCATGGTCAACGAGGTCGTCATGGGCGATGCGCCGGTGCGCGCCTACGAGACCTCGCTGTCGGCGGCGCGCGAGGACGGCGTGCTGGCCTTGTTCGGCGAGAAGTACGGCGAGTTCGTGCGCGTGGTCGAGGCCGGCTCGTTTTCCAAGGAGCTGTGCGGCGGCACGCACGTGGGGCGCACCTCGGAGATCGGCCTGTTCAAGATAGTGAACGAGACGTCCGTGGGCGCGAACACGCGGCGCGTCGAGGCCGTGACGAGCCTCGAGGCCTACCGCTACATGAGCCGCATGGAAGAGGAGCTGCGCGAGACGGCGCGCTTCTTGAACGTGCCGCCGCTCGATGTGTCCGAGCGCGTGGAGAAGATGGAAAAGCAGCTGACCTTGCTGGAGCGCCAGGCGAAAAACGCCAAGCGCATCGCGGCGGAAGGCGACATCGCGAAGCTCGTGGACACGGCCGTCGACACGGGCGCCTATCGCCTGCTCGTGGCAGATTTGGGCACGGTGCTGGCCGTCTCTGCGATGCGCGGCGCGTGGGACGTGGTGAAAAAGCGCGCGGGCAGCGCCCCGTTTGCCATTGTGTGCCTCGCGGTGGTGGAGGAGAAGGGCACGCCCGTGGTGCTCGCGGCCGCAAACGAGGGCGCCGTGGCGGCGGGATTCGACGCCAACGCGGTGGTGAAGGAGGTCGCGCCCGTGCTGGGCGGGCGTGGCGGCGGCAAGCCGAACATGGCGCAGGCGGGCGGCAAGGACGCGTCTGCCGTGCCGCAGGCGCTCGCGGCGGCCAAGGCGATGCTCGGAATCTAGCCGCGTGCGGGTTTTGGCTCTCGACATCGGGCACAAGCGCGTGGGCGTGGCCGCAGGCGACACCGCCACGCGCATGGCCTTGCCCGTGAAGGTGCTGCCGGCCGCCGAGGTCGAAGGCGGCGCGCGCACATGGCGGATGCTGCTTGAAGACGAGGCGCCCGAGCTGCTGGTGGCGGGCCTGCCCAAGACCATGGCGGGCGGCCTAGGGCCGCAGGCGCGGCGCGTGCGCGAGTTTGCCGAGAAGGTGGCGGCGCGCGAGGGGCTGCCGCTGGAGTTTTGCGACGAGCGCCTCTCGAGCGCCGAGGCGAAACGGCGCTTGCGCGCGCAGGGCATGGACGAGCGGCACATGCGCGGCAAGCTCGACGCGGTGGCGGCCTCGCTTTTCCTGCAGGCATGGCTCGACCGGGCGGCGTCGTGCAATGCGGAGCCGCTGGCGGCGAATGCTGCCGCGCCTGGCGATGCGGCGGGGAATCCTAAGGCGGCAGACCCTGATGCGGCGTGCGCGGAAGACGGCGCGGCTTTCGGCGCGGCGCAGGTGCGGGAAGGCTAGGGAGGCGAGATGGGCGATCGCAAGCATCCGGCGCATGGCGCGCACTCGGTGCGCGGGGCAGGCGGTGAAAGGCGCGCCGCTTCTGCCACCCCCAGCGCGCATGAGCCGCAGGGCGCATATGGCGCGCATGGCGTCCACAACCCCCACGCCGGCCGGGCAGACCGCAGCCCCCAAGACTTGCAGGGCGCATATGGCGGGAAAAATACCGCAGCGAGTGCCTACAGCAGGGAAAACGCCGTCGCCCACGCGCATGGCGCGCGCGCGGGCAGGCGTGCGGGAAAGCGCGGAGGCCGCCGGATCGGGCTTCTTGCATGCGCCGCCGCCGTGCTGCTTGCCCTCGTCGTCGTGGCCGTCGTCGTCTTCAAGCCCTTCGGCGGCCAGGTCTTGCAAGGAGAGCAGATAGAGGTCACGGTGCCCGAGGGCGCCGGCGCCAAGCAGATAGGCCAGATCCTCGAAGACGCCAAGGTCGTCTCGTCTGCCTCGGCCTTTTCCTCTGCGGTGGCCGCAGCAGGCGCGGACGGCGATTTGCGCCCCGGCACCTACACCTTCACCGGCGGCGCCTCCATCGACGAGATCATCGCGGCCCTCGAGGCGGGCGGGAAGACGGGCGCCACCTTGTCCGTGCCCGAGGGCCTGACGGCGCGCCAGATAGCCGAGCGCGTGGCCGCCGCCTGCGACGTCTCCGCCGATGCCTTTCTCGCCCAGACGAAGAAGGCCGACGACTACGCGGCGGACTACCCCTTCGTGGCCGGCGCCTACGACGGCTCGCTGGAAGGCTATCTTTTCCCCAAGACCTACACCGTGCCGGCCGGCTCGTCTGCCGACGACATCGTGCGCATGATGCTCGACCAGTACCAAGCTGAGTTCGCCCTGGTGGACATGGCTTACGCGAAGTCGAAGAACCTCGACGCGCACGACGTGCTCGTCTTGGCCTCCATCGTGGAAAAGGAATCGCGCACGCAAGGCGACATGGCCGACATCGCCGCCGTCTTCTACAACCGCCTGCACGCCGGCATGGCGCTCGGCAGCGACGTGACCACCTACTATGCCGTGGGCAAGGACCTGACAGAGGACCTGACCGGCGACGACTTGGCCTCGACAAGCCCCTACAACACGCGCAACCCGCAAAGCCGCGGCCTGCCGCCGGGACCTATCTGCAACCCGAGCCTGGCGGCGCTTGAAGCGGCGGCGGCGCCCACGCAGGCGGGCAGCCTCTACTTTTTCTACTCGACCAAAGACGACAAGGTGAAGTTCTTCGACGACGACGCCTCCTTCAACGAGGCATGGGCCGCCGAGAACAGCTGAGGCGCGTCCAGCCAGCGAAGACGCAGGGGAGAAGAGCCGAGCCGCCGTGCATTTGTTCAGACCAGACGCCTATTACGTGTCCGTCCTCGACATCGACATGGACGCGTTGCGCGCGCAAGGGGTGCGCGGCATCGTGCTCGACGTGGACAACACCATATTGCCCAGGACCGAGCGCGAGGTGCCCGAGAATCTGCGCGCGTGGGTGAGGGGGGTGGCCGACGCCGGCTTCTCGCTGTGCCTGCTCTCGAACAACTGGCACGAGCGCGTGGTGAACGCCGCCGACGAGCTGGGGCTGCCCTTCGTGGGCCGGGCGCTGAAGCCGTCCCCGCACGGCTTTATCGCCGCGAGGAAGCGCGCCGGGGTGCCGCGCCGCGCGTGCGTGGTGATCGGCGACCAGAGCTTCACCGACGTGATAGGGGCGCATCTGGCCGGGATGCGCGCGTTGCTGGTCACGCCGCTTGCGCCCCAGGACCTGCGGCACACGCGCATCTTGCGCAAGCTCGACCGCTTCTTCTTGCGCGGCCTGGAGCCGCTCGGAGGTCCGCCCGCGTTCGTGGCAGACGAGGACAAGCCGGCGCTGCTGTAGGGGCGCAGGCCGCGGCCGGGTAGGTGCGGCGGCGCCGTTTGCGGGCGTGCCGATGCGGCGGCGCTACCCGTGCGGCGCGGCCGGAACGGACGCGGCGGTGCTTGCGGGCGTGTCGATGCGGCGGCATCGATTGCGGGCGTGCCGATGGAGCCGTCCTTGCGGGCGTGCCGATGCGATGGCGCATCCGCAGCTCCGAACACGACGGCACGGGCGCGGCGCCGCTTGCAGGCGTTGCAGGGGATTTGGCACGACGACGAGGAGGCATGCACATGTCGAATGCGGAAAACGGCACAGCGGGCGGGCGCGCCCCGCAGCCGGACGGGGCGGCAATGCACGATGCGGCGGCGTCTTGCGCTAGTGAACCGTCGCCGAAAGGCGAGACGGGAACGCGCGATACGGAAGCACCGCACGACGAGGCGGCGTGCGAGTTCGTCTTGATAGGCGACCCCGTGGCCCACTCGCTCTCGCCGCGCATGCACAACCACCTCTACCGCACGCTCGCCGCCGAGACGCCCCTTTTCTCCACCTGGTCCTACACGGCGGTCCTCTGCCCGGATGAAGAGGAGGCCGCACGCCGGATAGCCCTCGTGCGCACGGGGCGCTACCGGGGGATGAACGTGACCATGCCCTACAAGCGCCTTGCCGCGGCTGCCGCCGATTCGCTCGACGCGTCTGCCGAGGTGGCGGGCGGCGCCAACGTGCTCGTGCGCGAGGGCTTCAGGCTCGTGGGCTACAACACCGACGGGGCCGGCGCCGCAGGCGCGGTCGAGCGCGCGGGGCACATGGACTTGCGTATGCGGGAGGCCTGCGTATGCGGCACCGGCCCCACCTCGCTTGCCATCGCCTGCGCGCTCGCCGAAGCCAGGGCCGCACGCGTCACCTTGTTCTCCCGCGAGCCGGTGAAAGCCGAGCGTGCCGCCGCGTCGCTGCGGGCGCATCTGCCGCACGGGAACCGCTGCGCCGTGGCCGGCGCGGGCTATGCGGACGCGGCGCGCCTCGTGCCCGGGGCAGACGTCTTCGTGGACGCGACGCCGCGCGGGATGGAGCGCGGGGACGCGCCCATAGTGGACACGGCGCTTTTCCACGAAGGCCAGGTCGTGCTCGACGTCGTCTACGCGCACGGGACGACGGCGCTCGTCGGCGGCGCGCGCGAGCGTGGGGCATGCGCGATCGACGGGCTGGAGATGCTCGTCGAGCAGGCGGCGCTTTCCGTCGAGATATGGGCGCGCGCGATGGGGCTTTGCGTGGAGGTGCCCCGCGAGGTCATGCGCCGCGCCGCGCTCGCTTGAAGCCGTCCGCCGCGTTCGCCCGAACCGCCGGCGCGCCCGCTTGAAGCCGCTTGACGCGCCCGCCCCGCCCCGCCGGCGTTTAACACACCCGTCCGGGCCGCCCTGCCCCGTTCACCATGCCCGTCGGTGCCGCCCCGTCCCGTTCACCATGCCCGCTCGCCCCGCCCCGTCCCGCTTGACGAGCTTTTTTGGTGAGACGGCCCATTTTCCCCCTGCACGGCGGGGGTATACGGCTATGCTGTGCATTTGCATGGTGAACATGCGCGCCCGAGATGCTCCGGCCGCCGCCGCGGCCCGCATCCTTTGGGCGGCGCTTTTTTAGACACGCGACGAGAGGACACGCGAAGGTGCCTTCACCCGAGATACCGCACGACGTGAAAGCGCGCGCTGCCGAGCTGCGCGCCGTGATTGAGCGCGCCCGCGCGCAGTACTACCAAGACGACGCCCCCGAGCTGTCCGATGCGGCCTACGACTCGCTGGAACGCGAGCTCGAGGAGCTGGAGGCCGCCTGGCCTGCCCTCGTGGACGCGGACAGCCCGACGCAAAAGGTCGGGGCCGCCGCCTCGGCTTCCTTCGAGCCGGTCGAGCACGCGACGCGCATGTACTCGCTCGAAGACGCGATGGGCCTCGAAGAGCTCGACGCCTGGCTTTCCCGCACGCACGACGCCCTCGGCTTTTCCCCGCGCTATTGCTGCGAGCTGAAGATCGACGGCTCGTCCATCGCGCTCACCTACGACACGGGCCGCCTCGTGCGCGCGGCCACGCGAGGCGACGGGCGCGTGGGCGAGGACATCACCGAAAACATCCGGCAGGTGCACGACGTGCCGGGCCAGCTGCCCTTCGAAAGCGGGGCGCTCGCCTTCACCAGCCCCATAGAGCTGCGCGGCGAGTGCTATATGCCGCGCGCGTCCTTCGAGCGTCTGAACGCGCAGGTGGCTGCCGAAAACGACGAGATCGCCGAGCACAACGCCCGCGTCGAGGCAGGGCAGGTGGCCGGCCGGAAGCTGAAGTACAAGCGCCCCTTCGCCAACTGCCGCAACGCCGCCGCTGGCTCGCTGCGCCAAAAGGACCCGCGCGTCACGGCCGGGCGCGACCTGGCCACCTTCCTCTACGCGGCGGCCGACCCGGCGCAACTGCCCGTCCGCAGCCAGCACGAGTTGCTCGACTGGCTGCGCGCCGCGGGCTTTTCCGTCAACCCCAACATCTCTATCGTGGACAGCGAGCAGGCCGTGCACGATTTCTGCGCCGATGCCTGCGAGAAGCGCGGGGCGCTCGGCTACGACATCGACGGCGTGGTGGTGAAGGTGGACGAGTTCGCGCTCCAAGAGCGGCTCGGATTCACCGCGAAGGCGCCGCGTTGGGCCATCGCGTTCAAGTTTCCGCCCGAGGAAAAGACGACCGTCTTGCGCAACGTCGCGGTCCAGGTCGGGCGCACCGGCGCGCTCACCCCCGTGGCCGAGTTCGACCCGACGGCCGTGGACGGCTCCATCGTCTCGCGCGCGACCCTGCACAACTACGACGAGCTGGCGCGCAAGGACGTGCGCATCGGCGACACCATCGTCATCCACAAGGCAGGCGACGTGATCCCCGAGGTCATAGGGCCTATCCTCGAGCTGCGCCCCGCAGACGCCGCGCCAGTGCCCGTGCCCGACGCGTGCCCGAGCTGCGGCGCGCCGGTCTACCGCGACGGCGCCTTCTTGCGCTGCGAGAGCGCGGAGTGCCCGGCGCAGGTCCTCACGCGCCTCACGCATTGGGTCAGCCGCCCGGCGCTCGACATCGACGGGTTCGGGCAAAAGCTCATCGAGCGCCTGGTCGAGGCCGGCATGCTGGGGGACGTGGCCGACTACTACACGCTCGGCGCAGACGACCTGGCGCATCTCGTGGTGGGCGATGTGCGCGCGGACGGCACCCCGCGCGTGCTGGGGCGCACCTTGGCCGACAAGGCGCTCGCGCAGGTGCAGGCCTCCAAGGAGCAGCCCTTCGCGCACGTGCTCTTCGGGCTGGGCATACGCAACATCGGCGCGACGACGGCAGAGGCCATCGTCGCCGCCTTTCACGATATCGACGCGCTCATGGCCGCCGACGTGGAGGCGCTCGTCGCCGTCGACGGCGTGGGCGAGGTCGTGGCCCAATCGGTCGTGGACTTCTTCTCCGTCGAGGCCAACCGCAAGCTCGTGGAGCGCCTGCGCCGCGCCGGACTGCAGATGGAGGCGGCGGTCGGGGAGGAGAGGCCGCAGACGCTGGCGGGCCTTAGCTTCGTGTTGACCGGGTCGCTTTCGGCCTACGACCGCGCGGGCGCCGAGGAGCTGCTGCGCGCGTGGGGCGCGAAGACGACCGGCTCGGTGTCGAAGAAGACCTCGTACGTGGTGGCAGGGCCCGGCGCGGGCAGCAAGCTGGCGCGGGCGCGCGAGCTGGGCGTCCCCGTGCTCGACGAGGACGCGCTCGTGCGCATCATCGAGACCGGTGAAGTGGGGGAGAGCGCCTAGCCGTGGTCGAGACCCCCGACAACCGCCGCGCGCAGCTCGAGGCGCTGCGCCAGTCCCTCATACGCAGGGGCGCCGCCAGGGCGGGCGGCGCTGCGGCGGATGCATCTAGAGCGTGCGGCGCGGCGGAGGATACTGTCGAGACGCGCGGTGCTGCGGCGGGCGGCGCGGCGGCGGCCGCCGGCCCTTCTGCCCGCCGCGCTGTTGCGCCGGACGTTGCGCCCCGGGCGAATATCGGGGCAGGCTCCGGTGTGGCCGTGGGGGCGGCTACGATGGCGCCGGCGGATGCGGCGGCCTTGGCGTGCCCCGGCGAGCGCGAGGTGCGCGATGCCGTGCGCCGCGCGGCGCTCGCCCGGTTGAAGGGGCGCGGCCGAGACGAGGCGGGTGCGGACGTGCCTGCAGGCAGCGAGGCTGCCGCCGCCTTCGCCGGCGGCGCGGGCGCATCCGCCGCAACGGACCTTGCGCGCGCCGCCCGCCCCGTCCCGGCTTCCGCAGCCGGTGCAGCCCCCGCAGCTCCTACGGCCCCCGCCTTCGGCGCGCATTCCGTTTCCGCCATCCCTTCCCGGCAGCCGGCGGCAGGCGCGCATTCCGCCGGCGCCGCACCTGCCGCGCCTGCTGCTGTCGGGTCTGCCCCGGCGGCGCCCGCCGCCGCCCAATCCGTCCCGACCGCCCCCGCTGCGCCCGCCGCCGCTGTCCCGGCTGCATCCGCCGCGCCGGCCGCGACGATACCCGCCGCCCGTTTCACCATCCCCGCCACGGACGCACCGGCTCCCGCCGGCGCCCCCGCCGCCTCCGCTCCTGCAGAGGCGGGGCGCACGATGCGCGAGTACGTCGGCGAGCTTTTGAACCCCAAGAAAGACCGCGGCGCCAACGTCTTGACCGAGCCGGACTACGAGGCCATCGCGCAGGGCAAGGGGCGCCACTACGCGAAGACGGGCGGCCATGCCCGCTCGCTTCTGGCCTTCGTCTTGGAGTTCCTCCTCATCTTCGTCATCGCGCTCGCCCTGATCTTTCCCCTGCGCGCCTTCGTGGCCGAGTACTACTACATCCCCTCCGGCTCCATGCAAGAGACCCTGCAGATAGACGACCGCATACTCTCGGAAAAGGTCAGCTACTACTTTTCCACGCCCCAGCAGGGGCAGATCGTCACCTTCGAGGGCGTGGGAGACGAGGCCGGCCAGACGCTCATCAAGCGCGTGATCGCCGTGGGCGGCCAGACGGTGGACCTGCGCGGCGGCGCGGTGTACGTGGACGGCGAGAAGCTCGACGAGCCCTACACGGACGGCAAGGAAAGCCGCCCCCTGTCGAATTCGCTCGGCATCACCTACCCGTACAAGGTGCCCGAGGGGCAGATCTGGGTGATGGGCGACAACCGCACGAACTCGATGGACAGCCGCGCGTTCGGGCCTGTGCCCATCGAAAACGTGACGGGGCACGCCTTCTGGCGCTATTGGCCGCTCACCTCGTTCGGCGCCCTGGGCTAGACACGGCGGATCGGACATGCGGGGCGGCTTCTGCTGTGCGTTCCGCCCGCCCCGCCCGCTCGGCTCGGCTGCCCCGGCCGCCCCCCGCTTCCGGCGGCGAGGACTGCCGTTATAACAAGCGGAAACCCTGCATGACCGAGACGGTTCACCCGCTCGTAATGTGGCCCGCTTAAACCGGACACGGTTTTGACAACCGGGAGCGAACCCGCATAATGTGCCCGGAGGGGCACGGAAAGCGAGGTTCAACATGCCCAGAGGAAAGCCGTACCCGCCCGAGAACAAGGCGATCCGCTTCCCCAACCAGGTGTGGAGCATCGACATCACCTACATCCCGATCGAAAAGGACCCACATGCACCTGACCTGCCACTTTACAAGTATTGGAGGATTTGAAATGAGAATTGCATTGCTCTCGTTCGCCGTCTCGTTTATCGCGTTCCGCATGTGGCGGCATACGCGCGAGAAGGGCGCGCGCTAATGGTAAGCGACGCGCAGAGAAGGGCGCATAACGCCTACATGAGAAGAAACGTTAAGCAGGTAATCGTGCGCTTCTACCCGGGGGATGAAGATACGGCCATGTACACGTGGATAAAGTCGCAGCCCAATGTGACGGCCTACCTGAAAGGACTAGTGCGTGAGGATATGGCCGCGCGGGACCGCTAGACTACGCCCACGCCCGCGCATGCGTTGACCCAACCCACCGCATCCACCCACTCGGTTTTGGAGCAGTGCCGATTCGACTGGCAATCAAACCGCTGCCCCATCCGCTCGGGCGCACGCCCGGCGGCATGGCTTGCGCGCATGGCCTCCGCATCTTGCGCTACAATTCCGGTTCGTTGCGTCCGTAGCTCAGCTGGATAGAGCAGTGGACTTCTAATCCGAAGGTCGGGGGTTCGAATCCCCCCGGGCGCACCATTCAAATTTGCAGGTCAGACGGTGTAAAACGCTCCTAGCCGTCTGGCCTTTTCTCTTTTTCGTGCGGCATTGCGCGTCGGCCACGAGGCCGGTCTCGCGGTCGAAGTGCAGGCCCTCGACGAAGCGGGCGGCCCTGTAGGAGGTCGCCCTGGTGTAGGCGCCCGGGTCGGCCACGAGCGCGCGGGTCTTCTCGAGCGCCCCTTTGCGCGCGCGCCGTAGCGTGCCCGGCGTGCTTCTCGGGCCGGAAGGTGACGCACCTCACCTCGACCTCGTGAACCGCGACGATTGCGACGCAGACGGGATGCCCCGCCTTGCGCCGTGCGACGCGCGCCCGCATGCGCTAATGCCGTTCAACTATGCAAAAAGCAGCGATGAGAGAAAGTGCGGCCTACACTTCTTCATAGACGACTACCAATTCGAGCGCCTGTGGAACAGGCCGACCGACTACATGGACTTGCTGGCAGGGTTCGAGTGCGTGCTTACGCCCGACTTCTCGCTATATATGGATATGCCCCGCCCGATGATGGCGTGGAACGTCTACCGCGCCCGCGCTTTGGGGCATCTGTGGCAGCGGCGCGGGATGCAAGTGGTACCGACCCTCACGTGGGCGCAACCAGACACCTACGCCTTCTGTTTCGACGGCATCCCGAAGGGCGCGACGGTCGCAACGTCCACAGTGGGCGTGCATGGAGACACGGCGGCGCAGGCGGTGTGGCGCGACGGCATGCGCGCGGCGCTCGAAGCCGTGAAGCCAAAGGCGCTCTTGCTCTACGGAGGGCGGCTCGACGGGTTCGAGTTCGGAGACGTGGACGTAATTGACTACCCCGCGAATGCGGGATTCAGGAGGAAATGATGGGCAGCAGGGGCGCGGCTTCTTTCACGAATAAAGGGAATCTGAAGTTTAGCAACGGCCTTGGAACGCGCGTTGACGAGACGCTGAAGGAAGCTATCGGCGCGCAGGGGGATGCTATGGGAATCGAGGTCGCTGCAAGCGGCGCAAACCCCTTATACAACAAAGAATCGACGTATGACGAATACAAGGCGAATTGCCAGCGCGTCGTGGTTGCCTACGAGTTGCGGCGGCGTGGGTACGACGTTGTTTCGCAGCCGACGTATGAAAACGACACCATGGGCAAAATAGTCCACGTCGACCGTAAAAACGGCATCTACTACTCGCGCTGGTCCGGGGCATTCCAATCTGCGAAAATCGAGAATGCGGGCGGTAGGAACGCCGAGCAGATGGTTGCGAACATCAACGGGAAAATGGCCTCCTACGGCAACGGCGCACGCGCCGTCCTTCAAGTTCAATGGAAAGATGGCGGGGCGCACGTCTTCAACGTGGAGCGCCAAAACGGGAAGAC
>CAVFDV010000031.1:0-7346 GCA_963621315.1 Oscillibacter sp. MSJ-31
GGCTGTGCTTTGCCTACGATGAAGAGCAGGCCGGGCTCAGCGGCGCCGACGACGACATCCGCGCCGCTGAGCCCGGCCTGCTCTTCATCGTAGGCAAAGCACAGCCCCTCCACGCGCAAGGTCGAGCCGGCGCCCCATCCGCCCCGCGTCCCGGCGCCCTGCGCCTCCCCTGCACCCGCCATGCCGCCGACGTTGTCCGCTGTTATCCCGGCATCTGCCACACCCCCGGCGCCCGCCGCATTCTCGGCGTCCCCGGCGCCCGTCCGCCCTTCCTGCCCGCCCGCCGCCACGGCCGCCTCCACGGCGGCAAGCGCCGTGCGCCCGTCGAGCGTCGCGTGGAAATCGGAGGCGAGCGCGCGCACGGGGGCAAGCACCTGCGGCGCGAGCAGGAAGACAAAGAGCGCCGTCTCAAGCCCTGCGGACCCGTCGAGCAGGCGCGTCGCGAGCAGCATCGCGACCCCCGCCACGGCAAGCGTCGAGACCGCGTCGAGCACGGCATGCGAGAGGGTGGCCGTCTTCAAGGTGGCGACCGTCGCGACGCGCAGCTTTTCGCTTTCGGCAAAGACACGCCTCTCCTCGCCGCGCTCTGCGTCGAAGGCGAGCAGCGTCTCCACCCCGTAGAGCGCATCGACGCAGCCGTTGCCCATGCGCTCGAAGGCCGCACGCGACGCGCGTGCCTGCTCGGATGCCGCGCGCCCGAGCATGACCATGAACATGGCGATGACGGGAAGCGCGGCGAGAAGCACGGCGCCCGAGACGGCGTCGCACGCAAAGACCGCCAAAAGCAGCAGCCCGCCCGTGCCCGCAAGCGCGGCAGTCCTCGGCAGGCACAGGCGCAGATAGCCTTCCGCCAGGTCCAGCCCCTCCGTGGCCGTGGCGACGAGCGCGCCCGTCTGCCAGTGCGCGGACAGGCGCCCCGCGCCGGAGAAGACCACGTCGAGAAGGCCACGGCGCAACTCGCCCACGCGATATCGCGCGAAACGTGCGGCACATGCCTCTTGCGCGCAGGAAAGCGCCTGCGCGAGGGTGAAGGCGGCGATGAAGGCCAAAAGCAGCGGCGCCATATCGGACGCAAGCCCGCCGCCCACAAACGCGGCAAGGCAAGAGGAAAGCGCCGCGCACCAGCAGGCGATGCAGCCCGCGCGCGCAAGCGCAAGCGCCATCTGCAACGCGAACGCCCGCCGCGCGCCCGGCTGGCCGGCAAGGCCGCCGCGCGGAAAAGGCGTCCCGCACCCGCCGGGTTTGGCGCCGGCGCGCCGCAGGCCTCCGCGCGCTTCCTTTCACCCCGTCTTCCTTCGACGCACGTGCGGCCGCCCCGCGCCCGCCCGCGGCGGCGCCCGGCGCCTTTGCCCCTGCCTGTCTCCTGCCGTGCATCGCCGGTGGCTATTGCAGCGTACTCACCTCGCGCACGCCGTCCTTTTCGCTGTATGTCACGCTCACCGCATCCCCCGCCTTCAAAAACGGCAGGTTGCTGCTCGCGGAGATGGACGCCACGTAGGTGGACGCGTCGCCTTGCAGCCTGAAGTACCAGCGCGTGTTGCCGTCGGCGACCACGGGCTGGATCGAGTCGATGGCGCCTTGCGCCTTGGGGATCTGCTCGTTTTGCGACAGCGCGCCCACATCAAGGTTCACCTCGTCGTTGTTCGCGAGCGCCGTGACGTAGTTCTTCTGCGCGTCGTTGATGGTCGAGCCCGTGCCCACGATCTGGTATTGCTGCACGTCGATGAAGGCGTACATCTTCACCAGACCCGCCGAGTCCTTCAACGAGAGGAAGTAGGTCGGCCTGTTCGCGATGTTGAGGAGCAACGGGCTTGTGGCCTTGTAGCTCATCTGCTGGACCTGGCCTTCCGCCGAGCGCATGGCAGAGCTTTCCGTCGCGCCGGCGCACTCGTAGCGCTTGGTCTCCTTGGTCCGCAGGTTCGTCAAGACGAAGGCGACCAGGGACTCGTCGCTGTTTGCCGAGGTCATGCCCGTGTACATGTAGACGTCGTCGTTGATGGCGAGGTAGTTGTAGCCGCTGGTAGACGAGCTGGAGCTGTTCGAGTCGGAATCGCTCGAGGAAAAGAGGCTCGGCGCGCTCGAGCCCGTGGGAATGGTCACGCCCGACTGGCCGATCAGCGAGTTCCAAAAGCCGCCCTGGTAGCAGCCGTAGTAGCCGAGCTGCTGGTAGATCAAATCGGCGGAAAAGACCTTGTCGCACCAGTTCGGGACCTCGTCAAGCGAGCATTTGCGCATCTCGCCCGTGCAGGCGTTCACGAGGATCGCGCCCGAGTAGTCCTGCCCGCCGAACAGCCCGATGCGCATGGAGACGGTCGGGACGATCCAATACGGCGCGCCGTCGTCGTCGATCTCGAAGGCCGCGTCGCCGAACATCTCGGTGGGGTAGGAAAAGCGCACGTAGCGGTAGAGGTAGTTGTTGAAGTGCTCCGCCGTCGAGATGTGCATGTACTTGCCCTCTTCGAGGCGCACGAGCTTGGTCTCCTGCGTGGCCATGTTCACCGTGACATAGCCCGGCAGCCCGGCTGCGGTGTTCGTGACCCACTTGATGATGTCGGCGTAGACGAGCGGGCTGACGCGGTAGGGCGCGTCCTTGTAGCTGATCTGCGTGTAGGCGTTGTAGCTCTCGTCGATGGCGTATTGGCTCACGAGGTCGCTCATCTCGCCGATGGTGCGGCTGCCCAGGCGCACGGCCGTGTCCTTGTCCACGACGGGCACGCTCGACATGCCCACCTCGCCGATGTCGGTGGCGAAATCGCCCTGCTCGGTCTGGAGCAGGCCGGCGTAGGCGCGCGCGTTGAAGAAAGGCGACGAGGCCACGTTGCCGACGAAGATGCCGAGGAGCAAAAAGACGACGACGATGACGAGCCAGAAGAAGACGCCGTGGCGCTTCTTGGCGCCGCGCTTGCCGCGCTTGCCTTTCCCATCGCCGTCCGAGCCGGCCGCGTCCTTGGCCTCTTTCCTCTTCTCGCGGCGCTGCTTGAACCACTCGCCCGCCCCCTGCGTGTGCAAGGTCTCGAAGAAATCCGACGAGATCTGCACGCCTTGCGCTATGGCGTAGGCGACGGTGAAGATGACGATGCACCAGATGCAAAACCACCAAAACCCGACGTTTTGGATGTTGATCGCGGGGATGGTGACGTAGTAGAGCACCGCGATGACCACAAGGGAGACGATGCCGGGCAAGACGTACTTCTTGAATGTGCTCATGGTCAGCTTGGCTCCTTGTCGCAAGTCGTGAGAGGCACGCGTGTCATGTCCGTGCAAGTATAGCGGCCAGACCCGCCCCGGCTGCGCGCGCAGGGCAGGCCGTCACCGAAGCGGGTAAAACGGGTGAAAGGGCGCGGGCGCGCCACCTGGGCGCGCCATCCGGGCGGCGGCATGCGGCGATATGCCGTCCGGGCGGCGTTGCAGCGGCGACAGACGAGGGCGCGCCCGCCGCGCTCACAACCTCTCGCGCAGCAGCTCCTTGAACTCCTCCTCGCTGGAGATGCCGCGCCGCGAGATCAGCTCGAGGCTTTGCGCGGCGGCCTCCAGCTTGCCGGAAAGCTCCGCGTCCGTCTCGCGCGCGTCCCGCGACTCCCTTTTCAGGCAAAGCACGATGCGGCGCAGCCCCGAGCGGCTGAGGCACAGCGCCTCGTCTTGGGCAGAGAGTATCCCCCCGTCGTCGCGGCGGACGGCATGCGCGGGCCGGGCATGCCCCCCGACCGGCGCAGCCTGCGCGCCGGCCTCTTTTTCGGCAGGCACGCCGGCTGCGGGCGCGCCGGCGCAGGCAGGCCGGGCGCCGAGGGCGGCATAGCGCCTCTCGAGCCACTCGTGCGGGAAAAAGCCCCTCTTGTTCGCCAAGAGCACGGCCAGCTTCACCAAGAGGAAGACGCCCGTCGCGTCGAGGGCGCGGTCGAAGAGCATGGCGAGAAACGAGGCGAGATAGTAGTCCAGCCCGTATCCGACGAGGAAATCGCGGTAGGCGTTCTCGTAGACGGACGTGAACCGGCCGCCCGAGAGCCAAAACGCCAGCAGCAACGAGATGGCCGTCTGGACGAGCACGACCACGAGCAGCACCTTCACCGTGTTTTTCCTCGGCAGCGAGCCGTCTTCGGCGCGCTTGAACATGAAGCCGTAGACAAGGGCGACGAGCGCGCTTTCCGCGAAGTAGAGGATGCTTTGCGGGCTGTTGTGGTAGATTGCGATCAGCAGGTTGTTGGCAAAGCTCACGATGACGGCGGCCGCCGGGTCGAGCATGCACGCGACGATGGCGGTGCCCGCCGTGTCGAGCCAAATCGGCTGGGCGAACAGCTCCGAGAAAAACAGGCACAAGAGGAAGTCGAGCGCGATGCCGGCGAGCATGAAGCGCGCGTACAAGACGACTTTGGGATGCGTTTCCAGATGCTCTTTCACCCGCGAGGGCCTAAGGCGGGAGAGATTGGCCTTCAGCTGCGCGAACAGGGGCTCGTTGTAGTAGTCCTCGCCCTCTTCTTCCTTTTGGCGCAGCTGCTGCAGGAAACCGCCCGTCATGATGCCTGCGGGCAGCGCGAAGATGAAGACGGCGAAGATCGAGGAGATGCTCGTGAGGATGTGGCCCAGATCGGAGTTGGGGTAGATGTCGCCGAAACCGACGGTCGTCAGGGTGATGGTGGCCCAATAGATCGCGTCCACGAAGTCGTTGAAGGTGGACGGCTCGAAGGTGAACATGACGAGCGCAGTGGCCAGGATATAGGCGATCGCGAGCATGAGCACCGACCCCAGGGTCTTTCGCTCCTGGACGAAGACGTTCACGATGACGGCGAGCTGCCTGGAATAGCGGAACAGCCGGACGATGCGCAACGCGCGCAAGAACAGGAAGCCGCTCGGCAGGATGTTCATGGTGGGCAAGATGGAGAGCAAATCGACGATCGCGGCGAAGGTGAAGGGGTATTTGAAGAACTCGCGGACGCGGCCGCGCTTGCCGGTCTCTATGTCGTAGGTCATCCAGCGCAAGAGATAGTCGAAGAGCAGGATGTAGGCCGTGGCGATGTCGATTGTCGAGAGCAGGCTTTGGGCCGGGCCGCCCAGGCTGTTCGCGTGGAAGAGCGCGGGCGCTATGCTGCACAGCGCCACGACGACGATGAAGAGGTCGTAGAGCCGGCTGACGAAATCGCCCTGGCCGGGGCGGCTGACTATCTCGTGGAGACGCGTTCTCATGCGGTGATGATACGGCCCTTATTTTCCCGATTCCAGAAGGCGGCGGCTCGCGGCCTCTATCTCGCGGCTGGAGAGGTTGCTCGAGCCCTCGATGCGTATGGAGGCGTCCTGGCCTGTGCCCAGCTCCTTGGCCGTGACGTGCACGATGCCGTCCGTGTCGATCTGGAAGGTGACCTCGATCTGCGGCTTGGTCGCGGCGCGCTTGAGGCCGCCCAACATGAAGCGGCCCATCGAGACGTTCTCGCTCGCGCGCTCGCTCTCGCCCTGGAGCACGTTGATCTCGACCTGGGTCTGGAAGGCCGCCGCCGTCGTGTATATCTCGGAGTGGACGGCGGGCAGGGTCGAATTGCGCGGGATGAGGACGCTGGTCGCGTCGCCGACGATCTCGATCCCGAGCGAGTGCGGGGTCACGTCGAGCAAGAGCAGCTCGCCGCCGCGCCCGGGCAGCCCCGCGAGCACGCCGCCTTGCTCGGCCGCGCCCAAGGCCACGCTCTCGTCGGGGTTGATGTTGTGGCTGGGCTCGATGTTCGTGAGCTTTTGCACCGCCGCGCGCACCGCCGGGATGCGGCTCGACCCGCCCACCATCAGCACGCGGCCCAAATCGCGCGCCGACATGCGCGCGTCTGCCATCGCCTGCTTCACGGGCCCTACCGTGCGCTCGACGAGCGGCGCGGTGAGCTTGTCGAACTGGGCGCGCGTGACGCTTGCCTCGAAGTGCAGCGGGTTGCCGGCGGCGTCGGTGGCCAGAAACGGCAGGTTCACCTGCGCCTGCTCGACCTCGGACAGCTCCTTTTTGGCCGTCTCGGCGGCCTCGCGCACGCGGGCGAGGGCCTGCTTGTCGCCCGCGATGTCGACGCCGGTGTCGGCCTTGAAGCGCTCGTAGAGGCTGTTCGCGAGCATGGCGTCGAAGTCGTCGCCGCCCAGGTGGTTGTCGCCTGCGGTCGCGATCACCTCGACGACGCCGTCTTTGATGGACAGCACCGACACGTCGAAGGTGCCGCCGCCCAGGTCGAAGACCATGACGGCCTTGTCCTCCTCCTTGTCCACGCCGTAGGACAGCGCGGCGGCGGTGGGCTCGTTGATGATGCGGTCGACTTGCAGCCCGGCGATGGCGCCGGCGTCTTTGGTGGCCTGGCGCTGGGCGTCGGTGAAGTAGGCCGGCACGGTGATGACGGCGTTCGTGACGTCTTGCCCGAGGTAGGCCTCGGCGTCCTTTTTCAGCTTGACCAAGATCATGGCCGAGATCTCCTGGGGCGAGTACTTGCGCCCGTCTATCTTTATGCGCTTCTTCGAGCCCATGAGGCGCTTGATCGAGGTGATGGTGCGCCCCGGGTTCATCGCCTGCTGGCGGCGCGCCACCTGGCCCACCAGGTGCTCGCCCTTCTTGCCGAACGCGACGACCGACGGCGTCGTGCGCTCGCCTTCCGCGTTCTCGATCACCTGCGCGCGGCCGCCCTCCATGACGGCCATGCAGGAATTCGTCGTG
This sequence comes from Oscillibacter sp. MSJ-31, assembly GCA_963621315.1. Taxonomy (GTDB): domain Bacteria; phylum Actinomycetota; class Coriobacteriia; order Coriobacteriales; family QAMH01; genus CAVAWX01. The sequence goes on from CAVFDV010000031.1 coordinate 6,665, forward strand.
CCGAGGTCTATGCCGATGGTCGCTCCCATTATTCAAACTCCTTCACGTAGCGGGCTATGAGGGCCGCCGAGGTGGGCGTGCACAGCTCGCCGTCCAGGCGCGTCTCCTGCACAGGGATGGAGAAGCGCTCGATGATGGCCGCCGTGGCAGGCGCGGGCACGCAAAGCGTGCCGTGCTCGCATTCCACGGTACCACTACCCGCCTGCACGGGCGTGGCGGATATGCGCAACGGCGAGGCCAGCGCGACGGCTTGCGCGATGGCGGCGATCTCCTTCACCGTCTGCAAGTCGCCCACCTCGTGGAAGTGCGCGGCGTCCGGCGCGCAGCCGTGCACTTGCCCTTCCGCGCAGGCCAAGATCTCGTAGACCGCGAGCGCCTCGTCTTTGGCCGCGCCGGCCGCGGGCAGGCAGTCGAGGAAGGCGCGCACGTCGGCGAGGTCGTGGCAGCGCTCCTTCGGAAAGTACGGCCGGGCGTCGACGATGGCCGCCACCTTCTTCCTTTGCCCCGCGTCGAGCAGCCCGACCAGCGGCCCGAAGATGTCTTTTCGCGTGGCGGATCTGGAAAGATCGTAGCGAAGCGCCGTTTTCGTGCCGTCTGTCATGTCCGTCCTTTCCCTTGCCGCCGCGCGCGCCGCCTGTCCGCGCCGCGCGGCTTTTCCGCGGCGTGCGCGCAAAGATGCGCC
>CAVFDV010000031.1:7356-8574 GCA_963621315.1 Oscillibacter sp. MSJ-31
CTGCCTGACGCCCCTCAGCGCACGTAGATGGGTATGCCCGTCTCGACGATGTCGTAGAGCGCGACGACGTCGTCGTTTGCCAGACGCACGCAACCGTGGCTTGCGCGCGTGCCGAGCTGGCTTTTGTTGGTGGTGCCGTGGATGAAGATGCCGCCGCCGCACGACAGGGCCAGCGCGCGCAGCCCCAGCGGGTTGCTCGCCCCGGGCGCGATGGTCTCGGCCATGCCCGCCGACCACGAGCTGTGCGGGTTGTACCAGGTGGGCGCCGAGTCCTTGTAGGACAAGGTCCAGTCCCCGTGCGGCGTGGTATAGCCCGACTTGCCCGGCGTGCATTTGTACGTGAGGGTCTCGGCGCCGTTCTCGTAGAAATGGAGCACGCACGCGGACGTGTCCACGTAGATGGCCTGGCCCGCGTCGTCGCTTTGCGCGCGCTCGACGGAGACGACGCCGTCCACCTCGCCTGTCTCGGCGGTGTTGGCGATGTCCTTTTGCACCGCCGCGACCGTCGCCTCGACGTCGATGTGGCGGCCGTCTTGCGCGGGCACGACGACGGGCTTGCCCTCCTCGTCGCTGAACTCCCAATGCGCGTCGTGCATGTCGCGGTCGAACTCCGCGGCGATCCCCTCGACGGCCAGGCGCACCTTCTCCGCGACGGGCTTGACCGTCGTGGCCACGCTGCGCGCGGGCTGCTCGTCGCCGAAGATCTCGCCCACGTGGTCGATCATGCGGTCCACGATGGGCACGGCGTAGGGGGCAAAGGCGGCGTCGACCATCGCGTCGACGTCGAGCTCGCCCACGTTGTTCAGCTCTATCTCGCGTTTCTCGCCGGCAAAGTCGATGGTCACGCGCTTGCTTTGCTCGCCGGTGAAGCGCTCCTCGATGGTGCGGCGCAGCTCGTCTTCGGTAAGGCCGGAGATATCCAGCTCGCCGTCTATGCTCGTGTTGGCGGGGACATACCGGATGCGGTCGGCGTCCGAGACGGCCAGGGCGATGATGAGGCCGGTGAAGGCGACGGCAAGCACGAGGGCCGCGATGCCGAGCACGCGCAGGGCCATGTGGCGGCGCGCGGGAGCCCGGGCGGCCACGACGGCGGCGGGGTCGGCTTCCTCCGGCGCGAAGACCTGCGCGGCGGCCGGGAAGAAGGCGGCGGCTTCGTCGGGGACGGGCATCTCGGGGGCAAACGCCTCCGGGGCGGGGTCTGCGGGCGCGCCGCCCTGC
>CAVFDV010000031.1:8584-15517 GCA_963621315.1 Oscillibacter sp. MSJ-31
CTGCTCCGTGCCGGCGTCGTCAGAAAAGGGCGCCGGCACCTGCGTCAGGAGGGCGTCGGCGGCCTGTATGAGGGCGTCGTTGTGGACGGCGACGTCTGCCGCGTCGAGGTCCGCGGGGTCGTGGTGCTCTGAATCGTGGCCTGCGAGGTCGTGGCTTTCAGAATCCGCAACGTCGGGACTCGCAGGCTCGGGGGCTGCGGGAGCGGCGGGATTAACAGGGTTGGAGTCCGCAGACTCGGGGCCTGCAGGGCAGGCGGCATCGGCAGGGTCGGCATCCGAAAGGTCGGCGGCGCATGACGCGTCCGGACCTGTGACCGAAGGCGCGGCGCTCGTGGAGACTATCGAACGTGCGGAAGACCCGGCGGCGGCAGGGTCGGCGGCAGACGGCGCGGCGGGCTGTGCGGCAGGCTGCGCGGCGGTCTCGGCCTCGCCCGCATCGGGCGCCCCGCCGCTTTCATGGAGCCTGTCGTCGAATGCCATGCGCGTCCCTCTCGCCGCAACGTGCGCCGGGTGCGGCGGCGCCGCGCGGATAGAAGCCGCACGAAAAGCCGCCTTTCGTCGCGTGCAACTTTACCATATGCACACATCCCCGCAGGCCTTGGCTCCTTTATCATCATGCGCATGGATTCACCCGTCATACGACAATCGTTCAAGGCGGCGCTGCCCATCGTGGGCGGCTACGTCGTGTTGGGGCTGCCCTGCGGGCTGCTGTGCCAGCAAGCAGGCCTGGACTGGGTGCAGGTCCTCTTGATGTCCGCGCTGTTCTACTCGGGCGCAGGCCAATACATGATCCCCAACATGTGGCTTGCGGGAAACCCGGTCGTGTCCATCATCTTGTCGGTCTCGCTCGTGAACACGCGCCAGACCCTCTACAGCGCCGCGCTCGCGCGCTATTGCCGCGACGAGACGCACCCGCGGGCGTTTCTCTTCGCGGCGACGGTGACCGACGAGAGCTTCGGGGTGAACCTCGCGCGTTTCGAGGGCGCGGAGTGGACCTGCAGGCACGCCACGCTCGTGAACCTGTTCAGCCAAAGCTCGTGGACCGTCGCCTGCGTGGCCGGCTGCATCGTCGGCGGGCTGGTGAGCGTGCCGGCCGCGCTCGCCTCGTTTGCCATGACCTCCATCTTCATCTGCCTTTTGTGCATGCAAAAGACGAGCGCGCCCGCCGTGGCGGCGATGCTGTGCGCGGGTGCGGGCGTGGTCGTCTGCAAGCTCGTCGGCGCGGCAGGGCCTGCGATCTTGATCGGCGCGCTTTTCGGGCTGTGCTGCGGGCTTGCGATGCAATGCGCGATGGAGAGGCGCGGGTGCGGCGGCGGAGGCTCCGTGCCCGGGCATGCGGGCGGCGCGGATGGTGAAAAGGACGCAGACGCGCAGGCGGGCGCGCACGTGGACGCACCCGGAAACGCGCCCGAAGGAATGCCCGGGGATGAAGGCGGGGGCGCGCGGGCGGGCAGCGCCGGGAGCGAAAGCGGGGACGCGCGATGAGCTGGGGCGATTTCCTCGTCATATTCCTCGCGTGCGCCGCGACCATACTCGTCTGCCGCGTCGTGCCGCTCTTCGCGTTGAAGGGGCGCGAGCTGTCGCCGCGCGCCGAGGCGGCCCTCAACCTGATCGCGCCGGCCGCGTTTGCCGCGCTCGTGGCAAACGACCTGCTCGGGCCTTCGATGCTCGACGGCGGGCTGTGGCCGGGGCTGCGCCCGCTTCTTGCTGCGGGAATCGTCTTTATGGTGGGCAAGACGACGAAATCGCTCGTGTGGTGCATCGTGGCCGGCGTGGGCAGCTACGCCGTCATGATGCTCGTCTGACGCGGGCGGAAACGGGGAGGCGATATGGCGCGCGGGGAGAACATGGCAGACGGGCGCGCGGCGGGCGCCGCGGCAGAGACAGGCCGGGACGTGCCGGCAGGCGGCACACACGAGGGGCGCGCAGCGGACGCGGCGGACATCCCGGCGCATGCGGACGGCGAGGCGCCCGCGCCGCGCGTCGAGTTCCACGACTCCATCGGCTCGACGAACACGCGCTGCAAGGAGCTCGCGCGCGCCGGCGCGCCCGGCAAAACCCTCGTCGTCGCGGCCCGGCAGACGGGCGGGCGCGGGCGGCAGGGGCGGGCCTTCTCCTCCCCTTGCGGCAGCGGCGCCTACTTCAGCCTGCTCTTGCGCAACGCACGCCCCCTCGACGCGGGGCTTTTGAGCGCGCGGGCCGCGCTTGCCGTGTGCGCCGCGGCCGAAGATCTGGGCGCACGTGCGGGCGCGCCGCTTGCATGCGAGGTGAAATGGCCCAACGACGTCTATTGCCGGCGGAAAAAGGTCGCGGGCATCCTCATCGAGGGCGGCGTGAACGGGAAAGCCGGCGATGGCGCCGGCGGCAACGGCACCGGCGACGCGCCTGAAGGCAATGCCGCGCGGGCGGGCAGCCAAGCCGGCGAGCGCGCGGGCGGCTGGTGGTACGTGGTCGGCATCGGGATCAACGTCTACGCGCCGCACGGGGGCTGGCCGTCAGAACTAGCACGGGCAGGCGCGCTGCTGGAGCGCGGGCAAGAGCTGCCGGCCGGTGCGAGCGCGCATGCAACCACCCCTTTGGAAGGCATCCGGATGAAGGCGAACGGCGAGGGCGGGGACATCGCGCGTGCGCGCGCCTTCCTCGTCGGGCGCATATGCGACGTGCTGGCAGGCGGCCCCTCCCCCGCAGGCGGCGCGCCCGCACCCGCGCCGGATAGGGCACATGTGCTGGAGGCATATAGCGCGCGCAACATGCTGGCGGGGCAATGCGTCGAGGCCGAATGCGGCAACGAGCGTTTCCGGGCCGCCGTGGAGGGCATAGACGACGACTTCTCCTTGCGTGTGCGCGCAGCAGACGGCGAAGTGCGGCGCCTGCGCAGCGGCGAGGTGCACTTGCACTTGGAAGGCGCGGGCGCACGTCCCAAGCGCTAGAATGCACGAACGAACGCAAGCCCGCGCGAAGAGAAAGGCGCAATGCCATGTCCGAGATGGTCTCCTTGGAAAAAGCCCGCGAAATCGTCCTCGACCACACGAACGTCCTGCCGGTTTGCGAGGTGGGCCTGCTGGAGGCATGCGGGCGCGTCGCCGCCGCAGACCTCGCGGCCGACATCGACAACGCCCCCTTCGCCCACGTGGCCATGGACGGCTACGCGTTGCGCGCCGCGCAGATCGCGGCGGCAAGCCCCGAGGCGCCCGTCGAGCTTGACGTGGTGGCCGAGATCGCGGCTGGCGACGACTTCGAGGGCAGCTTCGACGACGGCCAGTGCGTGCGCATCATGACGGGGGCCAAGCTGCCCGAATGTGCGGACGCATGTGTGAAATACGAGGTCGTCGGCATCGTGGAAGGCGAGGGCAAGGCAGGCGGGCGCGTCAGCTTCACCGCGCCGGCAAAGCCCGGCCAAAACGTGCGCGCGGCAGGCGAGGAAGCGCGCGCAGGCGAGGTCGTCGTGCATGCGGGCGAGGTCGTGAACAGCGCGGGCGTCGGCTTTCTCGCGGGATGCGGCGTCACGTCCGTGCCCGTCTACGCGCGCCCCCGCGTGGCCATCATGGCGACGGGCTCGGAGCTCGTGGATTGCGACCAGGTGCCGAGCGGCGCGAAGATCCGCAACTCGAACGCGGCGGCCATCGCGGCATGCGTGCGCGAGGCCGGCGGCGTGCCCTGCGTGCTGCCCATCGTGCGCGACTCCTACGACGAGCTGCGCGACGCCGTGAAGACGGCCGTGGCCGGCCACGACATGGTCGTCACCACGGGCGGCGCGGCAAACGGCGACTACGACTTCATCAAGCAGGTCGTCTCGGACCTGGGGCAGGCGCACGTGACCCTCGTGAACATGCGCCCCGGCAAGGCCGAGACCTACGGCACGGTGGACGGCGTGCCCGTGGCCGGCCTTCCCGGCAACCCGGCGGCGGCCTATATCGGCTTCCAGATGCTCATCCGGCCTGCGCTGCGCAAGATGCAGGGGTACACGCACTTCGAGCGCATGCGCGTGAAGGCGCGTCTGGCCTGCGACATACGCGCGAAGAAAGACGCGCGCATGACGTTGATGCGCGCCGTGATGACGCGCGCAGACGACGGCGGCTATGCGGTCGAGCCGCTGGACAAGCAATCCTCCGGGCTGTTCGGGCCGCTGCAGAAGAGCAACGCGCTGATCGTCGTCGAGCGCGGCGACGAGGGCCACGCGGCAGGCGAGGAGATCGAGTGCCTGCTGCTCGACGTCGACGAGGAGTGCGTGCTCTAAGCCTGCGGAAAAGCGCGCGGGCGCTTTTCGGGGGTGCGGCGCAGCGGCGCGGGCGTTTTTCGGACGCGCGCTTTTTCGGGCGCTCGGCATCCAGTGCGGGCGACGCCCGACGCGAAACGGCGATGCACCGCAACAGGCCCGCCCAAGCACGCCCACGCGAACGGCGCGGCGGCGCGGGCGGGCGCTCAGGCGCGGGGATGCGTGCGCGCGTAGGTCTGCTTCATGTGCTCGAGCGAGAGATTCGCGTAGATCTGGGTGGTGGACAGGCTCGCGTGCCCGAGCATGTCTTGCACGCTGCGCAAATCGGCGCCGCCCTCGACCAGGTCGGTGGCAAAGGCATGGCGTATGTCGTGGGGATGAAGCGACGGGTCGAGGCCTGCCCGCGCCGCCCGCTCGTGAAAGACCCGGCGCAAGGCAGCCGCGCTCATGGGGTTTCCCCTCGTGGACACGAACATCTCCGCCACAGGGCCTTTCACCAGCAATTGCGGACGCGCCATATCGAGGTAGGCACGCGCACACGAGCAGGCCAGCTCGTGGAGGGGCACGATGCGCTCCTTTCCCCCCTTGCCGAAAAGGCGCAGCTCGCCCACCGCGAAATCGATGTCGCCCGGCTTCAGGGCGGCGATCTCGGCGATGCGCGCGCCGCATGCGTAGAGCAATTCGAGGAAGGCGCGGTCGCGCATATCGACGGCAGACGGCCCGTCGCAAGAGGAGAGCAGCTTGTCGATATCTGCCTGCGAGACGACGCGCGGCAGCTCGCGCGCGACCTTCGGGGTGGCCGCGACGGCGGCCGGGTTCGCATCGAGGATGCCGCGCTCGCCTAGATAGGAAAAGAAGCTGCGCACGGCGGCAAGGCGCCGGCATGCCGTCTTGCGCGCGTAGCCCGCCCGGTCTATCTCGGCCATATAGCGGCGGAAACGGCGGTGCGTGAGATGCAGGGGGTCGGCACCGTCGCGGGCCGCCCAGTCCAGGTAGGCGCGCACGTCGCCCGCATAGGCGCGGATCGTGTGCGGCGAAAGCCCGCGCTCGACGTCCAGATGGCGGATGAACAGGCGCGCGCACTCGGCCGCATGCGCGTCGAAGCGCTCGTCGGCAAAGGGGTCTTCAGGCATGCGCGCCGCGCCCGCCGCCGCGCCCGCCGCCGCGCCTGTCGCCGCATCCGGCGCCACATCCGCCGCCGTGCCCGTCTGGCCGTGCACGCCGCTCATGGCAGACGCGCCTCCCCGAACAAGTCGCCCCGGCTTTCCACGAAAGCGGCGATCGCCTCGCGGCTGCGCGCGGCATAGGCCGCCTTGCGCGCGCGCTTGTCGCGCACCTTCTCGGAAAGCGCACCGATGATGCCGTAGTTCACGTGCATGGGCTGGTAGCCGCGCGTCTCGGGGTTTGTCGCGTAGGCGACGAGCGCCCCGAACAAGGTCTCGCGCGGCAGGCGCGGTGCGGGCAGCCCTGCAAGCTCGGCGTAGACGGCCAGCGCGGCAAACAACCCCGAGGCCACGGCCTCCATGTAGCCCTCCGTGCCCGTCAGCTGGCCGGCCAGGTGCACGCCCGCGCGCCCCGGGATGTCAAACGTCGGCCCCAGGACATGAGGCGCGTCCACGAAGGTGTTGCGGTGCATGACCCCGAAGCGCGAGAACTCCGCGTGCTCGAGGCCGGGAATCATGCGAAACACGCGCTCTTGCTCGCCGAAGCGCAGGTTCGTCTGGAAGCCCACGAGGTTGTAGGCGCTGCGCTCGCGGTTCTCAGCGCGCAATTGCACGGCCGCCCAAGGGCGCCGCCCGGACGCCGGGTCGGTCAGGCCCACGGGCTTCAGGGCGCCGAAGCGCAAGGCGTCTGTCCCCGTGCGCGCCACCTCCTCGACGGGCTGGCAGGCGGCGAAAAGCTCGCGGCGCTCGAAGTCGCGCACAATCACCCTCTCGGCCGCGACCAGCTCGGCGACGAAGCGCTCGTAGGCCTCGCGGGTGAAGGGGGCGTTCAGGTAGTCGTCGGGGTCGCCCTTGTCGTAGCGGGACTGCGCAAAGACGCGGCTGCGGTCGATGGAGCCGGCCTCGACGATGGGGGCGGCGGCGTCGTAGAAGGAAAGGCTCTCGGCGCCCAGCTCGGCGGCGATCGCCTCTGCCAGGGCGTCGGCGGTCAAAGGCCCTGTCGCCACGATAGCGGGCGCCTGGGGCAAGGCCGAGACCTCACGGTGCTCGACCTTCACGAGCGGGTTGCGCTCGAGAAGCGCCGTGACCGCGCGCGAGAACAAATCCCTGTCCACGGCAAGCGCGCCGCCCGCCGGCACGGAGTTCTCCCGCGCCGCACGCAGGAGAAACGAGCCCATGGCGGACAGCTCGCGCTTCAAGGCGCCGGCCGCCGTGTCGGCGTCGTCGCTTTTAAACGAGTTCGAGCACACGAGCTCTGCCGCGCCGTCTGTCTTGTGGGCGGGCGTGCGGCTGCCGGGGCGCATCTCGACCAGGCGCACGGGCACGCCGCGCGCGGCAAGCTGCAAGGCCGCCTCGCTGCCGGCCAGCCCGGCGCCCACGACGGTGACTGTCGGAAAGGTTTTCATGCGCCCATTCTCGCACATGCGGCCCGCCCTCCCCTATTTCCCCCCGAACTTGATCACCAGCAATTCGCCGATGGCGTTCATCATCGCGCGATATTTCGCGCCGTCTTCGAACAGACTCGTGAAGGCCTCGGTGTTTTCAACATAGGCC
>CAVFDV010000032.1:0-15226 GCA_963621315.1 Oscillibacter sp. MSJ-31
ATGGCCGTGTTGCCGGAAAGGCGCTTCCACGCGGCGGCGCCCGTCGCCTTGATGGTAAAGGTCGTCGTCGCCTCGCCCGTGTAGTTGCCCGTGCCCACCGCGAGGACCGTCGCCGTGCCCACCTTCACGTTGTCCTTGTACGAGAAGGTGTAGTCCACGCCCTCCACAAGGGTCCTGCCGCCGAACGTCACAGACGCCGGTTTGGGCGTGATGGCCTGGCCGGTGTAGTCCTGGTCGGCGATCGGGGCGATCTCCGCGCCCGAGATGTCGGCCGGCTCGACCGGCACGGGCACGTTCATGGTGATGGTGCGCGCCGTCGCGTCCCAGCCGGAATACGAGCTGTAGTCCTCCGTGCCCGCCACAGGGCCGTAGACCGCCTTGAAGCCGCCGTTTACCACCGTGGGCGTCTTGGCCGTCTCCGCGGCGTCCCATGCCCATCCGGCAGGCAGCGCGATGCCCGAGACCTTGGCGTCCGGGTCGTAGGTCCGCGCGGGGATGTTCGGCTCCTCGACCGTGCCGAGCTTTTTCGTCGTCACGGCCTCGCTGCTCTTCGGCTTGTAGAGCGCGCCCACGTGGTTGGCGTCGTCTGCCACGCGCGCGAAGATGAAGTACCCGGTCTCGGGGGAAAGACCGGAAAAGCTCGTCGAGTGCTGCCAGCCGCTTTCGGGGACCGACAGGCGCGAGGTGCTGACGGCGTACTCGACCTTGTCGGCCGATATGCCCGTCACGGAAGGCGGCGTGACGATGAAGCCCGTGGCCGCCATGTTCCCGGAAGCCACGCCCGGCGCGTCGTCGATCGAGACGACCGCCTTTTCCACCACGATCTGGACCGTGTTCGACTGCGCCTTCCGCGCGGCGCCGCCGGCCGTGCCGGACACCACGCAATAGAAGGAGTACGTGCCCGCGTCGCGCCCTTCGGGCAGCGCGTAGGCAGCGCCCGTCGCCCCGTCGATGGCCTCGCCCGCCACAGCGCCGTCTGCGACCTCGTACCACTGGTAGCTCGCGCCCGAAAGGGCAGGCGTCGTCGCGACGGAGGCCTGAAGCGAGCCGGCCGCATAGCCGTAGACGCCGGACGCGCCGCTTGCCTCGGCACTCAAATCGACGGCGTCCCACTTCGCGTAGACGGTCTTGTCGCCGGCAAGCGCCTGGGAAAAGTCGAACTCGTTGCCGGCGCTGCAGCCCTCGTCGGTGTACCAGCCGCCGAAGGCATAACCCGCCTTGTAGGGCGCGGCAGGCTGCACGGGCGCCGTACCCGCCTCGATGGTCTGCGCCTCGACGGCCGAGCCGTCTTTGGAGTCGAAGCTGAGCTTTGCCGTGGGCACGATGATGCGGATCGTGTCCGCGCCGGATGCCGAGCGGTTGCCCGCGTAGGCGTCGGACCTGGACGAGCTGTACTCGCCGGATATGCCGAGGAAGGTGCGCGGGCACCCGGAGGCCACGTAGACGCGGTCTGTCTTGGCGTAGCTGTCGGCCAGCTCGCCTGCCGTCGTGTCGCCCGTGTAGGCATCGCCTGCGTAGCTTAGGGCAAGCGAGGGCGCCACATCGACCGGGTTTGTCGTGATGAACTGGTCGGCCTTGTCGTCGGGGTAGAACTTGCCGGCCTTCAGCTCGCCCCAGGTGGAGGAGAGGTTCGGGAAGAAGTTGCCGGAAGCAGAGCCGACCGTCACGTAGTCGCTGTCGCGGGCGGTGAAACCGCTGCCCGCCGCCTGCATCACGTCGGCCAGCGAGACGCTTTGCTTCGTGACGAAGGACTTGGCGGCGCCCTTCGCGTAGAACTGCATGTAGACCGGGTCGGTGTTCACCATGCTGCGTATCTGCGCATCGGTGACCGTCGTCTCGCGAAAGACCGTCGAGCCGGTCCTATCGGAGACGACCTGCACCTTCACGCTGTAGTCCTTGGCATATTTCGCGTAGAGCGTGATGTCGGAGACGACCGGCGTCTTGTCCAGGGTAAACGCCGCGTCGTCGCTGCATTGCGGGTCCGTGTACCAGCCCGCGAAGTCCACCCCGCCTACCGAGGCGACCTCGGGCGCCGCCGAGGCGGGCACCGCCGCCCCCTTCGACACGGAAATGGTGGTGACAGGGCCCATGTTCATCTTGTCGAAGCTCACGTTCACCTGCTGCAAGGTGACGAGCGCGCCGGCCGAGACCGCTCCCTTGTAGGTGTCGGACTCGACGACCTTGGCAAACACGTAGTAGGTCTTCGACGTCGTGTCCAGCCCGGTGAAACTCGGGGTGTCGGTCCACGTCGTCACGGAATCGGCGTCGTCGGAAGTCGTGATGCCGTATTGCAGCTTGTCGGCGCCATGCATGGCCGTCGCCGCGTCGAAGACGACGCTGCTCGCCGTCACGGACGTGGGCAGCCCGAGCGCCACCTCGTTGGAGGCCTTCGCCACCTTCAGCGCCGCGTACGGCGAGGTGTAGACGTGCGTCGAGCCGTCGGCCAGGGTGATGGTGACGTCGCAGCACACGTAGGTCGTGGACGGCACGCGCCCGATGGGCAGCGCGTAGGTTGCCTTGGTCGCCCCGTAGATCGTGGAGGTCTTGGTGCCGTCTTGCTTGCAGGTGTACCACTGCCAGGCGCTGGCCGTGCCCTGCGGCACGTCCTCGATTTCAAGCGTCGCGCGGATCTGGTCCGAGCCGTACTCGCCCGACGAGCCGTAGGCGCGCTTGACGGGGTTGGCCGGCGTGTCGCGGTAGCTGACCTTCGCCTGCAGCGTGACGGCGGCAGACGGGACGGTGTAGGCCGCCTTGGCAGGCCATACCTTCGTGCCGTCGCTCCAGCCGTCGAGCGTGTAGTAGGGGCTGAGCGCGAGGTCGGGCAAGACGACCGTGCTGCCGATGGCCTTGTTCGAAAGCGCCTCGGGAAGCTGGCCTACGACCACCTTGTCGTCGACGAGCTTTTGGTCGGCGGTGAAGCCGACCGTGGCCGCGCGCGCGATCTTTGCCGTAAGCGTGACGGACGCCTTACCGGAAGGCACCGTCCACGTGCCCCACGGCCACACGGTGGACCCGTCGCTCCAGCCCTGGAACACGTAGCCCTCCTTCACCACCAGCTCGGGCAGCTCGATTGCGGCGCCCGACTGCTGGTGGGCCATGCTCGCGGGCAGGCCGGATGCGGGCGCGGAGGCATCTGCGCCCGCCACCTTGAAGTCGATGGTCACATCGTCGGCAAAGGCCGCCGTGAGGGTGCAGTTCTCGCACGGCATGGTGAAGCTCTCGCCTGCTTTGTGCACCTTGCCGGCCGCGTCCTTCCAGCCGCTAAAGAGATAGCCGCTCTTTGCCGCAAGGGCCGGCAGGGTTACTTTCGCGCCCGCGACCTTGCCCTTTTGGGCGCTCGGCACGGCAGAGGAGGTCTTGGCCTTGTCCGCCGAGTCGATGGCAAAGGAGAGGTCTGCCGTCGCGTTTAGGGTATGCAAGGTCCAATAGGCGCCGCCGATCCAGGCGTTCTTGTACGCTTCCTCAGTCGGCTCGCCCGTAGACGAGTTCGCCTTGCGCTCCTTGCTGCACGACTCGAGGGCCGCGGCGAGCTTCACAGCCGAGCTGTAGTAGTACACATCCGGGCCGAACGTGTACTTGGGCAAGCCGACGTAGGCAAAGGTCGAGTTCGCCGCCTTGCTCATCGATGCGATGCCCTTGTAGCCCTGCGCATAGCTCTCGCCGGCGTCGTCGGCCTTGCGGTAGGCGAGCGCCTCGGCATCTTGCGTCAAAAAGACGATCTTCTTCAGGCCGGCAAGCTTTGTCGTCTCGGCCGCGTAGTCGGTGGCGGAGCGCTCCTCGAAGGCCTTCAGGCCTATGTATTCCACCGAGGCGGGCACGGTGAACTCGGAGAGATTGTTTTGCGCATAGAAGGCCTCGCGGTCGATGACCTTGCATTGCGAGGCGTACGGGTCGGCAAACGAGACGGACTCGAGGGCCGTCTCGCCGGTGGCGCTCGACGCCGAGACCATGTTGGCAAAGGCCCGCGCGCCGATCGTCTGCACCGTGTCGGGTATGACGATGCTCTTCACGCGCGCCATCACATCGGGCGCGGTCCCGGAGAGCACGTCTCCGGCGCGCCCGTAGACATCGTAGCCGCTCGCGTCTTGGGTGACCTCCACGTTTTGGTCCGAGATGCCGCAAAACGCCCGCGCGCCCACCGCCGTGGTCGTGTAGGTCTTGCCGTCGTGGACGACGCGTGCGGGGATCTCGAGGGAAAGCGCGCCCTCGCCGGTGGCCTCGACGCCCGTGACCGAGACGGTGAGCGCGTCGTTGTCGGCGCCCGCCCAATCCCAATGCCACTCGACGGTGTCGCTTCCGCCCACCAGCTCGAAGGTCGTGGACTGCTCGTCGGTGAAGATGCCGTTGCTGCCCGGCTTGATCGTGACGACGGCGGTGCCCAACGTGGCGTTTTGGCTGTACTCGACCACGTAGTCCGTGCCCTCGTCGAGCGCAGAGCCCAGGTAGTCGACCGTCACGGCCGGCGTGTAGACCTGCCCCGGGGTAAAGGAGCGCTCGGTGTATTCAAGCGTCACGTTCACATCAGACAAGCTGGGCTTGAGCGTCGGGTCGATGTAGAAGAGCATTGCGTCGTTGCTCTCGAAGTTCACGGGAGAGGTGGCGTTGGTCGCGTAGGGCTCGATGTAGATGCCGCCGATCTTCCTTTCCGTCGCGCTGCCTATGTTGTCGAGGTTGCCGTCGGCGTCCTTGGAGTATTGGTCCTCGTAGGGGTCGGTCGCGCCGCCGCCGCCGAGGCTGCTGGCCAGGACGCGCTTGCTCACGGTGATGGCGTTGGCGCGGTCGGCCTGCTCGAGCTTTGCCACGGATGTGCCCACCTCGACCTCGCCTTTCTCGGTGTTGGTCGACGAGTACGAGTAGGGCAGCACGTGGCCGCGGTAGACGAACTCGACGCTCGGGCGTATGGCATGGCCCGTGTAGGGAAAGACCGCCGTGATGGGGCGGTTGCCCTCTGTCTGCTGCCGCGAGCTTTGGTAGTCCTGCTCGTAATCGGTGCCCATGGCCACACGCGTGCCGTGGGGCGACTTGGCGAACTCCTCGGGGTCGGTGTCGGCGTCGGTGCTGTTGTACTTCAGGTCCGCGCGCCCGATGCGGTAGGTGCCATAGACCTGCCCCACCAGCTCGGCGCCATCTGCCGGCGTGACGAGTATGGGGTAGTCGGTGTCGGACATGGACGCGTAGGTGGGCTTGCCCTCCTCGTCGAAGGCCGCGAGCACCTTCTCGTCGTCTTTCATCTTGCCCTGGTCGAGCTTCCAAGTGTAGTCGTCGGCGGAGACGACATTGCCGGCGGGGTCTTTCACCACGATGTCGCTGTCCTTCGGCAAATGCCCCGTCCAGTCGAACTCGTCGTCGCAGGTAAACGAGACGGTGCAATCGGAAAGGTCCATGTCGCCTATGCCGTAGAGCACCGTCGCCGTGCCCGTGTAGTCGCCGATGCCGACGACGGTGGCCTTGTAGGCCAAGCGGGTGTCTTCCGTCGTGTGGCCGGTCTTTTCTATCGCGCCGGGTTGCGCGACGAGGTAGAAGTCCACGCCCTGGTAGAGGGTCGTGCCGTTGAGCTTGCCGGAGACGGTGGGCAGCGCGCCTTCCACGCCCAGGTACGAGGCGCACTTCCTCTGGGAAAACGACGCTCCCGAGAGGCTCGCGGCCTGCGTACCCAGGTAGATGTTCAAGCCGGGCAGCTGCGAGACGGTCGTGCTGCCGGATTGCTGCCAGTAGTACTTGTAGCCGTTTTCATCGGCATGCGCGTTCAACACGCCGAGCAACGTGCGGCTGTCGCTCAAGTTCTTGTCCACGTCGCTTACCTTCGTGGACTTCGTCGTGAGCTGCTTTTTCGACGCGACGAGGTTCACACCGCTCATCATGCCGTCTTGGGCATAGGCGATCTCCTGGGTCGTGCGGTACAGGCACATGCCGTCAAGGCCCAGGTTGTCGTAGACCGAGATGGTCATCTTGTCCTCGGTGTTGCCGCAGACCTGACGCTCGCGGTAGCCGTTGCCGTCGTTGTTTTGCGCGATGACGTAGCCCATGTTGATGTTCGAGTAGATATGCGGGGTGTTTTGCGCGCGCCCGGCGTCGTCTTTGAGTATGCGCGCGCCGCCCGTGATGCCCGCGACATAGTAGCCCGCCTGCAAGGTCAGGTCGTTTGCCACGGAGCTGATATCGGTCGCGGCCTCCGCGTTGTTCAGGCTCGCCGTCGCAGACGTGCCGTAGTTGGCGCAAAACGCGATCGAGCCGTAGGTCTGGGCCACGATGCCGCCGGCGAAGGGCTTGTTGCCGCGCGCGACGACGATGTAGGTGGAGGTCTGGTCGTTTGCCTCGTCGGGGGTGCCGTTCATGCACGCCAGGGTGGACACGCCGCAGCCCGTGGAGCCGGCGATGCCGCCCGCGGCGACGTAGCAATAGACGTCGCCCGTGTTCGTGCATTCCCTCACGCAGATCTCCGGCTGGTCTTTGCCGTCGTTGCTTTGGATCATGCCGCCCGACCCGCTCTTGTCCACGAGCCCTAGGCGCGCGCTGCCCACGATGCCGCCGCAGCGCTGGCCGTGCTCGTTTTTGATGAAGCCGCTGTTGCTGCAATTGGCGATGTCGCTTTTGCTGTAGCCGGCGATGCCGCCCACGAAATGGATGCCCGCCCAGTTCGTGGAGTAGGTGCCCTGCCCCATCTCGGCCGTCGTGTAGATGAAGACGTTGCCGCTGTTCGTGCAGCCCGAGACCGTGCCGTGCGCGTAGCCCTTGGTCTTTTTCGCCTGGCCGGACACGGAGGTGTCCATGTCGCCCGCGCATCCCACGACGCCGCCGACGCCGGTGCCGACGACGAGCTCCTCGTCGTTGATGCTGCCGCCGGAGTCTTTCACGGTCACGGCCGCCTTGTTCTCGCATGCCGAGACGTCGCCTTTCACGATGCCGGCGATGCCGCCCACGTTCAAGATGGGGTAGCGTATGTCGTCGGTCGCGCTGGCCGCGTCCTCTATGCTCAAGGCGCAGTTCGCGTCCGTGGAGATGCCCGCGATAGAGCCCGCGCTGTAGCCCACGGCAAGCCCGATGCTCTCGAACTGGCGCGTCTGCACGTCCTTGCCCACGTTGGACAGGGCAAGCTTCATGCTGCGTACGGCGAGGTTTTGCACGGTGGAGGATGCCGTGCACGAGCCGAAGATGCCGATGTTGGAGGTCGCGCCGCCAGTTTTCAGGGACAGGCCGACGATCTGGTTGTTGCCGCCGTCGAAGGTGCCGGCAAACGAGGTGCCGTTTTGCCCGCCCACGGGAGCCGCGCCGTCCGTGCCGGAAAAGTCGAGGCGCTTGGCGAGCTTGACCGTCTTGCCCTCGAAGCTCACCGCAGCCACGTCCGCCCGCCCGTCGCCGTTGGTGTCGGCCGTGCCGTTGACGAGGTTGGAGAATGCCACGAACTGCTCGCAGGTGTTGATGGTGAAGGTGTCGGCGTCGGGGTTTTGCGTATAGAACCTGTAGTCGGGGGAGAGCTCTGCCGCAAACGCGCTCACGCACACGAGCGCCGAGAGCAGCGCCACCGCCGCGAGCGCCGAGACGACGCGCAGGTGCCTTCCCCGCCTGCGGACGCGCGTGCCGCCCGCGCCATGCGCATTGCGCGCGTCATACACACCGTGCGCGCCGTGCGCCGCCGCCTTCATCTGCCTTGCGCTGTGCTTTCCCATCTGCATCCTCCTCGAAAACGTCCCAAGGCCCCCTCGTCCGAAGCCTCCTGCCAGCGTTCCTCTCCTTTTGCAGATACCCTCTCTCCTACCCGGACGCCGCCTGCGCGGACGCGCGCGGGCCTGAAAGCATCGTCGTCTCGCGCCGTTGCCGCGCGTACCACCACATCGCCTGCGCGGCGCCGGCGGCCACCACGAGAAGCGCCACGGGCAAGACGAAGGGGGCGAGCGGGTTGTCGTAGTCGAGCTCTTGGGCATCCTCCACGGCGTTGTTGTTCATGCCCTGGTAGACGTAGTACTTCTTCGCCGCCGCCGCAGGCGTGCTCTCGGCCTTTTTCTGGTTCACCTCGGCCTGCGCCTCGGCGGCGCCCCGCGGCGTGCGCGACGCGCCGGATTTGGCGCCTGCCTGCGCGCCGCCGTTCGTGCCGGTGTCGGCGCTCGTGCCGGACCCCGCGTCCGTGTCGTTTATGCCGGCCGCCGTGCCGCCGTTGTCGCGCCCGCCCTGAGCGTCGTCGCCGTTGTTGCCCGAACCGCCGCTCTGGCCGTTGCCGCCGTCGCGGTCGCCCGAGTTGTCGGAATCCGGGTCCGCGTCGGGGTTGACCGGGTCGTCTTTGCCATGGTCGCCGCCGCCGTCGTCGTCGCCGTCTTGGGCGGGCGCCTTGCCGGAGAGCTTGATGTAGATGGTCTTGATGTTGCGCGCCCACTTGTTCGAGTTGCCGCCCGCCGTGGTGCCGCCCATGAGCAGGCAAAACGAGCGGCCGTTGCTCATGTCGTAGTCGGGCTGGCAGTTGCCGTCGTTTTTGTGTATCTGCGAGGTCTCCCATGCCACGATCGGCCACACCTGCACCTTGTCGGCGTAGCGCTCCTTGCCGCCGTCTTTGGCGCGCGGGTACCAATAGCGCTCGGCGTTGTAGAGATAGTCGTAGGAGACGCCCTCGGCGTAGACCCCGCCGCCGCTGTCGGCCGTCTGGAACCAAAAGCCCGCGATGCCGTCGATCTGCACGCCGGCCTCGTCGATGAGCTTGGAGAGATAGGCGCCGCGGCCTGTGATGGTCATGTAGGAGCCGGAAGTCGAGTCCACCGAGCTGTAGGTGGCCGTCGTCGAGTCGACGCCTTGCACCTGGGACAGCGAGAGGGTCTTGTCGACCACGAACTGCCCGGAGTCGGCGGCGGGCGGCTTGTCGAACTTCTCGCCCGTGGTGGACACCTCGTAGTAGGCCTTGATGCGCAAGGTGGTCTGCGGGGCGAAGCCTTCCTCGTTGTCGGGCGGGTTGACGTCGCGGTAGGTGATCGTGGCCTTCTGGGACACCGCATAGTCCGTGCCCTCGCCCCAGGTCGCGCGCACCGCCGAGGCGCCGAAGTTGTTCTGGCGGTAGGTGCCGTTCACCGGATCGATGGAGGCGTAGGCGGCGTCCTCGACGCTCCAGACTATGTCGGCCAGACCTTCGACTTGTTTGGAGATCAGGCCGTTTTTGGTCGAGTAGACCTCAGTCCGCTCCGTCGCCGGGTCCAAGACCGTGACCTCGGCGTAGAGGGAAAGCGTCTCGGTGGCGAGCTGCGATTCCTCGACGGCCTTGATGATGGGCTCGCCCGATCCGTCGATGCGCACGCCGTCGCACCATATCGAGATATCGGAGACGCGCAAGGCGCCGCTTTGACCGGAGACCTTCAGGTGGAGCGTCGCCGTGATGTCGGCGCCGTCGGTGATGCCCTGGTCGGCGGCGATCGAGCACGTGACGTCGCAAGAGCCGTCGGCCACCGCCGTGACGAGGCCTGCAGCCGAGACGCTCGCCACCCCCGCGTCCGTGCTCTGCCACGCCACGTATCTGGCGCCGTCCTCGTCTTCAGTGCCGTCTCCGTTTCTCCACGTGAGAAGCGAGACGAGCTGCACGGTGCCGGCGCGCGCGGAAATCTCGACGGTCTGCGAGTCGCCCGTGGCGGCGTTGGCGAGGACCTGGTCGCTGACGATGCCGCCGACTTGCTGGTAGACGACGATATTTCCCACATACGGCACCGCGTTGCCCTGCGCCCACGCGCCTGCCAGCGCATAAAGCAGCCCGCCGCTTGCAGCAAGCGAGAACGTGAGGATGAAGGCGAGGAGGGCGCGGGATGCACGCCGGCGGCGCGCGCGGCGCGGTATGCGCGCGCCCGCGTTTTCCAGACCCGTCTGCCCGCTTCCCCTCACCGGCATGGCACCATCCTCGAGACCGCGGCGCGAACCTTCTGGCGGGACGCGATGCCCGCACGAGACGACCCGCCGGCGGCGCGCATGCGCGCGGGGGCGGGGCGGCTTTCGCGCCGTTTTTATTTGGGATTCAATATAGATGAACGGGCAAATACTGCAAGGGGGCAAATCCTTCAGGATTTGCCCGCGCGCGCGGGCGGCGCGGCCTTGGCGCGCGTCGCGGCGTCTCGTACCGCCGCAGCATGGCGGCGGCGGCATATGCGCTGCTACGGGCAGCCGGCCGCGCCGGCCGCGCGCGCCGGCGCCCTAGCCGTGGCTCACCACGACGGTGCCCACCTTCACCAAATCGTAGAGCGCCGCCGCCTTGTCGGTGGGCAGGTTGATGCAGCCGTGGCTGCCCGACTCCTTGTAGATGGTGCCGCCGAAGCTCGAGCGCCACGACGCGTCGTGGAAGGCCACCGAATCGCCCACGAAGGGCATCCAATAGCTCACCGGCGTCTCGTAGTCGGGCTTGCCGTCGCCGTTTTCGTCGGCGCCTATCAGCGTGCGGTCGCGCCCCATGTTCGAGTTGATGGTGTAGACGCCCGTGGGGCTGGAGCGGTTGTCCTTCTCGGCCCCGGAGACGATGTCGCTTTCCCAGATGATGTTGCCCGACTCGTCGTAGAAGCGCGCGTGCTGCTCGCCCAGGTCGATGTCGATATAGCTCGTCCAGTCCGCGCCGCCCGGCTGCCAGCGCGCCGCCGAGGCGCTCATGGGGATGTCGATGGCCGTGCTCGAGCCCGCCTCGATGGCCTGCGCGAGCTCTTCTGCCAGGGCCGCGCCGTCGATGCTCCAGCCGTAGGTGCCGCCCGAGACCGTGCATTGCTTGCCGTCGGCACGCGTGTACGTGCGTTGCGCGCCGATCGTGTCGCATTGGCGCGACAGCTCGCCTTGGGTCCATTTCCGCACCGTGTCCACGTCCACCACGGCAGACGCCGCGTCGTCGAGCACGACCCAGCCGCCTATGAGCGAGGCGTCGACGGTCCGCACCTGCGTGCTGCAGGCGTTCAGCTCTATCTTGCACTTCGCAAAGGAGTTCGCCTTTGCCACGGCGTCGGGCAGGCGCGCGTCGTCGGAGAAGAGCGCCGGCTGCTCGCGCACGTCCTCGCCCAGCTCTATCTCGCCTTTGAGCGCGCAGACCCCCTCGGAGACGGCGCGCAAGGCGGCCTCTTTGTCGATGTAGGTCCCCGCCTCCTCTTTCACTATGGAAAACGCCTGCTTGGAGCTGTCGTAGGAGATGGTCGCCGCCTGCGGGTGCTCGGCTGTCTCGTTGAAGGCGTCGATGGGCGCGCCCGCTATCTGCGAGAGCTTTTCGGCGTTGAAGCTCAGCGGCTCTTCTATCTGCAAATCGCGGCTCGTGAAGATGGCGGCAGGCCAGGACCACTCGCCTATGGACCGCTCGACCGCGTCCCCGAAGGCGTCGCCGTCGAAGCCCAGGTCGATGTCGGCGCCGGAGAAGTCCGCCGTCACGCCATCACCGCGCACGGAGGCCTTGTAGTCGGTCACCTGCGTGGCGCGCGAATGGGCAAGCTCGGATATCGAGGCAAGCGAGGCGTCCTCGCCGTTTATCTTGGTGGAGGGAAAGACATGCGAGGAGAAGTAGAGGGCGCCTCCGAGATAGATTGCGGCAAGTGCTGCGACGGCGATGCCGGCGATGGCAAGCGTGCGGCGCGAGACGGGCAGGGCGCGGCCGGCTTTTCCGGCGGGCGCGTCGCGGCGCGTCGCGGCGGCAAAAGGCGCGGTCGTGGCAACGGGGCGCGCGAATCCACCATCTGCATCCGTCGCAAACGCGTCTTCAACGCCCGCGTCCGGGGCAGCCGGCGCAGGCGTGGGCTCGTCGGCGGGCACGGCCGCAGCCGGCTCGTCGGCGACCGCATCATCAGCGGGGACGTCATCGGCGACTGCCGCATCCTCGGCGGGCGCCTCGTCGGCGGCTGCTGCATCCCCGGCGGGCGCCTCGCCGTCTACGCCCGCGTCCTCGAAGTCGAAGTCCCCGACGTCGTCTACCTCGAGCTCCCCTGCAGCCGACTCGGCAAGCCCCTGCACGT
Source organism: Oscillibacter sp. MSJ-31 (assembly GCA_963621315.1). Taxonomy (GTDB): domain Bacteria; phylum Actinomycetota; class Coriobacteriia; order Coriobacteriales; family QAMH01; genus CAVAWX01. Next base: position 11,937 of record CAVFDV010000032.1, read on the forward strand.
ATTTACCCGCCTTCACCTGCGCGTTTTTCGGGGCTTTCCTCATGCGGCCTCTCGCCTTTCCCATCGTCTGTCCATGGATATGCCGCGCGTGCCCGCGACGCAGGCGAGCGTCCCGCGCGACCGCGCCCATGATAGCCCCGCCGCGCGTTTGCGCGGGCGGCGATTGGGCAAGTGTGCGATAATGCCCCGCATGAAAAACACAAGCGCATTCAGCCGCGTGCTCATCGTCACGCTCATCGTCCTCGTCATCGCGGTCGTCGTCGAGCAAGTCGCCATGTCGAGCGCCGACGCGCGCCTGCAGTCCGCGCAAGACGAGCTTTCGCAGACGCAGACGCAGACGCAGCAGATCCAGCAGGAAAACAACGACCTGAACTCCAGGCACTCCGAGCAGCTCTTGCAATGGCGCAACGCGCAGGGGCGGCTCTCGTTTCTAGGCGACGGCTCGGGCAAGGTGTGCTACCTCACCTTCGACGACGGGCCCGACGACGAGCTGACGACGAAAAACCTCGAGATATTGAAGGAGAAGGGCGCCGTCGCCACGTGGTTTTGCCTGGGCAACGACGAGGAGTACACCTACCTGAACCTCGACTTGTGCAAGGAGATAGAGGCGCAGGGCAGCGCCGTCGGCATCCACGACTGGGACCAAAACGACAGCTACAGCTACTACAAGAACGGCGTGGACAACTACTTCACGAGCGATTTTGACAAGACAAAAGAAAAGCTCGAGGCGGCCGTGGGCCACGAGATAAAGATCTGCCGCTTCGCCGGGGGGTCCACCACCATCGGCTACTACAACAAAAGCGTCGCCACCGCCTTGCCCCAAGAGGTCATAAAGCGCGGCTACCAGTACTTCGACTGGAACGTGCTCGCGGGCGACTCGGAGTCGTCGCAGATGGTGAACGGCAAGGTCCCGACGGCCACCATCCTCGACAACGTGATGAAAGACGCCGAGAAGTTCGCGAAGCTGAACTCGCCGATCTGCGTGCTCATGCACGACAACCCCGGCAAGCAGACGACGACCGAGGCCTTGCCCGAGATGATCGACCGCCTGAAAGAGCTGGGCTACACCTTCAAGACGCTCGACTACGACACGCCCGGCTTCTACCAGATGAAGATCTCGGACTAGCGAAAAAGGGGGACGCGAAAAAGATGCGCAAGCGGCGCTACATAGACGAAGCCGGCGGCGCCGGGCGCGCGGGCGCGGGCGATGCGCGGCATATACGCCGCGACGCCTCGCTGGACCTAGACGAGGGCTTCGTGGACCCCATAGGCAGCGCGCGCGGCTACCGCAACGCGCAGGCGGCAGGCGACGTCTACCGCACGCAGGCCCAGATCCCCTCGTATCGCGGGGCATCGCAGGCGCATGGCGCGCGCCAGGCCGCAGGCGGCCCGGCGGGGCCTGCGGCACGCGGCCGGGCGGCGGGCAGCCCTGCCGGACACGGCGCGGCGGGCGGTGCGGCGGGCTACGACGACTACCGCGCCCGCCAGGTGCAGATGCACGCGCGCGACAGCGGCAAGTACCATGCGCGCCCCTCCGGCCTCGACGCGTCCTCGGCGAAGGTCTCGCGCACGCCGGCGCTGGCCATATGCCTGGCCGTGGCATGCGTGGTGTTGCTGCTCGTCTTCGTGGTGCGCGCGCCGATGCTGATGGGCACGCTGTCGAAGGCGACCGAGACGAGCACCACCTTGGCCGAGCAGCAATCCCAGCTCGACGGCCTGAAGGACACGAACCAGCAGCTGCAGCAGTCCATCGACTCGATGCAAGCCACCATCGACACCTACAACGCGAAGAAAAGCTAGGCGCCTCCTTGCGGGCGTCGCTTCCGGACGCACCTGCGGGCGCCGCTTCCGGACACCCCCTGCAGGCGCCCTTTTCCGGGCGCCTTTTCGGCCTCCCCTTTTACCCCTCGTAGCCGTTCGGGTTGGCCTTTTGCCAGCGCCAGGAGTCGGCACACATGTCCTCGATGGTGTAACGCGCCTTCCAGCCCAGCTCCGCGGCCGCCTTGTCGCAGCCCGCGTAGCACGAGGCGATGTCGCCCGCACGGCGCGGCTCGATCCGGTAGGGCAGGTCTTGCCCGGTGGTCTTCTCGAAGGCATGCACCAGCTCGAGCACGCTCGTGCCCCGCCCCGTGCCGAGGTTGTAGACCTTGCAGGCGCCCTCGGGGGCAAGCGCCGAAAGCGCCGCCACGTGCCCGCTGGCCAGGTCCATGACGTGGATGTAGTCGCGCACGCCCGTGCCGTCCGGCGTGTCGTAGTCGTCGCCGAAGACGCCCAGGCGCTCCAGCTTGCCGACGGCCACCTGCGTGATGTAGGGCATGAGGTTGTTGGGGATGCCCGCGGGGTCTTCGCCCATGGTCCCCGACGGATGCGCCCCAATGGGGTTGAAGTAGCGCAAGATCACGACGTTCATGCCGGGCGTGGCCTGCTGCGTGTCGGCCAGGATGCGCTCGATCATGGCCTTGGTCGTGCCGTAGGGGTTGGTCGTCTCGCCGCGCGGCATGTCCTCGGTCAAAGGCAGCGTCTCGGGCGTGCCGTAGACGGTGGCGCTGCTGGAAAAGACGATGTTCTTGCAGCCGCCCGCGCGCATGGCCAGCAAGAGCTTCACCGTGCCGCCGACGTTGTTGTCGTAGTACTCGACGGGCTTTTCCACGCTCTCGCCCACGGCTTTGAGGCCGGCGAAGTGGATGACGCAATCGTAGGCGCCCTCGGAAAAGACGCGCGTCATCTTGTCCACGTCGCGGATGTCGCCTTCGATAAAGCCCGGGCGCACCCCCGTGATGGCCTCGATGCGCTCGAAGACCACGGGGTTGGCGTTCGAGAGGTTGTCGTAGGCCACGGCCTCATGGCCCGCCTGCTGCAGCTCGACGATGGTGTGGCTGCCAATGAACCCGGCGCCGCCGGTGACGAGGATCTTCATCCCTACTCGGTCCTTTCCCGTGTGCGCGCCCGCGCGTGCCTGCGCGCCTGCGCGTGTTCCCGTGTGTGCGCGCTGCGCATGCGGCGCGCAGCGTTTCCCTGTGCGCTTCCCTGTGCGGCGGCGGGCAGGTGGTGCGGCGGCGCGTGAAGCCCGCATGCGCGCCTGCCCTATGCGCCCCTTGCGCTACGCGTGCGGCGCCCTTGCACGCCGCGTCACATCGGCGCGCTTGCACGCCGCGTCGCATGCGCAGCGCAGCTGATTCTAGCGCGAAGGACGCGGCGCGGGCAGGTGAAAAGCGGCGGATGCGGGGCAAGCCGGTGAAAAAGGGTTATGGCTCAAAAAGTGTGTCCGTTTTCAATAAAAAAGCCTGCTC
>CAVFDV010000033.1:0-15068 GCA_963621315.1 Oscillibacter sp. MSJ-31
GTCCGAAGAAGACCTGGAGGAATTCTACAAAGTACAGGCCCCGGCGGGGCACGAAGACGAGTACCGCCGCCAGGTCGAGCAATCGGGGCACGCCTATCTCGCGCGTCAGGGCGCTTTGCGCTTGAAGACGAGCGCGTACCTGGTCGAAAACGCCGTCATCCACGAGACGGCCGCGGCGGCGGCGCAGGAGGAAAAGGGCGCGTAGCGGCGCGCATCGGTCTTGCTCCAAAAGGAAGCGCGCCTCGTTGTGCAATATGCCAGTTCTCTTCGTTTCGCGCGCGCTCTATCTTTTTTCGTGATATCGGCGGTGGGGGGACAAGGGTCGCGCGCTCTTTAATCTCGCGGCGGTGAATCGCCCCATCTCCGGATAGCGCGGGGGCGCGTCGGGCACGTGTGCCGGAAGCGCCCCGAAAGAGAGAGAAGAGAGAGGAGCGGACATGGCTGAAGACGAGAAAGCGACAGCCGGGTGGGACGACGCTGGCGAGGTGATGGACGGCAAGACCGTCAACATCGCTTCCGCGCAGCTCGCGGCTGACGACGAGCAAGTGGGCGACCGGGTGCGCAAGAAGGGCATCGCCTACGGCGTCGACTACAACAACACCTACAACATGGACCTCTATCCCGACAAGGTGCGTTGGCAGGAAGGCGACCTGACGGCGACGAGGACGACGATGTGGTCCGGCCCGGGCTGCCATGCGGGCTGCCAGATCATCTTCTACACGGACAAGGACGGCAAACTCGTCAAGACCGAGGGCGACCCGAACTCCCCCTATACGGCGGGGCGCTTGTGCATGCGCTGCCTGGAGCTTCCCCAGATGGTCAACAGCGAACGCCGTCTGAAGTGGCCGGTCAAGCGTGCCGGCGAGCGTGGCGAGGGCAAGTGGGAGCGCGTGTCGTGGGACGAGGCCTACGACATGATCATCGAAAAGGTCCACAAGATCCAGGCCGATTTCGGCCCCGAGTGCATCGTCTCGATGATCGGCACGGGGCGCAACGTCTCCCAGGCCATCGGCCACAACGAGTACGCGAACTTCAACGGTTCCGACCTGACCTTGTGCTTCCTGTCCGGCGACTCGTGCATGCTTCCGCGCACGGCCTTGTGCTACGTCATCATGGGCAACCAGTGGGTCTCCGATTTCTCGCAGTTCCGCTCGCGGCGCTACGAGGACGACCCCGAGTTCGTGAACCCCGAGGTGTGCGTGCTGTGGGGCGTGAACCCCGTGGTGAACAATTCCGACGCCTTTACCGGGCATTGGATCGTCGAGTCGATGAAGCGCGGCACCAAGCTCATCACCATCGACCCGCAGCTCACCTGGCTGGCCTCGCGCTCCGACATGTGGCTGCAGATTCGCCCCGGCACGGACGCGGCGCTGGCGCTGGGCATGATGTACGTGATGATTCATGAGGACCTCTACGACCACGACTTCGTGGAGAAGTGGACCTACGGCTTCGAGGCGCTCGCGCAACGCGTCGAGGAGTACCCGCCGTCCAAGGTGGCCGAGATCACGTGGATTCCCGAAGAGCAGATCGTCGCGGCGGCGCGGATGTATGCCAAGGCAAAGCCGGCGACGGTGCATTGGGGCCTTGCGGTCGACATGGCGAAAATCGGCGTCATCTCGGCGCATGCCATCGCCTGCCTCGTCGGCATCAGCGGCAACATCGACGTGCCCGGCGGCAACGTCTTGATCGACCAGGCCGCAGGCCTCGACTTCAGCTACGGCTCCGGCATCTGGACCATCGACGGCACCCCCTACGTGCAAAACCGTCTGGGCGTCAACCGCTACCCGCTGAAGAAGTACGGCTTCACCGCCTCCTCGCAGGCCGACTCCATCTTGCAGGCCATCGAGACCGAGAAGCCGCATCCAGTGAAGATGCTGTGGATCGAGTCCGGCAACCCGATCGCCAACATGGGCCAGGACGCGCCGCGCCTCTACCGCGCGCTCAAGACCATCGACTTCGTGGTCGTCGTCGACCTGTTCATCACGCCGACCGCCGTCGCCTTCGCCGACCTCGTGCTGCCGTGCGCGATGTCGCCCGAGCGCGATTGCATCCGCGTGTGGTTCGACCCGCTGCGCACCTTGACGAAGGCCTCGACCTTCTACGAGGCGCGTTCCGACGAGGAGATCATGATCGGCCTCGGCCACAAGATCTCGCCGTGGAACTGGCCGGACTACGTCGTGGACGACCGCTCCTACATGAACTGGCGCTTCGAGCATGACGGCGTGGTCGACAACGACGGCACGCCTATGACTATGGAGCGCGTCGAGGAGAAGTACCACGGCATGTGGTACCACGCGTTCCACTACCGCAAGTTCGAGACCGGCGGCCTGCGTCCGGACGGCCTGCCCGGCTTCATGACCCCGACGGGCCGCTACGAGCTGTACTGCACCTTGTTCGCCTCCTTCGGCGACGACCCGCTGCCGTACTACCAGGAGCCGCCCACGAGCCCGGTGTCCACGCCGCAGCTGGCCGAGAAGTACCCGCTCGTCCTGACGACCGGCAAGCGCTCCTTCGAGTTCTTCCACTCCGAGTGGCGCCAGCCGGAGACGATCAGCCGCGAGCTGCACCCGTGGCCGCGCTTCGACATCAACCCCGAGACGGCGGAGAAATACGGCATCGAGGACGGCACCTGGGTGTGGATCGAGAACCAGATGGGCAAGATGAAGCAGGTCGCCCGCCTGAACCCCTCCATCGACCCGAGGGTCATCTCCACCGAGCACGGCTGGTGGTTCCCGGAGATGGAGCCGGCAGAGCCCGTTTTGTTCGGCGTCTTCGACTCCAACCCGAACAACCTGATTCCGCAATGCGAGAACGGGACGAACGGCTACGGCGCGCCCATCAAGAGCGGCATGTGCACGGTCTATCCGGTCACCCCGGAGAACAACACGCCCGAAGACCAGCCGAGCTACCAGGTGTGCACGACGGGCTACACCCACGGCCCGACGCACGCAAGCGACAAGCCGAGCTTTTACGACGGATGGACGCCGGACTACGAGCCCGAGGGCTTTTGCGACGTCGAGGACTACTGGAAGACCCACGAGCACGAGCACTACACGCCGTTTCACCTGCGCGACAACGCCGAGGAGCTGTTCGAGGACAAGGAGCAGCTGCGGCGCTTGCGCGAGATCACGGAGAAGTACGGTACGAAGGAGGGAGAATAAGACATGGCTGAGAAAGGGACATACGGCCTGTTCATCGACTACGAGTACTGCTCCGGCTGCAACGCCTGCGTGACGGCCTGCAAGATGGAGCACGACATGCCCAAGGGCGACTTCGGCATCATCATCCAGCAAGACGGCCCGCGCCAGAGCAGCGACGGGGTGTGGGAGTACAACTACCTCCCCGTGCCGACGCACCTGTGCGATCTGTGCGCCGACCGCGTGGCGGCGGGCAAGCTGCCGAGCTGCGTGCATCATTGCCAGGACGCGGTCATGGTCTACGGCACCGTCGAGGAGTTGGCGAAGAAGGCGACGGCGGCGAAGAAGGACAATATCGCCATCTTCGTGCGCTAGGGACCGGTTTTCCGAGAAGGGTCTGGGGCGGGGTCTGGGTAAAAGGCCCGGCCTGTAGAGGCGGCCTGCGGCGAGATGCCGCAGGCCGCCTTTTCGTCTTTTTGCATTCGCGCGGCATCGTCGTTTGCTTGCGTGGCGGGTCGCGTCGTTTGTTTGCGTGGCATCGCCGTGTGCCTGCGCATGCGAGATGCGCGCACGGGCGCGGGTGCGGGTACAATCGCGGGTATGAACACGCGCAAGAACGCCATATTGCTTTTCTCCAAGGTGCCCGAGGCCGGCAAGGTGAAGACGCGCCTGACGCCGATAAAGGACGGCTTCTTTCCGCCCGAGACGGCATCGGCGCTGTACCATTGCATGCTCTTCGACGTGGCCGAGATATGCTGCGACGCATGCGCGGACCTGGAGCGAAAAAGCCTGGAGCGCTACGCGATGGAGGCCACTTGCGAGGGCGGCCCTGTGCGCGACGAGTACGACATCTTCATCTCCTCGCCCGGCGCCGACCAAGAGCGGCGCATGCGCGCGCTCTTTGCCGAAAGCGGCGCCTGGCCGCGCCATATCTCCTTCATCCACGACGACGGCGCGAGCTTCGACGAGCACTACAACGATGCCTTCGAGCAGGTCTTTTCGTGCGGCTACGACACGGTCTTGTCCATGGGCTGCGACATGCCGGCGCTGCGGCGCACGGTAGTCGAGGAGGGCTTCGCGCGCCTGCACGGGCTGTGCGCGCGCGAAGGCGGCGGCATCGTCGTCGCGCCCGACCAGGAGATGGGCGTCTCCATCGTGGGGTGGACGCGCGATACGGCCTTCGACCACACGGGCGTCTTCTACAACGCCGAGGGGCTGACGGTGCTGCCGGCCTATATCCAAAAGGCCGCCCGGCTCGGGCTGCCGGCGCTCTACTTGCCCGATGTGCCCGACGTGGACACGATGGCGGACCTGAACCACAACGTCACCCTCGTGCAGGCGCTCGAGTATTGCGCGAGATTCCAGGCAGACGTCACGCCGCCGCACCGCACGGCCCGGGCGCTGCGCGAGATGGGCTACACCGACATACGCGTCATGCCCAACGAGCTGCGCGACGACCGCAGCGAGATCGATTGCGGCGCGGACGGGCGCGGCGCGGGCGCGCATGGTGAAGACGGGCGCGGCGCGGGCGAGCATGGTGAAGATGGGCATAGTGAAGGCGGGCGCGGGGAGCGCGGCCGCGGCGAGGGCGGATGCGGCGGGTGAGATAGACGCGATGCGAGCCGGGGTGCGACAGAGCGCCGGGAGCGCGCAAGTCGCAGGGCTTGGAGAAGCTCTCTGCGGTAAATGATGCTGAATTCATGCAAAACGCATGTTATAATGGATGCACCGGTTGCGGGCTTTTGCCCCGATGAAAGGAAGGTGCGCTATGCCGGCTTTGCAGGTCAGAGATTGTCCGCAGGACACCTACGATGCCCTCAAGCGGAGGGCGGAGCGCGAGAACCGCAGCATGTCGCAGCAAGCCCTCACCCTCATACAGGGGGGTCTTGCGCGCAGGGAGCCGCCGCTTCGCGCGGTCGCGCCCTTGCCCGAGGGGGCGCGTCGCGAAGGGGGGCTTACCTTCATCCCCAATCCGGCGGCGAGGTACAAGTCGCGCGAGGAGCGGCATGCGGCGTTTTTGAAGAGCATTGCCGAAGGTCCCAAGTTCGAGCTCCCGCCGGAATACGACAGCGTCGTGGACATGGTGCATGCGGCAAGGGAGGAACGATGGTAGTCGTAGATTGCAATGTCCTTGTCGAGATGCAAAACGGCACGCAGGAGGGGCTGGCAGCCGCGTCTTTGCTCTTGCCGGACGAACGGATAGCCGCACCGCAGCTGCTCTATGCCGAGCTGTGCAGCGTCTACCGAAAGCTTGTCTTGCGCGGGCTGCTCGACCACGATGCGGCGCTCGATTTGATGTCCAAGGCCAGCGAGCGCGTGGACCTGTTCGTGTCGATGGAAGAACTGTATCAGGAGGCGTTTTCCGAAGGCGTGCGCCTGCGCCATTCGGTGTACGACATGTTCTACCTCGTCCTCGCGCGCCGCGTGCACGCGACCTTGTTCACCTTCGACGCGCGCTTGCGCGAGCTGTGCCACGACAGCGGCGTCGAATGCCTTGAAGAGGTCGACTGGCCCGGCGAGGGCGAAGAGGGTGGTGAAGGCGCGCTACAATGCCCTTGATGAAGACGACGGCATGGAGGTGCGCATGAGCTCCTTTCTGGACAAGATGATAGAAAAAGCCCGCTCGGACATGAAGACCATCGTGTTGCCCGAGGGGTCTGACGCGCGCGTCGTGCAAGCGGCCCGCCAGATTGTGGACGCGGGTATCGCGCACGTGGTCGTGCTGGGGACGGCAGACGAGGTGGCGGCGCATGGCGTGCCCGTAGACGGCATCGAGCTCGTGGAGCCGGCCGCTTCCGACAAGCTCGAGTCCTATGCGCACAAGCTCGCCGAGCTGCGCGCGAAGAAGGGCATGAGCATCGAGCAGGCGCGCGCGCAGGTGGCAGACGTCAGCTACTTCGCCGTCATGATGGTCTACATGGGCGACGCCGACGGCATGGTGTCGGGCGCCTGCCACTCCACGGCCGACACCTTGCGCCCGGCGCTCCAGATTCTCAAGACCGCCCCGGGGGTGAAGATCGCCAGCTCCAGCTTCGTCATGGACGTGCCCGACTGCGCCTATGGCGAGGACGGCATCTTCGTCGTGGGCGATTGCGCGGTGAACATCTACCCGACGGCGGCCGAGCTTGCAGACATCGCCCTGGCCAGCGCCGAGACCTTCGCGGCGCTCGTGGGCGGCGAGCCGCGCGTGGCCATGCTCAACTACTCCAGCTACGGCTCGGGCAAAGGCGAGCACGCAGACCTCGTGCGCGAGGCCACGGCCTTGGCAAAAGAGGCGGCGCCGGATCTGGCGCTCGACGGCGAGCTGCAGGCAGATGCGGCCATAGTGCCGGAGGTGGCCGCGCTCAAGGCGCCCGACAGCCCCGTGGCGGGCAAGGCCAACGTGCTGGTCTTTCCCAACCTCGATGCGGGCAACATCGCCTACAAGCTCGTGCAGCGTCTGGCGAAGGCGCAGGCCTTCGGCCCGGTCATGCAGGGTATGGCAAAGCCCGTGAACGACCTCTCGCGCGGCTGCTCGGTCGACGACATCGTGGGCACGACGGCCATCACCTGCGTGCAAGCCCAGGCGCTGAAAGGCTAGGGCATGGCCGGAAAACTCGTCACCTACGCCATACCCTGCTACAACAGCGCGGACTACATGGACCGCTGCATCGAGTCGATTCTGGCCTGCGGCGCCGACGACATCGAGGTCGTCGTAGTCGACGACGGCTCGGCAAAAGACGACACGCTTGCAAAGGCGCAGGAGTGGGAGCGGCGCCGCCCGGGCGTCGTGCGCGCCGTCCACCAGGAAAACGGCGGGCATGGCGCGGCGGTGATGAAGGGGCTGGAGCACGCGCGCGGCCTCTACTTCAAGGTGGTGGACAGCGACGACTGGCTCGACGACGCCGCCAACCGCAAGATGCTCGAGGTCCTGCGCGCGCACACGGACGACGACGCGCTCGACCTCGTCTTGGCCAACTACGTCTACGAGCACGTGGCCGACGGCAGCTCCGAGACCATGGACTACCGCGCGACCTTGCCCGCAGGCCGCGTCTTTCGCTGGGAGGAAGCCGGGCACTATATCCTCATGCACAGCGTCGTCTACCGCACGCAGGTGCTGCGCGAGTGCGGCTTGGACCTGCCGCGCCACACCTTCTACGTGGACAACATCTTCGTCTACGCGCCCCTGCCCGCCGTGCGCCGCATCTACTACCTGGACGCCGACCTCTACCGCTACTACATCGGGCGCGAGGACCAAAGCGTCAACGAGTCCGTCATGATCGGCCGCATCGACCAGCAATTGCGCGTCACCCGGCGCATGATTGACGCCTACCACCTGCACGAGGAGGTGCCCAGCCTGAAGCTGCGCGCCTACATGTACAACTACCTCGGCATGATGATGCTCATATGCACGGTCTTTTCCATGATGAGCGAGCGCGCCGACAAGCACGAGCTGCGCGACGGCATCTGGGCCTACCTGAAGGCGCACGACGAGCGCGACTACGAGCACGTGCTGCACTCGCCGTTCGGGCGCGTGTGCCATCTCCCGGGTAAAGCGGGAGACGCGGTGCTGCTTTGCGGCTATCATATCGCCCAAAAGCTCTTCAAGTTCAACTAGAGGAAAGAAGCGACACGCCCCATGTACGACAAGTTGAAGAAGATCATCGACGCCTACGAGGCGCTCGAGGCCAAGCTCGCCGACCCGGCCGTCATCTCCGACCAAAAGGAGTACACGCGCCTGGCAAAGGAGCATTCCGCGCAAAGCGAGATCGTCGAGGCCGCGCGCGACTACGTGAGCTACTGCGACCAGCTGGCCAGCGCGAAAGAGGAGCTGAAAGCCGAAAGCGACCCCGAGCTGAAGGAGCTTGCCGCAGAAGAGATCGCCTCGCTGGAGGCGCGCATCCCCGCGCTCGAAGACGAGATAAAGGTCATGCTGCTGCCGAAAGACCCCAACGACGACAAGGACATCATCGTCGAGATACGCGCGGGCGCCGGCGGCGACGAGGCGGCCATCTTCGCGGGTGATTTGTTCAAGATGTACACGCGCTACGCGGAAGGGCGCAAGTGGAAGGTCGAGACCATCGACGCCTCGCCGTCCGACCAGGGCGGCTACAAGGAGATCCAGTTCAAGGTGCTGGGCGACAAGGTGTACAGCTCGATGAAGTTCGAGAGCGGCGTGCACCGCGTGCAGCGCGTGCCCAAGACCGAAAGCCAGGGACGCATCCACACCTCGACGGCGACGGTGGCCGTGCTGCCCGAGGCCGACGAGGTCGAGGTGGACATCAAGCCGGAGGACCTGCGCATCGACGTCTACCGCGCGGGAGGGCCGGGCGGCCAGTGCGTGAACACGACGGACTCGGCGGTGCGCATCACCCATCTGCCCACCGGGCTTGTGGTGCAATCCCAAGACCAGAAGTCGCAGATCCAAAACCGCGAGGCGGCGCTGCAGGTTTTGCGCGCGCGCCTCTACGACAAAATGCTGCGCGAGCAGCAAGAGGAGATGGCCGGCGAGCGCCGCAGCCAGATCGGGCACGGGGACCGCAGCGAGAAGATCCGCACCTACAACGGGCCGCAAGACCGCGTGACCGACCACCGCATCGGCTACAACGGCAGCTATGCGACGGTGCTGGAAGGCGAGGGCCTGGGCGACGTGATCGAGAACCTGGCGGCGGCAGACCGCGCGGCGCGCCTGGAGGAGGCCACGGCGGCCGAGGGCGCGAAGACGGCGTCGTAGGGGCGCGGCGCGCGTGGCGGCAGACGGCGGGACATGGACGGTCAAGCGCGTTCTCGACTGGTGCGAGGAATATCTGCGCGCGCACGGGGATGAAAACCCGCGCCTGTCGGCTCAATGGCTCGTCTCGCATGTGACGGGATTGGGTCGCGTCGAGCTCTACACCCATTTCGACCAGCCGCTTTCGCCCGGGGAGCGCGCGGCGTTGCGCGAGGCCTTGAAGCGGCGGGGCAGGGGCGAGCCGCTGCAATATATCTCGGGCGAGGCGGCGTTTCGGCATATCGTGGTGAAGGCCGCGCCCGGCGTGCTCGTCCCGCGCCCAGAGACGGAAGTGCTCGTCGAGGTCGTGTTGGAGCACTTCGCCGGCGCCGCTGCGGCCGGGGCTGCATGCGGCGAGACTCGCGGCGGCGCGCATGGTGAAAACGGCACCTGCGGCGGTGGCGGTGCCGGTGCCGCCGATGCGGCCGGCGAGGTTGCCGAAACTGATGAAGGAGCCGGCGTAGATGCAGCCGGCGAGGCTGCCGGGGCGGACGCGCCCGGCGAAGCCGGCGCCCGCATGCGCGCGCTCGAGGTGGGCTGCGGCACGGGCTGCGTGGCCTGCTCGCTTGCCAAGGAGGCGGGCATGGAGGTCGTGGCCTGCGACATCGCGCCCGCAGCGCTTGCATGCGCGCGCTCCAACGTCGGGCTTTTGGGGCTGGCGGACTTGGTCGAGGTGGTGGAGGCCGATTGCGCCGCCGGCATCGACGCGAAGGGCGGCTTCGACGTGCTCGTCAGCAACCCGCCCTATATCCCCACGGCCGAGCTGGCCGAGCTGCCCGACGAGGTGGCCTCCTTCGAGCCGCGCCTGGCCCTCGACGGCGGCTCGGACGGGCTCGCCTTCTTCGACCGCCTGCTCGAGCTTGCGCCGCGCGCATTGCGTCCGGGCGGCTTTTTTGCCTGCGAGCTGCATGAGACGACCCTGGACGAGGCCGCGCGCCGCGCCCGTGCGGCCGGTTTCACCGATGTGGAGATCGCCTGCGACCTCGCCGGGCGTCCCCGCATACTCAGCGGCACTTTCACCCGCCCTTGAAACGGCGCCAACGCCGTGTGCCGCAGCACCGCAGCGCTGCGAGGCCACGAGGCTGCGAGGTTGCAATGCCGCAATGCTGCGACTCGTATTGCCGTAGCGTCGCCGCGTCACCGCCGCAACGCCGCGAAATGCGCAGCCGCTGCATTTCGCGGTCGTTCTCGCTGCCGCTGCATTTCGCTGCCGCTCGCGCCGTCAAAGGGATTATTTGTTGAAAAGCGCTATTTTCCCCGCCGTCTTTATCGAAAACTTTTATAATGGCCGCGAGATGGATGCCCCAAGCGAAAGCGCCGGGCGCGCGTCTGGCGAGGCCTCTCGCGCCGCCTTGCGCATGTGCTGCGTGGGGCGTCTCCTGCCAAGAGGAGGAAGAATATGGCCACGAAGGACCTTCACGCGCAAATCAAGATCATGATCACGGCCTCCGCGGGCCGCAAGGGGCCGAGCTTCGGCCACGGCGCGGCCATATTGCTACGCGGGGTCGAGGAGAACGGGTCGCTCAACAAGACGGCCAAGGACCTCCACATGGCCTATAGCAAGGCCTGGGGCATGATGAAGAAGGTGGAGGAGGGCCTTGGCTTCAAGCTGCTCGAACGCCACGGCGCGCGCGGCTCGGTCCTCACCGACGAGGGCAGGCGCTTCCTCGAGCTGTTCGATGCCTACTCCAAGGACGTCGAGGAGTACGCGGCGGCGGCCTTCGACCGCCACTTCGAGGGCTTCTAAGAACGCGCCTTTTTAAAGCGCCCGTTCAGAACGCGCCCCCAAAGCGCTCGCCCTTTAATTGCCGCTGCTGTTCGAGTCGCTGCCCGTGCCCAGGGTGATGGTGACGGTCGAGCCGCTTTCGGCCTTCGTCCCGCCCGAGGGGCTTTGGTCGAGCACCTCGTCTTCGGTGCCCGCCGCATATTGCTTCTTCACCTCGAAGCCCGCGTTCTTCAACGCCGCCGTGGCCTCGCCGTTTTTCATCCCCGTCACGCTGGGCACGCTCGCCTTCGTGCTCGAGCTGTTGCCCGTCGACACGGTGATGGTGATGGTCGAGCCGCTGGACACCGAGGTCCCGGCCTCGATGGACTGCTTGCACACCTCGCCCTTGCCGACCGTCTCGGACGTGCCCTCCTCGACCTTCACGTTCAAGCCGATGCCTTCGAGCGTGCTTTTCGCGCTCGACTCCGAGGTGCCGATCACGCTGGGCACGCTGACGTTTTTGCTCTCCTTGCCCGAGGATATGGTGTAGGTGACCGTCGAGCCGGCGGTGGTCTGCGAGTTGGCCGTGGGCTCTTGCTTGAACACCTGGCCTTGCTGGAAGCTGTCGCTGTAGTCGGACTTCGACGAGCCCTTCAGCCCGGCGGCGGAGAGCTGCTGCTCGGCCTCGGAGGCCGTAAGCCCGATCAAGTTGGGCACCTGCACGGTCTTGGGCGTGGTCTTTCCGCTGGAGACGACGAGGTTCACCGTCGTGTTCTTGGCCACCGACGAGTTCATCGCGGGGTCTTGCGACATCACGTTGCCCTCGCTTACCGTGTCGCTTTGCGCCTGCGTGATGGTCCCGACGGACAATCCGCGCTGCTCAAGCGTGCTTTGCGCCTCTTGCTGGGTCATGTTTTGCACATTGGGCACAAGCACCATCTCCTTGGGCGGCAAGATCCCGCTGGCAAAGGCCCACCCGAGGCCGCCGAGCACGAGCACGAGGATGATGGCGATGATGACGATGGGCGCCTTGCTGCGCTTCTTGTCCTGCTGCTCTTCTTGGGCGCGCGCCGCCGCCGCGGGGTTCATCACCTTCGTGGCCGATGCGGCCGCCGGCGCCGCAATCACCTGCGTGGGGATGGAGGCCTCGCGCCCGGACAGGTAGGCGTCCACGGCCTTCTTCATGTCGTTGGCGGTGGCGAAGCGGTTGTGCGGGTCTTTTTGCAGCGCGCGCATGATGATGGCGTTGAGCTGCGGGTCTATCTCGGGGTTTATCTCGGCCGGCGGGATGGGCGTCTCGTTGACCTGCTTCATGGCCACGGAGACCACGTCCGGGCCGTCGAAGGGCAGCTGGCCGGTGGCCGCCTCGTACATGACGACGCCCAGCGAATAGAGGTCGCTTGCCGGCCCCAGGTCCTTGCCCTGCGCCTGCTCGGGGCTGACGTAGTGCGCCGTGCCGAGCACCGAGGAGTCGTGCGTCATGCTGGAGTTGCCCGCTTGCGCGATGCCGAAGTCCATGACCTTCACGTTGCCGTCGGCCTTGACCATGATGTTGGCGGACTTGATGTCGCGGTGGATGATGTCGTAGCCGTGCGCGACGGACAGTGCCGAGCACACCTGCGAGGCTATCTCGGCGACCTTGCGCGGGTGTATCTTCCCCCGCTGTTGGATGGCCGTCTTCAGGTCCGTGCCGCGCACGTACTCCATGACGATGTAATAGGCGTCGTCGCAGCCCCAGTCGTAGATGTTGACGATGTAGGGGCTTTGCAGGTTGGCCGCCGCCTGGGCCTCCTGGCGAAAGCGCGCGGCGAAGGTGCCGTCTGCCGCGTATTGCGGGAGCATGACCTTGAGCGCGACGGTGCGGCCTAGCGTGTTGTCCGTGGCCTTGTAGACCTCGGCCATGCCGCCCATGCCTATCTTTTCAAGCACCTGATACCGGTTGCCGTATATTCGCTGTTCCACTCTGCGTTACTCCTGTCGCCTCACAGCATAGCCTCTATTTTAATCAAAGCGCGCCTACGCGTGCGCGCATCGTCGGTAAAAGTGCAGGTTTTGCCGGGCCGCACGCCCTCCGCCTGCCGCCCCGCATGCCCGCCGCGCGCCTTTTGCCCGCTGTCCGCGCCCGGCGCACCCGCCGACCCGCACACTGCACGAGCGCCGCACGCATGTCCCACGTCGTCTCCATCCGCCTCATCCGCCCAGCTCGTCGAGGGCGCACGACAATATCTCGGAGGCGCGCGGGGCCGCGACCTCGCCGCCGCTGTCGCCTTTTTCTATGACGATGGCGACGGTCACGCTCGTCTCGCCGCGCGTCGCCGTGCCCACGAACCACGCGTCCGAAGCCGCGTCCGACGTCTCCGCCGTGCCCGTCTTGCCTATGACGTCGGCATCGCCCACGGCGGCGGCCGTACCCGTGCCCTCCTCGACGACGGCGCGCAAGATGCCCTGCTCGTCTTGGGCGGCGGCCTTCGACATCACCTGCCCGTAGACCTGCGCCTTGGTCTGGCTGACCGTGGCGCCGCTTGCCGACAGGACGCTGTCCACAAGATAGGGGCGCATCGCCACGCCGTCGTTTGCTATGGCGGCCATGCTCGCGGCCATCTGCATGACGGTTGTCTGGGGTCCGGCGGGGCTTGCGTGCTCGCCGACGGGCTGGCCCACGCCCGCCCATGCCGTCTCCCACTGCGTCATCTCGGACGGCTCGGGCATGAGCGATTTTTTCAGGTCGAAGTCTTGCGCGATGTCGTTGTTGAAGCCGAAGCGGCTCGCGTAGCCCACGAGGGTGCTCGCGCCCAGCTGGTCGGCTATCTGCGCGAACACCGTGTTGGAGGAGTGCTCGGTCGCCTCCTTCACCGTCAAGGTCCCATAGCCCTTGCCGTGGTAGTTCGTGACGGGCGCGTTGCCGATCTCCATGCTCGCGGGCGACTCGTAGCTGCTGTCGTCGGAGACGGTGCCGGTGTCGAGGCCTGCCGCCAGCGTGATGGTCTTGAAGGTAGAGCCGGGCGCGTACAGCGTCTGCGTCGCGCGGTTCACCAGCTCGCCGTCGCCGCCCGTCGCCCCCGAGAGCACGTCGCCCACCTCGCCGATCTCGTAGGTGGGGGCAGATGCCTCGGCCAGCACGGCGCCCGTCTTGGTGTCGAGCACGACGACCGCGCCCTTCTTGCCCTCGAGCTGCTCTTGCGCCTCGCGCTGTATCGTCGAGTTCAAGGTCAGGCGCACGTCGTTTCCCGAGGTCTGCTCGCCGGCGGCGGCGCGCAAGGCGTCGGCGAAGGTCTCGAAGTCGTCTTCGCCCACGAGCGTCGACGACATCTTGCTCTCCACGCCCGCGCTGCCGTATTGCGACGAGGTGTAGCCCACGGCATGCGCCGCGAGGTCGCCTTGCGGGTAGACGCGCGTGTAGCTGCCGTCTTCTTGCTGCTCGGAGCGGGCCAGCACTACGCCGTCGGAGCTGAGGATCGCGCCGCGCTCGCGTTGGGACTGCTTGGCCAGCGTGTGGTTGTTGGAGGGCATGGCCTGCAGCTCGTCGGCGCGGAAGACCTGGATGTAGGTGAGGTTGGCGATCAGCAGCGCGAACAGGATGGTGAAGACGGCGAGCACGGCGGTCAGGCGCCGGCCGAGCGCGCTGCGCCCCAGCACCCCCGTGTCGGCGCCGAGCATCCTGAACTGCCCGGTGCTGGCCATCTCGGTGCCAAGCCCCGTGCCCTCGTTGCTCGCGCGCAAAAGCAGCCCGACGATGATGAAGCTCGAGATCAGCGACGAGCCGCCCTGGCTCATGAAGGGCAGGGTGAGGCCCGTGAGGGGGATGAAGCCCGTCACGCCGCCGATGATGATGAAGGCCTGGAAGGCGATGGAGGTCGTAAGTCCTGCGGCCGTGAACGCCGCGACGTCGCTTTTCGCGCGCGCCGCCGTGAGGAAGCCGCGCACGCAAAAGAGCATGAACAATATGATGACGGCCGCCGCGCCGAGCAGGCCCATCTCCTCGCCGATGGCGCTGAAGATGAAGTCGCTTTCGGCGAAGGGGATGTAGCCGGGCAGGCCGCGCCCGACGCCGACGCCGAACAACCCGCCGTCTGCGAGCGAGTAGAGCGACTGGACGAGCTGGTAGCCCGAGCCGGACGCGTCGGCGAAGGGGTCGAGCCATATGGCGATGCGCGTCTGGACGTGGCTGAACATGCGGTACAGGCCCGTCGCGCCGATGGCCACGAGCACAAGCCCGATGATGATGTAGGACAGGCGCCCCGTGCACACGTAGAGCATCACGAGAAAGACGCCGAAGAGCAAAAGCGCGCTGCCCAGGTCGCGCTCGAAGACGACGATGAGCAAGGCGACGACCCACATGGCCACGAGCGGCACGAGGGTGCGCAGGTGGGGGAGCTTGAAGCCCGCGCGCGTCGTGCGCATGACGCTCAAAAGCTCGCGGTTGTCGGCCAGGTAGGCCGCGAGGAACAAGACGACGCATATCTTGGCGTTCTCGCCC
>CAVFDV010000034.1:0-14859 GCA_963621315.1 Oscillibacter sp. MSJ-31
CACCCCGATATCGTGCACGCACAGCGCTTCGAAAACAGCCCCCAGCATCTGGCTGTCGTGCATCAGCCGCTTCGACCCAAGCCCGAGCAATGCGGGGGCTATCGACGTGTCGGTAAAATAGCGCTTCGGTTTTGTGCGCACGCGCGATTTCGATTTGACGGGCGCGTCCCAGCCGGGCAATTCTTGCAAGAGGTACAGGCTTTTGAAAATCTCGAGATAGTCGGCAACCTGGAACCTCGAGCACGTGTCGGATTCGCCGGAACTTGCATCTTGGGCGAGGGTCTCCAGCTTCGCGGGAGTCCCCAGGTTGCGGGCGAGCGAGGTCGCGATCCTTCGCGCCAAGCCCGTTTTCCCGCCCCTTGCGGGGACGCTTATTTCAAAGGTCGCGTCGAGATAGTCGCGCACGACCTTGCCCGCGGCGTTTTCCCCAGCGCCCACAAGCGCCGGCCAACCGCCCCTGACGATGCCGGATACGAGCGGGCTGAATTTCGGCGTCTCTACCGCCCTGCCCGTGAAATCGCCGTCGAAGAGCTTGGAGAGCGAGACCCCGCCCGGCACTTCTCCCCTTTCAAGCATCGTCATGGTCGACATGTCGATCCTTGCTATTCTGCCTGCCCCGCTATGCGAGACCTTTTCCTTTTGGGGGGTGGAGGAGCCGGTGAGGATGAAACGCCCGGGGTCTTTCGCGTGGTCGTCGACGTCTCGCCTGACTGCATCCCACAGCTTTGGGACGTCTTGCCATTCGTCCAGCACGAGGGGGTGTTTGTCCGAGGAGAGGATGGTTGCGGGGTCTGTTTGCGCGATCAGCTTGTTCCTGGCGTCGTCTATCCGCACGGTTTTTTCCGCAAAGGCGCCGGAAGTCCAGGATTTGCCGCACCATTTGGGCCCCCGCACTTCAAGCGCCCCGAAAATCCGGAGGGCTTCTGCGATTTCTGTATCCACTATCCGTGGAAGGTAGTCTGCTTTCTTGTTCGGGCCGTACAAGATGCACCTTCTTTCCAAGGCCTGCATATGGATAAAACCATCACATTTTCGAAGGTATTTTTTCACATTTTCGAAGGTATTTTTTCACATTTTCGAAAATTTGCGCCGCGCGCGAAGGCCTGCGGGGGCGGATTGCGGAGATGGAATCCAGGCTTCCGTGTCTACGAAGACTTTAGCAGCATTGCGGAGATGGAAATCTAGGCCTTCGTGTCTATGGGGGGCTTTAGCCGCGCCGCGCGGCGGCTAGAACGCGAAGATGACGCCGACGAGCGCGCAGGCGAGCATCCAAAAGAAGGGGTGGACGCGTTTCAGCGGCTTGAGGTTGGAGAGCACGGCCACGACGGCGAAGAGCGCGACTGCTTTCCACTCGATGGCCGACGCCAGCGTCTGCGCGAGGCTGCCCTCTTCGAGCATGTCGGCCAGCCCCGCCGTCTGCGGCAGCGCTTCGGCGTCGAGAAACGCGAGCGAGAAGAGGATGAGCGCGGCGGCGACGAGCAGCGCAAGCGACGCGGGCCGTATGGCCGTCATCACGCTGGCGACCATGCGGTTTTCGCGGAACCTGTCGAGAAAGCTTGCCACGATGAGGATGATGACGATGCTCGGCAGCACGCTGCCCAGCACGGCGACGAGCGCGCCACCTGCCCCGAGCTGCGAGAACCCCACGTAGGCGGAGAGGTTTATCCCCATCGCGCCCGGCAAGGATTGGGCGACGGCGAGCATGTTGGCAAGCTCCTCGGCGCCAAACCACCCGGTGCTCTCGCCGAGGTGCTGCTGGAAGGGGATGGTGACCGCGCCGCCGCCCACGGCGAACAGGCCGATTTTCGCCATCTGCAAGAAGAGGACCAGGGCAAGCGGCATCAGGACCGCCCCCCTCGGGTGGCATCGCCGCCGCCCGTTTGCGCGCCGCCGGCATCCGCAGCTGCGCCCGAAGCCGCGCCGCCAGCATCCGCAGCTGCGCCCGTTTCCACTTCATCCGCCGCACCTGCCGCGCCTGCCGCACCTGCCGCATTCACTGCATCCACCGCGCCCCGCGCCGCGCGCCCGCGCATCTCGCGCATGCCCTGCAGCACCACGCCGACGAGCGCGGCGCCCACCACGACGAACACGGGCGAGGCGTCGACGAGTAACGTGACCGCGAGCGCGACGGCGAAGATGCACGCCCCCAGCGCGTCGCGCACCGAGACGCGCCACAGCTTCACTATGGTGGTGAAGATCAGCACGCACACGGCGACGCGTATGCCGGAAAACGCCGATTGCACGGCGGGGATGTCCATGAAGCGCCCGAGCACGCTGGCCGCGATTGTGACGAGCACGACCGAGGGCAGCACGAAGCCGAGCGTGGCCACGACGCCGCCGATGTTGCCCGCGAGCTTCTTGCCGCAAAAGGTCGCCGTGTTCACCGCGATCATGCCGGGCGTGGCCTGCGCGATC
This sequence comes from Oscillibacter sp. MSJ-31, assembly GCA_963621315.1. Taxonomy (GTDB): domain Bacteria; phylum Actinomycetota; class Coriobacteriia; order Coriobacteriales; family QAMH01; genus CAVAWX01. The sequence goes on from CAVFDV010000034.1 coordinate 2,416, forward strand.
GCGTAGTAGTCGGCAAGCTCCTCCTCGTCGATCCACTTCTTGCGCTCGATCAGCTCGCGCTGCGCGATGGGCAGCAGCGCGTAGCCCGAAAAGGTCATGACGCTGATTTTCACGAATGTGGAAAAAAGCTCCCACAGCTTGCGTGCCATCTGTACGCGCTCCAAAACAACGGTGATAAGCCTTAGAATACGGAAGGGATTATATACGCTGCGAAAGGCAGGAGCCGTTTCGCGAGGATGCCTTGGGGCATGCGCCGCGCGGCGTGCGCACGATACACGACGGTAAAGGAGAAGGCCCATGACGCAAGGGCTGTTCATCACGTTCGAGGGAACGGATGGCTCGGGAAAGACCACGCAGGCCGCCCGGCTTGCCGCGCATTTGCAGGCGCAGGGCTACGAGGTGGTGCAGGTCCACGAACCGGGCGGCACCGAGGCGGGGGAGCGCGTGCGCGCGCTGCTGTTGGACAAGGAGCTGGCCGGCATGGACCCGATGGCCGAGCTTTTGCTCTACGAGGCGGCGCGCGCCCAGCTCGTGCGCGAGGTCGTCATGCCCGCGCTCGATGCGGGCAAGGTCGTCGTGTGCGACCGCTTCGCCGATTCGTCCGTCGCCTACCAGGGCTACGGGCGCAAGCTCGGCCCGGACATCGTCGAGCAGCTGAACGCCGCCGCGACGGGCGGCCTCGTGCCCGACCGCACCATCCTGCTCGACATGGACCCCGAGATCTCGATGCAACGCGCGCTCGACGGCGGCGACGGCCCGGACCGCATCGAGGCGGAGGGCGCGGGGCTGCAACGCGACGTCTACGACGGCTTTCGGGCGCTCGCTGCGGTGAACCCCGAGCGCATCCGCATCGTCGCGGCGTACCGCACGCCCGACCAGGTGCAGCTTGCCGCCTTCGTCGAGCTGCAAGACCTCTTCGTGGGCGCGCAGCTGCCCGACGTGGACATCGCCGGCTGATGCAGGTGCTGTCCGGTATCGACGGTCAGGACAAGGCCGTCTCCTATCTTTCCCACGCGCTCGAGACAGGGCAGCTGACGCACGCGTACCTTCTCGCGGGGGCGACGGCCGCCACGCGCCGCAAGCTCGCCCGCGCCTTCGCCGCCGCCGTCCTGGCCTCGGATGGGGGCGCCGCCGCGGCGCCCGGCGGGAACGCCGTCGAGGCCGCCGCCGCCGAGATTGTCGCAAACGGGCATCCCGACCTGCGCGAATTGTCGCCGCAGGGCGCGGGGGCGTATCTGGTCGACCAGGTGCGCGAGGTGGTGGCGGGCGCCGCGCTTGCCCCCATACGCGCCAGGCGCAAGGTCTATGTGCTCGACGATGCCGACTGTTTGACGGGCGCCCCGGCAAACGCGCTGCTCAAAACGCTGGAGGAGCCGCCGTCCGACGTGGTGTGCATATTGCTGGCCGAACACGCCGGCGCGCTGCTGCCCACCTTGCGCAGCCGTTGCGTCGTGCTCGCGCTCGCCGCCGGGAAAGAGGCGCCCGCCGAAGACGACACCGTCTTGTTCGAGCTGCTGTTCTCGCTTGCGATGCGCGCGGACAACCGCGCGGTCCTCGCGGGGGCGCGGGCGATCGTCGAGGCCTCCGAGCCGGACGCCGGCGAGATGGAGAAGCGCCACAGCGCGGAGGCGGACGCGTATGCCGACTACCTGTCCGCCGGCGCGCGCAAGGCCATGGCCGAGCGGCACAAGCGCGAGGAGCGGAGCGCGAAGCGCGGGGGGCTGGACGCGGAGCTTGCCCTTGCCCGCTCGTGGCTGCGCGACTGCCTGCTCGTGCAGCAAGGCGCCGACGCTCTCGTGCGCCATACGTGGTGCCTGCAACGCACGGCGCAAGTCGCAGGCCAGGCAAACCCGGCCGGCTTGCTTGACGCCATCGAGGCCGTGAACACCTGCGAGCAACGCATTCACTATAATGTGACACCACAGCTTGCCTGCGAGGCGATGCTGTTCGAGATCAGGAGGGCCTTATGCCGATGATGGCCGTTGTGCGCCTTCGCTATTCGTCCAAAGACTATTGGTTCGATCCGGCGGGCATAGATATACATGAAGGGGACCACGTGCTGGTCACCACGGAACGCGGCGGCGACATGGGTCTTGTCGTCGCAGAGCCCGTGGACATGTCGGCCGACCTCGTCCCCGATTCGCTCAAGCCCATCGACCGCCTGGCGACCGAGGAGGATTTCGCCCGCGCCGAGGAGCTGGAGGAGAAATCGCGCGAGGCGATGGCGGTGTTCCACGAGCTGGCCGCCAAGCACAAGCTCGACATGAAGCCGGCCGCCGTGCACTTCCTCTTCGATGGCAAACGCGCGACTTTCTACTTCACCGCCGACGCGCGCGTGGACTTCCGCTCGCTCGTGCGCGATTTGGCCTCGCATTTTCACTTGCGCGTGGACATGCGCCAGGTGGGCGTGCGCGACGAGGCCCGCATGGTCGGCGGGCTGGGGCATTGCGGCGAGCAGCTGTGCTGCGCCAGGCTCGGCGGCGAGTTGCAGCCGGTGTCGATCCGCATGGCAAAAGAGCAAGACCTCTCGTTGAACCCGACGAAGATCTCCGGCCTGTGCGGGCGCCTCATGTGCTGCCTGCACTATGAATACGACGCCTACAAGGACTTCAAGCAGCGCGCGCCCAAGAAAAACGCCGTCATCGAGACGCCGGCGGGCACGGGCAAGGTCGTCGAGTTCGACATGCCGCGCGAGCGTTTGACCTTGCGCATGGAAGACGGGTCGCGCCTCGTCGTGCCGCTCGACGCGATGGACACGGGCGGCAAAGAACCCAGGGAAGGCGAGCGCCTGCGCCCGTGCCATATCGGCGACGAGGCCTTCGAGCGCATAAACGAGGAGCTGCGCCGCGACAAGACGCTTGCCATGATGGGCGGCAAGATGTTCAGCGACAACCCCGAGCTGGCAGACCGCGAGGTCAAGGGCGGCTCGATCGAGCGCAACGCGGGCGCAGGCGCCACGCGCAAGCGCCGCCGCAAGTCTGCGGACGCGGGGTCGGGCGCGTCGGGCGGCAGGCGCAAGAAGCGCGGCGGCGGAGCCTCGGGCGGCGGCGCGTCCGGCGGCGGCGAGAAGGCGCGCGACACGCGCAAGCGCCGCAGGTCGGTGTCGGCGGCGGCGGGCGAGAAGGCGCATCGCGAGGACGGCGGCGCGCAAGGCGGCACGCGCGGCGGCTTCTCGAAGAAGAGGGGGCAGGCAGGCGGCGCGGGCGCGTCCAAGAAGAAGGGTGGCGTGCGTCCGGGCCAGCACTCCTCGTCGATCAGCGGGGACGGCGGCGGCGCGCGCGATGCGGGCGCGCACGGTGGTGCAGGCGCGTCCGGCGGCAACGGCAACGGCGGTAAAAGCGGCGGCGGGCGCCGCAGGCGGCGCAGGCGGCGCGGGGGCTCCGGCTCCGGTTCCGGCGGCGGCAACGGCAGCGCCGGCGCGGGCGCGTCCGGTTCCGGCGCCTCGCCCTCTTCATCATCCGGCGCATCCGGCGGCACCGCGTAATACGGCGGCCGGGGCGCCCACGCACGAGCGCCCGCGCGATACGGCCATGCAAGGGTGCTCGTGGCCGTGTGGGGGCGCCCGCGCAAGATGTTCGCACGGCCGCCCGCGCACGGGCGGCCGTGCCCTTCACCGTCTCCATATAGAGCCACACCATTTTCCCCTTGCGCAGACGGCGTGCGCGTGTGCGGCGCTCGCCTATAATCGGGCGCATTCGACCCGCCCCCAAAGGAGAGCCTTATGGAGATACTCGGCACCGCATGGGCCTTGCTGCCGCCGATCGTCGCGATCGTCTTGGCGCTTGCCACGAAAGAGACCTACACCTCGCTGTTCGTCGGCGTGCTCGTCGGCGCCATATTGCTCGCCGCCGCCTCGGGCGATGCGGTCAACACCTTGAACTACATGATCAGCGGCGAGGTCTACAGCGCCGATGCCGTCACGAGCGGCGCGGCGCCTGGGCTTGCCGTCGGCGCGGAGGTGCCGGACGAGCTGGCAGACAGCGTGTCGGAAGTCGGCCTGATCCCGGCGCTGTCCGGCTCGGCGGGCATCTTCGTCTTCCTCGTCATACTCGGCATCGTCGTCGCGCTCATCAACTCGGCGGGCGTCTCGGCGGCGTTCGGCGACTGGGCGGCCAGGCATGTGAAGTCGCGCGCCGGCGCGCAGCTCGCGGCCTTCCTCCTCGGCGTGCTCATCTTCATCGACGACTACTTCAACTGCCTCACGGTCGGCGCGGTCATGACGCCGGTCACCGACGCCGAGAAGGTCTCGCGCGCGAAGCTGTCTTACATCATCGACGCGACGGCGGCCCCCATCTGCATGATCGCGCCGATCTCGTCGTGGGCGGCGGCCGTCTCGGACACGGCCAGCGGCCTGGACACGGGCATCTCGGGCATACAGCTCTTCATCAACGCCATCCCCTTCAACTTCTACTCGCTGCTGACCATCGTCTTCGTCGTCGGCATCGTGCTCATGGGCTTCGACTACGGGCCTATGGCCAAAGCGGAGCTGCGGGCGCGCCGCGATGGCGAGCTGGGGGCGCTTTCGGCGGCGGAAAAGCCCGTAAACGAGCGCGCGCGCGTCTTCGACATGCTCCTGCCCATCGTCGTCTTGATCGTCACCTGCGTCGTCGGCATGATGTACGTGGGCGGTTTTTGGGACGCGCAAGGCGACTACTACATGGACCTCTCCGGCGCCTTCGGCAACACGGACGCGGGCACGGCCCTGCCCTGGGGCTCGATCATCGCGCTCGTCTTCACCTTCATCTACTACCTGGCGCGCGGCATCCTGAAGTTCCCCGAGGCGGCCGACTCGTTCATCGACGGCTTCAAGGCCATGGTGCCGGCCATGCTCATCCTCATGTTCGCCCTCACGTTGAAGTCGCTCACCACGGCGCTGGGCGCGGCGCTGTTCGTGAGCAACGCGCTGTCGGGCGCGGCCGAGGCGCTCTACATGCTGCTGCCGGCCATCATCTTCCTCGTGGCGCTCGGGCTGGCCTTTGCCACGGGCACGAGCTGGGGCACCTTCGGCATACTCATCCCCATCGTCGTGGCGGTGTTTCCGTCCACCTCGACGCTGCTGACCATCGGCATCTCGGCGTGTCTGGCCGGCGCGGTGTGCGGCGACCACATCAGCCCGATCTCGGACACGACGGTCATGGCCAGCGCCGGCGCCGACGTGAACCACATCGAGCACGTGAACACGCAGATGCCCTACGCGCTGAGCGTGGCGGGCATCTCGTTTACGATGTTCCTGCTGGCCGGCTTCGTGCAAAACTGGGCCGTCTGCCTGCCCATAGGCGTGGTCTTGACCATCGTCGTGCTGGTCGTGTTGCGCGCGACGGTCGGCAAGGCCTCGCTTGCGGAGGCCGGGGCTGGTAAATAGGGGCCCGGGCTGCGCGGCGGGTGTCCGGCCGCTTTCGGCGGCGGGCATCCGGCCGGTTGTGCAGCAGGCGTCCGGCCGCCCCGTAGCGGGCATCCGGCCGCCCCGGCGGCGGCTTTTGCTGAAAACACGAAACCCCTAGGATTTTGCCATCGCCAAGCAGGTACAATGCCGCGCATGAGAAACGACAAGGACAACCCCATCGATTGGGGCGGCTTCGACCCCAACCAGCAGCAGCCTAAAAGCCACACGGCCGTCATCGCCGTGTGCGCCATCGCCGCCGTCATAGTCGCCGCCGTCGTGTTTTTCGCGGTCGGGTGCGCGGAGCTGACCAACATCGTCTACTCCCTCTAGAAGGCGGCAAGGCCTATGCCGGAGAAGACGACGATGCCGCCCGCGCCGGGCGAGGGGGTGAAGACGGGCGTCTTGCTCGTGAACACGGGCACGCCCGATGCGCCGACCGTCGATGGCGTGCGCGCCTTTCTGGCCGAGATGCTTTCCGACCCCATGCTCGTCTCGATGCCGCGCCCCTTGTGGAACATCGTCTTGAAGAGGTGCATCCTGCCGCGCCGCCCGCAGCGGACCGTCCGCGCCTACCAGGAGACGTGGACGGCAGAGGGCGCCCCGTTTCTGCTCGTGTCCTACAGGCAGCGCGACCTAATCGCCGCCGAGCTGGAGCGGCGCGCGGGCGCGGGTGAAGGCGAAGAGATGGTGAAGGCGGGCCCGGATGCGCGCGTGCACGCAGACGTGGCGGCCGGCGCCTGGCAAGTCGAGCTGGCCATGCGCTACGGCAGCCCCTCGATAGCCGACGGGCTTGCGGCGCTTGCCGCGGGCGGATGCGGGCGCGTGGTGCTGGTGCCGATGTATCCGCAATACGTGCGCGTGTGCGCGGGCACGTGCCTGAAAGAGGCGCATGCGCAGCTCGACGCCCTCGAACGCGCGTCTGGGTGGAGTCCGCAGCGCTTCGAGGTGAGGGATTTCTACGAGCAGCCGGCCTATCTCGACGCGCTGGCCGAGAGCGTGCGGGCCTGCTGGGAGTGGAAGCCGGGCGCGAAACTCGTCGTCTCGTTTCACTCGACCCTGCTGGCCGACATCAAGGACGGCGACCCCTACGAGCGGCAGGCCCGCGAGACGGCCTGCATGCTCGCGCAGCGTCTGGGCGTGCCCGACGAGGACTTCATCTTGTCGTATCAATCGCGCTTCGACAACCGCAAGTGGCTCGGCCCCAACACCGCCGAGACGGTCGACATCCTGGGCGCGACGGGCACGGCCGACGTGTGCGTGGCGACGCCCGGCTTCGTGGCCGACAACATCGAGACCTGCATCGAGATAGGCCGCGGCCTGCGCGAGAGCTTCCTCAAGGAGGCGCGCCGCTTCGGGACGACCGCGCCGCGCTTCACACGCGTGCCCGCCCTAAACGACGCGCCGGGCCTGGCGCAGGCCGTGGCCGCCGCCATCTGCGACGCCGTGCGCGCGTAGCCGCCCGCCGCCGCGCCGCCCGCGCGCTCCGCGCCGCGCCGCCCCCTTCACCATGATGGATACGGAGTGAATATGCGCACCGTGTTTGCCATAGGCGCCGGGGCTTCTCTATAATCTGGCGGTACGCCATTGGGGCATCGTTCAACGGTAGGACAGCGGTTTTTGGTACCGTTAATGGGGGTTCGATTCCCTCTGCCCCAGCCATTTTTGCAAAGGAGCGCGCGTTGGAAGCCAGAGCGTTGATTCTCGCGGCGGGCGCCGGCACGCGCATGAAATCGAGCAAACCGAAGGTGCTGCACGAGCTGTTGGGCAAGCCGCTCGTGCGCTGGGTCGTCGATGCGGCGCGCGAGGCCGGCTGTAGGGCCGTGCACGTGGTGATCGGGCACAAGCGCGAGCAAGTCGAGCCGCACCTGGGCGATTGCACCATCTCCTACCAGCTCGACATGCTCGGCACGGGCCATACGGTCATGTGCGCCGCCGATGCACTGGCCGACTTTTCCGGCACGCTGCTCGTCTTGTGCGGCGACACCCCGCTTGTGCGCGCCGAGACGCTGCGGGCCTTGCGCGAGGCCCACGAGCAGGCGGGCAACGCGGCCACCGTCTTGACCATGCGCATGGACGAGCCGACGGGCTACGGGCGCATCGTGCGCGACCGGACGGGCAACGTCTGCCGCATCGTCGAGGAAAAGGACTGCGACGACGCGCAGCGCGCCATCCGCGAATGCAATTCCGGCATCTATTGCTTCGACGCCGCCGAGCTGCTGGCGCGCCTCGACCAGCTGGGCTGCGACAACGCGCAAGGCGAGTACTACCTCACCGACATGCTCGCGGTCTTGCGCGGCGCGGGCCTGAAGGTGGGCAGCATGGTCGTGGGCGACAACGACGAGTGCCTCGGGGTGAACTCGCGCGCCCAGCTCGCGCAGGCCACGAAGGTCATGCAGCATCGCATCAACGCCGCGCACATGGCCGCCGGCGTCACCTTCACCGACCCTGACCTCGTGTGGGTGGGCCCGGACGTGCAGCTCGCGCCCGACGTCGAATTGCTGCCCATGACCATGCTCTCGGGCGCCACGCGCGTGGGCGCGCGCTCGACGATAGGGCCGTCCACCCGCTTGAGCGATTGTGTGGTGGGCGAGGAGTGCAGCGTGGAGGAGACCGTCGGCATCGAGGCCGAGATTGGCAACGGGTGCAGCGTCGGCCCGCGCGCCTACCTGCGCCAGGGCACGAGGCTGCTCGACGGCGCGCACGTGGGCACGCATGTCGAGATAAAGAAGTCCACGATAGGCCCGGGCGCGAAGGTGCCGCACCTGTCGTATGTGGGCGACGCCACGGTCGGCGCGCGCAGCAACCTGGGCGCGGGCACCATCACCTGCAACTACGACGGGGTGAGCAAAAACCCCACGACCATCGGCGAGGACGCCTTCATCGGCTCGTCGACCATGCTCGTCGCGCCCGTCTCGGTGGGTGCCGGCGCGGTCATAGGCGCGGCCAGCTGCATCACCAAAGACGTTCCGGACGGCGCGTTGTCGCTGGAGCGCAGCGAGCAGGTCATCAAGGAAAACTGGCGGGAGAGGCACGAGGCCAAGCACTCGGCCAAATGAGAGGAGCGCGCGATGTCGAAACGGCGCAGCAAGGCGGCAACCAAGCAACTGCACATTTTCTCGGGCAGCGTCCATCCGGGGTTGGCCGCCGAGATCGCGTCCTACCTCGACGTCGAGCCGGGCGACATCCGGCTCGAGAAGTTCAGCAACGGCGAGAGCTACGTGCGCTACATGGAGTCCGTGCGCGGCGAGGACGTCTTCCTCGTCCAAAGCGTGAGCGGGCAGGTGAACGACGCGCTGATGGAGCTGCTGATCATGGTGGACGCGGCCAAACGCGCGAGCGCGAACCGCATCCACGCCGTGATCGCCCACTACGGCTACGCGCGCCAGGACCGCAAGAGCGCCGCGCGCGAGCCCATCACCGCAAAGCTCGTGGCCGACCTGCTGCAGACGGCCGGCGTGCACGACGTGACGACCATCGACCTGCACCAAGGCCAGATCCAGGGATTTTTCAACGTGCCCGTGAACCACTTGACGGCGCTCAACATCTTTGCCGAGTACTACAAGGCTAAAAAGCTCGAGGACGTGTGCGTGGTCAGCCCGGACGTGGGGCGCGCGAAGGCGGCGAAGAAGCTCTCCGACATGCTGGGCGCGGACCTGGCCATCATGCACAAGGGGCGCCCGCGCCACAACGTGGCCGAGATCACGAGCATCATCGGCGACGTCGAGGGCAAGACCTGCATCCTAAATGACGACATGATCGATACGGCCGGCACTATCTGCGCCGGCATGAAGGTGCTGAAAGACCGCGGCGCGAAGCAGGTGTTCGTGTGCGCGACGCACCCGGTGTTTTCCGGGCCGGCGTTCGAGCGCCTGGAGGCGTCGGTGGCCGACGAGGTCTTGGTGTGCAACACCATCCCCGTGCCCGAAGAGCACCTGCAGGGCAAGATAAAGACCGTGTCGGTGGCGCCGCTGTTCGCGCAGGCCATCGAAAACGTCTTTTCCAACGGGTCGGTCTCGAGCCTGTTCGACCCCGACTTCGCGCTGTAGGAGGCGCGGGGCGGCGGACATGGCCATCAAGCTTGTAGCGGGGCTGGGAAACCCGGGCGAGGAATACGCGGGCACGCGGCACAACGCGGGCTTCATCGTGGTGGACGCGCTGGCAGACGAGCTGGGCGCGCGCTATTGGAAAAGCGAGGAGGGGGCGCTCGTCGCGCACGTGCGGCTCGCCGCCGGCGGCGAGGAGCTGCTGCTGGCCAAGCCCCAAAGCTACATGAACACCTCGGGCGGGCCCATCTCGAAGCTCATGCGCGCGCATCGCATCGGCGCCGACGGGCTTTTGGTGGTCCACGACGACTTGGACCTGGAGCCGGGGCGCATACGCGTGAAGCTGGGCGGCGGCAACGCGGGGCACAACGGGCTGAAATCCATCCAGGCAAAGCTGGGCACGAACGAGTACGCGCGCGTGCGCGTCGGCATCGGGCACCCGCCCGGGAAAAAGCCCGTGGCCGATTTCGTGCTGCAACGCCCCAAGGCCGCCGACGCGGACAACTTCGAGGCGGCATGCGACGCGGCCGCCCGCGCCGCCCTGTGCGTGGTGCAAGACGGCCCTGCCAAGGCCATGAACGAGTTCAACTAGAGGCCAGACGGCGCCAAGCCGCCCGGTCGTGCGTGAAAAGCGCTGCAGCGCCCGGCCGCAGTCCAAGCGTGAAGCTTTGGCATGCGGGCCGGGCGCTGCGTGAAATGCGGCGGTGCTTTAAAGAGCCTAGTCTTCGAGCGACAAGGCCCCCATGGGGCATTCCTCGATGCACTCGCCGCACTCGATGCAGGCATCCTCGTTGACGACCGCCGCCGCGTCGCCGATGATGTCGAGCACGGACTCGGGGCACGCGTCCACGCAGATGCCGCATCCGGAACACTCGTCGCTGTTTACCTCAGGTGCTGCCATATGGTTCCCCTTCAAACGCATATCCGGCACGCCGCGCGCGCCGCTCTCTTTACCGTCGCGCCTGAAAATAGCTATAACGGCGGATATGCGCAATAGGCAACGCGAATTTTCAGGCGAGCGTCACTGCGGGAGTGGTTTCACCATCGTCGCGGCGCGCTGCATACCGCGTGCTGCGGGGCCGGACTGCCCGCGCCGCACACCGCAGAACCGGTCGCCCGCGCCGCGTGTCGCAGGACCGCCCGCACGGTGCGCCGTATACCGCAGGACTGGTCGCCCGCGCCGCGTGCTGCAGGGCAGCTGCGTGCTGTTCGCCGTATGCCGCAGGGCAGCCGCCCGCGCCGCCCCCGCAATGAACTTCACGTTAAAGTGCCCCGCGCGCATTGACCGCGCCGCGTCCGAGCGCCTATCGTGGGCGCAGCATATTCACCGCTTTCACCACCACGAGGAAAAGGGGTTGCGCGACCATGCAGATGAGCGAGGAGCAATTCGCCGCGATGAAGCGCCAGCTGGCGCGGGTCTTGGCCTTCGACGGCAACATGTACCAAGAGAAGTTCGCGGGCGTGGCCTGCGACGACATCCAAAGCCAGGCCGATTTCGAGCGCCTCCCCTTCACCGACAAGGCCGACCTGCGCGCCACCTACCCGCTCGGGCCTGCCTGCGTGCCGCCCGACGAGATCGTGCGCATCCACTCGTCGTCGGGCACGACGGGCACGCCTGTCGTCATACCCTATACGGCCCGCGACGTCGACGATTGGGCGACGCAGTTCTCGCGCTGCTACGAGATGGCCGGGTGCACGCGCGCTGACCGCGTGCAGATCACGCCGGGCTACGGGCTGTGGACGGCCGGCATCGGTTTTCAGCTGGGCTGCGAGAAGTTCGGCGCGATGGCCATCCCGATGGGGCCGGGCAACACGGAAAAGCAGCTGCAGATGATGCAGGACTTCGGCTCGACGGTGCTGTGCGCCACTTCGAGCTACGCGCTGCTGTTGGCCGAGGAGATCGAGCGCCGCGGCCTGCGCGACAAGATCTCGCTGAAAAAGGGCATCATCGGCAGCGAGCGCTGGAGTCCCAAGATGCGCCGCCGCATCCAGGAGCTTTTGGGCATCGAGTTGTTCGACATCTACGGCCTGACCGAGGTCTACGGCCCGGGCACGGCCATCAGCTGCGCCGACGGCGGCCCCATGCACAGCTGGGACGACTTCAACTACGTCGAGATCATCGACCCGGACACCGGCGAGGTGCTGCCCGACGGGCAATGGGGCGAGCTTGTGTACACGACGCTGCGCAAGGAGGGCGCGCCGCTCATACGCTTCCGCACGCACGACCTCACGCGCATCGTGGACGGCGCCTGCGCGTGCGGCTCGCCGTTCACCCGCATCGACCAGATCCAGGGCAGAAGCGACGACATGATGAAGATCCACGGGGTGAACGTGTTCCCCAAGCAGATCGAGGAGGTGCTGCAGGGCTTTCCGCAGCTGTCGAGCGAGTACCAGATCCGGCTGTCGCACCTCGACTCGCGCGACACGATGCGCATCTACGTCGAGACCGACGGCACGCAGGACTTCGCCGCGCTGTCCGCCGCGATCGCGCGCGAGGTGAAGGCGCGCATCGGCTTTACCCCGCTCGTGAAGATCGTCGAGGTGGGCGTGCTGCCGCGCAGCGAGAAGAAGACCAAGCGCGTGATCGACGAGCGCTACGACTGAGCCGGTCGAGAGGACGCGTCCGGGGGGCGCGCCGGGGGGCGCGTGGCGGCAAGGACGTGCGCCGCAGGGCGCATAGCCCGGAACCGGGCGCGTTGCTTCCTGTGTCTCAGGCCTAACGGAGGACGACAGGAGAGCACGCCGACGGCAATATGGGAGTCAGCTTAAACTTGCGAAAGATTCTTGATGGTACCATCTTCCCGACCCGAAGGCCGTCGCCTTCTCGCGGTTCGAAGAGGATAACGGCTGGGGTAAATCCTTCGACTGTTCCGCGCTGAGCAGGATTCTTGATCCTGAGGCTTCATGAGTTTGTGTAGGTGAAAATCACGTCGCCCTCCTGCAGAAAGCAAAAAACCCGCCGGTTGAGCATCGTTGAGAGGCCGGCGGGTCTATTGCCTGGGGGTGTGCCCTTCGTCT
>CAVFDV010000035.1:0-14736 GCA_963621315.1 Oscillibacter sp. MSJ-31
CGGTACAGCCACACGCGCCGCCCCGTGCGGCGCAAGAAGACGTGACAGACGACCACGGCGACCAGCGCGGCTGCGGCCAGCAGGGCGGCGCAGACCAAGCGCGGCGCGGACAGGGGATGGGCGAGAGAGCCTCCCTGCGCCTCGACCGAGACGCTTGCCGCGTGCACCTCCAGCTCGCCTGCGTGCGCGGCACATACGCGGTTGAACACGCCCTCGACGACGATGTCGTCGCCTTCGCCCGTGTAGCCGGTGAAATGCTCGACCTGCGCCGCTTGCTCCGCGTCCATCCACACGCCGATGGCGCGGCCCGCGGATTTCACGCACACCCACACGTGCCCGTCGCCGTCGGCGGCAAGCGGCGCGCCCGTGGCGACGCCGGAGAAGCGCACCGTCTTGCCGTCGAGGCGGTAGCTCGCCCCGAGCAGGCTCTTCACGTCCTCGTCGCGGTAGCTCGTGGCGGCGGCCTCGTCGGCCGGGTTGTCGGAGGCGGCGCCTTGCGACGTGCCGGCCGCATCTTGCGCCGCATCAGCCGCGCCCGCCGACGCGGCGCACGGCCCCGAAAAGAGCAGGCACGCGCACACGAGGAGCGCGGCGCATACGCCGCATGCGCCGGCCACGCGGCCCGGCGTTTCACCATGCCCTGCACCCCGCATCTGCCACGGGCGGCGCATATCCTCGCAGGCCTGCGCCCCCGCGCCGCGCCCGCTTTCACCAAACCCGCGCGCCCCTTGCCCGCGACGCCGCCCCCTTTTACCCCGTGCGCTCTTCCCGCGCGGCCCTATCATGCGCGTCGAGCGCATGGGGCGAAACGAGACGATCAGACCCGCCACGACCGCGAACAGCGCGATGAACTCCAGGCGGCCGGCCCACATCTGCAGCATGGCCACGATTTTCTCGGCAAGCGGCATCGACGGCGAGGTCAGGCCCACGTCGAAGCCGGCGTTGCACAGAAAGCCCAGCGACTCGCACACCGAGAGGACCGCGTCGTTGCCGTGCGCGATGAAGAGCATGGCCCCGAGCGCGGCGAAGACGATGAAGAAGATGGTGGCCGTCATGGCCGAGGTGGCGGCGGCCGGGGCGAGGCGCTTGGTGCCGAAATGCTCGTAGCGTATGGTCAGCCACGCGCTGTCGGGCACGAGCTGGCGCAGCACCGAATAGCGAAACCAGCGCAAGATCTGCATGATGCGAAACACCTTCACCCCGCCCGAGGCGCTGGCCGTGCAGCCGCCGAAGACGACCGCGCACATCAGCAAGATGAGGGCGCCGTCGGAGAGTATGCCGCCGAACTGCTCGGGGTAGACCGTCTGCATGCCGCCGGTGGTGGCCGCCGAGACCGACATGAAGGTGGCCTGCGAGACGAGGGCGTCCGCATCCGGGAAGGCGCCGTCGCGCACGAGCGCCACCGAGACGAGCAGCACGACGAGCACCATCCACACGGCGTAGGTGCGCAGCTCGGCATTGCGCCGCACCTGGGCGCCGCGCGCGCGCATGCAGCAGATGAAGACGGTGAAGTTCAAGCTGCCGAGCAGCATGAGGACGGCGGCGAGCGCGTCGAGGCCGAGCGAGTGGTAGTAGACGAGGTTGGAGGCATGGGGGATGAAAGCGCTGGTGGAAATGGCATGCGCGGCAAAGGAGAAGCCCTCGACGGCCGCATCGACGCCGGGCAGCCCCGCGCGCGCGAGGAGGGCGGAGGCGGCCGCGCCGCCGACGAGGAGCATGGCAAGCGACACCCCGGCGACGTCGCGCGAAAGCGAGCGCAGGTTCGAGCGGGTCGCGTTGCGCACGCCGCGCCGGCCGAGCGCGCCGCCCTCGTCGTCGTCGGCAAAGCCCAGCCCGAAGAAGAGGGTCACGATCACGATGGCCTGGGCGCCGACCAGCGCAAGGCACGCGCGCCAGACGACTTGCGCATGCGAGAGCGCGTCGACGTCGGCGGCCAGGGTCGCGCCCGTCGTGGTGATGGAGGAGACGGCGTCGAAGAGCGCGTCGAGAAACGAGGCGAAGTCGCCCGAGAGGTACATGGGCAGCGCGGCCACGAGCGCGACGAAGACCCAGGAGATGCCCGTGAGGAGCAGGGCGCGGCGCCTGTCGAGGCCGCTCGAGGGCAACATGCGCAGCAACGAGCCCACAAGCAGCGAAAGCCCGGCGCCGGCGAGGAAGTTCACCGCCTGCGCGTACTCGCCGCATACAAGGCCTGCGGTCAGCGGGATGAACATGAGGGCGCCGGCCAAGACGAGGAGCGCGCCCACGTAGTGGGCGAGCGTGAGGATGTCTGTTAGGTGAAAACGCGGCAACATGATGCGCGTAAGTATAAGCCGCCCGCGCGCCCGTGTGCCTGTGCGGCGCCCCGGAAGCGCGCGGGGCAATCTCATGTGGGGGCGGTTCCGCATGCGGCGGTTCTGCGCGGGGCGACTCTACACGCATGAGGGCGGGGTTGGGTTACATGTCCTGAAAATCGCCAACTTTGGCTTTTTTTCGGCCTTGTTTTAGCCAAAACTGGCTAAAACAAGGACATCGAGGCCTTGAGGTTTAGCATGTCCGGCTACCGCGAGCAGGGCTGGATGCGAAACATCCCGCTGTACGCGATGGCAAACAGGCAGCTGTGGCACGCCCGCTAGCCGGGAGGCGCTTTCGTATGGGTAAAACGGGGCGCCGCGCCCCGCGCGCGCGGCGCCCCGGGCGTTATGCCCCCACGGGCGCCTGGACAGTCGTCGTGTAGGCGCCGTCGCCCGCGCCGCCGCCCATAGGGCCGCCCGCGCCGCTCTCGTCCAAGTCGATGACGAGCGTGTCGCCCTCGCGCACATGCCCGGCCACGATCTCGTTGGCCGCGCGGTCGGCCACCTGGTGCTGCACGAGGCGCTTCAGCGGCCTGGCGCCGAACACCGGGTCGTAGCCGTCCATGGCCAGCCGCTCGCGCGCCGCCGGCGTGACCTCCAGCTTGATGCGCCGTGCCGCCAGGCGCTCGGCCACGTCGGCCAGCTGCAGGTCCACGATCTGCTCCAAGTCGCCGATGTCGAGGCTCGCAAACTCGATGATCTCGTCGATGCGGTTCAAGAACTCGGGCCGAAACGTCGCCCGCAGCGCCTGCTCGATCTGCGCCTTGCGCGCCTTTTCATCCGCCCCCTGCTCCTCGGCCGCCTGGATGGCCTGGCTGCCCACGTTGCTCGTCATGACGATGATCGTGTTCTTGAAGCTGACGACGCGCCCCTGCCCGTCGGTCAACCGCCCGTCATCGAGCACCTGCAGCAGCACGTTGAAGACATCCGGGTGCGCTTTCTCGATCTCGTCGAGCAAGACGACGCTGTAGGGCCTGCGCCGCACGGCCTCGGTCAGCTGGCCGCCCTCCTCGTAGCCCACGTATCCCGGGGGCGCGCCGATCAGGCGCTGCACGGAGAACTTCTCCATGTACTCGGACATGTCGATGCGCACGACGGCCTTGTCGCTGTCGAAGAGCAGCTCGGCCAGGCGCTTGGTCAGCTCCGTCTTGCCCACGCCCGTAGGGCCTAGGAAAAGGAAGCTGCCGATGGGCTGGTTCGGGTCGGACAGCCCCGCGCGGCTGCGGCGCACGGCGGCCGCCACGGCAGACACCGCCTCGTCTTGGCCGATGATGCGCTCGTGCAGGCGGTCTTCCAACCCCGCGAGCTTGGCCATCTCGCCTTCCATCATCTTCGAGACGGGCACGCCGGTCCAGCTGCTGACCACGTCGGCGATGTCTTCGGCGGTGACCTCCTCCTTCAGCAGCCCGTCCTCGCCCGTCTGCCTGTCCTCGACGGCGCGCGTGGCCTCCTCCAGCTCGGCCTGCAGGCCCGGGATCTTCGCGAAGCGGATCTCGGAGGCCGCCGACAAATCGCCGTCGCGGGTGAAGCGCTCCTCGTCGTAATGCGCCTGGTCAATGGCCGCCTTCAGCTCCTGCACGCGGTTGATGGCGTCTTTCTCGTTGGCCCATTGCGCGCGCTGGCGGTCGAGCTCCTGGCGCGCCTCGGCGATCTGGCCGCGCAGCTCCTCCAAGCGCTCCTTGGAGGCGGCGTCCTCCTCCTTCACCAGCGCCTGCTCCTCGATCTGCATCTGGGTGAGGTTGCGGTCGAGCAGGTCGATCTCCTCGGGCATCGAGTCGATCTCCATGCGCAAGCGGCTGCCGGCCTCGTCCACGAGGTCGATGGCCTTGTCGGGCAAAAAGCGGTCCGTGATGTAGCGGTTGGACAGCTCGGCTGCCGCGACGATGGCCGCGTCCTGGATGCGCACGCCGTGGTGGATCTCGTATTTCTCCTTGATGCCGCGCAATATCGAGATGGTCTCCTCGACGCCCGGCTCGTCGACCATGACGGGCTGGAAGCGCCGCTCGAGCGCCGAGTCCTTCTCGATGTACTTGCGGTACTCGTCGAGCGTCGTCGCGCCGATGGCGTGCAGCTCGCCGCGCGCGAGCGCCGGCTTGAGCATGTTGCCCGCGTCCAGGCTGCCCTCGCTTGCACCCGCGCCCACGATCGTATGCAGCTCGTCGATGAACAAGATGATCTTTCCGTCGGATTCGCCCACCTCGCGCAGCACGGCCTTCAGGCGGTCCTCGAACTCGCCGCGGTACTTCGCGCCGGCCACGAGCGCGCCCATGTCGAGCGCCACGACCTCGCGGTCGCGCAGGGTGGAGGGCACGTCGCCGTTGACGATGCGCTGGGCCAGGCCCTCGACGATGGCCGTCTTGCCCACGCCCGGCTCGCCTATGAGCACGGGATTGTTCTTCGTGCGGCGGCTTAGGACCTGGATGGTGTGGCGGATCTCGTCGTTTCTGCCGATCACGGGGTCGAGCTTGCCCTCGCGCGCGGCCTCGGTCAGGTTCTGGCCGTATTGCGACAGGGCCTCGAACTGCGTCTTGCCCTCGCGGTCGGTCACACGCGTGTCGCCGCGCAGCTCCTCGTAGACCGCCTCGATGCGCTTTTTGGTCACGCCTGCCACGGACAAGATCTTGCCCGCGTCGCCCTTGTCGCCTGCCAAGGCGATCAGCAGGTGCTCGGTCGTCGCAAACGCGTCGCCCATCTTCTCGGCGCATTTCACCGCGTCGGCCACCGCGTCTTCGAGCGCGTCTCCCGGGCGCGGCATGTTGCGCGCGCCGCGCATCTTCGGGGCGGTCTCGATGGTGCGGTCCACCTCCGCGGCAAGCGCCGCCGTGTCCGCCCCGATACGCTCGACGATGGCGTTGAGGTTGCCCTCGTGCGCGTCGAGCAGCGCCTTCAGCAGGTGCACGGGCTCGATCTGCGCGGCCTCGGCGTCGGCTGCTATGGTCACGGAATTTTGCAGGGCCTCCTGGGCCGTCACTGCCAGTTTGTCTATTCTCATGTCAATCATCCTCTCGTTATTCAATTGTCCTCGCGCTGCCCGCCTTGGTGCCGGTTGCAGCCGGCGCCAGGGCCCTGAGGTCCGCGCGTTCGTTTCATGGTGAAGGGGGCGGCGCATCGCGCGGGTGCCGCGCGTCGCGTAAGACCCGCCTCGTCTTCATGGTGAAGGGGGTTGCCCCCGCCCGCTCCCGGCATGGCCGGGGGCGGGCGGGGGCAACCGGGCCGTCTCCCGCTTCACCCGCCCCTACTCGCCGTCGATTTCGCCGCCGAGCAGCTCGTCGATGGCCTCGGGGCTGGCCGCCTCGCCGAGCATGCGCGCGTGGTTGGGCTTGTTCACCAAGTTGCGGATGGTCGCCCGCACCTGCATCTCGCGCAGCTGGTCGGCGGCCTGCTGCATCTGCTCGCGCAGCTCGTCGGCCTCGCGTCGCAACTCGTCCATGCGCTCGCGCATGTCGAGTATGCGGATGACGCCGGCCAGGTTGATGCCCTCGTCGGTCAGCTGGCTGATCAGCTCCAGGCGCTCGACGTCGGCTTGCGAGTACATGCGCGTGTTGCCGCCCGTGCGCTTGGGCTTCACCAGCCCCTTGCTCTCGTAGATGCGCAGGGTCTGCGGGTGAAGGCCCGCGAGGTCTGCCGCCACGCTGATCATGTACAGCGGCTTGTTCTTGTCTGCTTTCGCCATCGTCTCGCCTTTCCTCGCCTAGCCGCAGGCCGCCGCCACGGCCTCGTCTATGACCGCGCGCATCTTCTCGCCCGCGCCGCCGCCCGCCGCCGCAAACGCCTGGAGCGCCTTTTTCTGCTCGGCGTTCAGGTTCTTCGGCACGCGCACGCACAGGCGCACCTTCAAGTCGCCGCTGCCCGAGCCCTTCAGCTTCGGGGCGCCCTTGCCGCGGACCCGCAGCGTCGCGCCGTCTTGGCTGCCGGCCGGCACGCGCAATTTCACCTTCGTGCCGTCGGGCGCGGGCACCACGACCGTCGCGCCGAGCGCCGCCTCGTCGAAGCTCACGGGCAGCTGCAAGACCACGTCGGCTTTCGCGCGCTCGTAAAACGGGTGCGCGGCGATGTGCGTGACGACGACCAGGTCGCCGCGCTTGCCGCCGTTTTTGCCGTACTCGCCCTTCTCGTGGTAGCGCAGCTTGCCGCCTTCCACCGCGCCGGCCGGCACCTTCACGTTGACGGACTGCTCCTGGCCGTTGGACGGGATGCGGATCGTGACCTTTTTCGTCGTGCCGGAAAACGCCTCGGCAAACGAGAGGTCGAGGTCGACCTGCAGGTCCTGGCCTTTGCGCGCGCGGTTGATGTTGAAGTCCCAGTTCGACCCGAACGCGCCGTCGCCGCTGCGTATGTTGTCGAAGATATCGCCGAAGTCGAAGTCGGAAAAACCGCCGCCGCCGAAGCCGGAGCCGTCGCTGCGGTAGGTGTAGGTGCGCCTGCCGCGCCCCTGCCCGCCGCCGCAGCCGCCGCCAGACCCGCACGAGAAATCGCCCACGGCGCCGAAGCGGTCGTATTGGGCGCGCTTCTTCGCATCGCTCAAGACCTCGTAGGCCTCGTTCACCTCCTTGAACTTCTCCTCGTCGCCGCCGGCGTCCGGGTGCAGCTTTTGCGCCTGCTTGCGAAACGCCTTCTTTATCTCGTCGGCGGAAGCGCCTTTCTTCACACCGAGGACGTCGTAGTAGCTTCTCTTCTGTGCCATAGCGCTCACCTACCTTCTGTGCTCGTCTTCATCGTCGCGGCGCGTGCGGCTTGCCGCCGTTGCGTGCGCCGCCGTGCTCGTAAAAACGAAACGCGCCTTTCAAGAGCGCGTCCCGTCGTGTCCCTACCGTCTGTTTCGGCCTGCCTGCCCTCGCCGTCAGCCCGCGTGTCCGCCGTCGTCTGCAGGCGCCGCGTCCGCGCCGCCCGCCTCGTCTGCGCCGCGTGCCGGCCCGCCCGTGCTCGTGACCACCATGGCCGGGCGGATGATCTTGTCGCCCATCTGGTAGCCCTGCTGGTAGACCTGCACGACCGTCTCCTCGGGCACGCTCGCATCCTCGGTCGTGCCCACCGCCTGGTGGCGCGTCGCGTCGAAGGGCTGCTCGTGCGCCTCGACCTGCGAGACTTGGTGCTTGCCCAAGATCTGCAGGAACTTCGTCTGCACGGCCTCGACGCCGTCGGCCAGGGTGCCGCCCTCGCCGCTTTCACGCGCGTGCCTCAAGGCGCGCTCCAGATCGTCGAGCACGGGCAGCAGGTCTTTCACGAGGCTTTCCGCCGCACGGACGCGCTCTGCGTCGCGCTCCGCGTTCGTGCGCTTGCGAAAGTTGTCCCACTCGGCCTGCAGGCGCGCGTAGCGGTCTTGCAGCGCGGCGGCCTTTTCCTGCGCGGCGCGCAACAGCTCGTCGCCCGGGGCGGCGGCGCCGGCAGCGTCGGCAGCATCGGCAGAGCCGCCGTCGGCGCCGCCCGCCTCGCCGTCCGCCGCGTGCGCAGCGGCGTCGGCATCGGCACCAGCCGTCTCGCCGGCCTGCTCGCCGGCCTTCGCGCGCGCCTCGTCGAAGTCGATGACCTCGGCCTCTACAGCCTGCGCGCTTGTCCCGGCCTCAGCCGCCGCATCCGCGCTTGTCCCGGGCGCGGCAGGCCCGGCCTGCGCCGCGCCCGCCTTCTGCTCCTCGTCTCTGGCCGCCTTCATTATTTATCGCCCTCGTCGTCGTCCACGACCTCGTAGTCGGCGTCGACCACTTCGGCGTCGTCGCCTGCCGCGCCCGCAGCGCCGCTCGTGTCGTAGCTGCCCGACGCCTGGTTGCCGGCCGCGGCGCCAGCCGCCGCGTTCGCGTCGCCGTAGGCGATCTCGGCCAGCTTGTAGCTTGCCTGCTGCAGCTCCTCGGTCTTGGCCTTGATGTCGTCGATGGGCGCGTCCTCGTTGGCCAGCACGTCTTTCAGGGCCGCGACCTTGGCCTCCACGTCGGACTTCGTGTCCGCCGGCACCTTGTCGCCCAAGTCGGAGATCGACTTTTCCGTGGCGTAGACCAGCGAATCGGCCTGGTTGCGCGCCTCGATGGCGGCCTTGCGCTCGGCGTCCTCGCTCTCGTGCTCCTTGGCGTCGGCCACCATGCGCTCGACCTCGTCGTCGGAGAGGGCCGTGGAGCCGGAGATGGTGATCTTCTGCTCCTTGCCCGTGCCGAGGTCTTTGGCCGAGACGTTCACGATGCCGTTGGCGTCGATGTCGAAGGTGACCTCGATCTGCGGCACGCCGCGCGGCGCCGACGGGATGCCCGCGAGCTGGAAGCGGCCCAGGGTCTTGTTGTCGCGGGCCATCTCGCGCTCGCCTTGCAGCACGTGGATCTCGACGCTGGTCTGGCCGTCGGCCGCCGTCGAGTACACCTCGGTCTTGCGCGTCGGGATGGTCGTGTTGCGGTCGATCATCTTCGTCATAACGCCGCCCATGGTCTCGACGCCCAGCGACAGCGGGGTCACGTCGAGCAGCAGGATGCCCTCGACGTCGCCGCCCAGCACGCCGCCCTGGATGGCCGCGCCCACGGCCACGACCTCGTCGGGGTTCACGCCCATGTTGGGGTCTTTACCCGTGAGCTTCTTCACCTCAGCCTGCACCGCCGGCATGCGCGTGGAGCCGCCCACGAGGATGACCTCGTCGATGTCGCCGCTCGACAGCCCGGCGTCTTTCATGGCCTTGTCCACCGGCGTCTTGCAGCGGTCGAGCAGATCGGCCGTGATCTTCTCGAACTCGGCGCGCGACAGCGTGTAGTCCAGGTGGACCGGGTTGCCGTCAACTGCCGTGATGAAGGGCAGGTTGATGTTGGCCTGCTGCGTGTTGGACAGCTCCATCTTGGCCTTCTCCGCCGCCTCCTTCAGGCGCTGCAGGGCCATTTTATCGGTGCGCAGGTCCACGCCCTGGTCGGCCTTGAACTTGTCGGCCAGCCAGTCGATGACGCGCTGGTCCCAGTCGTCGCCGCCCAGGTGGTTGTCGCCTGCCGTGGACAGCACCTCGAAGACGCCGTCGCCCAGCTCGAGGACCGACACGTCGAAGGTGCCGCCGCCCAAGTCGAAGACGAGGATCTTCTCGTCTTGGGCCTTCTTGTCCAGCCCGTAGGCCAGCGCCGCGGCCGTCGGCTCGTTGATGATGCGCTTGACCTCGAGGCCGGCGATCTTGCCCGCGTCCTTGGTGGCCTGGCGCTGCGCGTCGTTGAAGTAGGCCGGCACGGTGATGACCGCCTCGGAGACCGTCTCGCCCAGGTACTTCTCGGCGTCGGCCTTCAGCTTCTGCAGCACCATGGCCGAGATCTCCTCGGGGGTGTACTCGTGGCCGTCGATGTCGACCATGTTGCGGCCGTCCTTGCCCTTGACCACCTTGTAGGCCACGGTCTTGCGCTCGGAGGCGGTCTCGTCGTAGTTGCGTCCGATGAAGCGCTTGATGGACGCGACGGTGTTCTCGGGGTTCGTGACGGCCTGGTTTTTGGCCGCCTTGCCCACGACGCGCTCGCCGTCCTTGCGGAAGCCGACGACGGACGGCGTGGTGCGGTCGCCCTCGGCGTTCACGATGATGGTGGGCTCGCCGCCTTCGAGCACGGCCATGGCCGAGTTGGTGGTGCCCAAGTCGATGCCTATGATCTTTGACATGGTGATCAGTCCTTTCTATGACATGAGTAGATGCTCTTGTACGTGCACTACAATAAAATCTAAGTCGCATCATGTCAAGTTTTCTGAATGAGTCGGCTCCATCCGTTACCCGCGCGTCACGCGGCGCCGGCGGCCCGCCCCGGCGCAGGCGCACGATTGCCCGCCCGTGACGCGCGCAAAAAGGCGCCCCTCCACCGTGTGGAGGGGCGCCTTGCCCTTGCCCTCTGGGGCGACGCACCGCGTGCGCCCCGCCGCCCGCGCCGCTACTTGCGCCGCAGCGGGTGCACGGCGTCGCGCACCGCACGTCCCGCGCCGGCCACGCCGGCCGCGTGGTCGCGGCGCACCTTCACCACGCCAAATGCCATGAGCAGCACCGCCATGAGCGCGAGCAGCCCCGCGATGAGCGCCGCCTGGCCGGTCTTCGCGCTGGAGCTGTCGCCGTAGGCCGAGCCGCTGTTCGCGCTGCCGTCGCCGTCCGACGACCCGTCGCCTGCCGCGTCTGCCGCAGCCTCCTCGACGGGCGTCTTCAGCTTCACGCGGTTCGACGTGTTCTCGGGGTCGGCCTTGCCGTCCCAGTTCTCCTCGTAGAGCGCGGAGTTGGAGATCTCGAGCACATGCAGCTCGTCGTCCACCTTCACCTTGAAGGTGAATTGCGTCTGCGCGCCCGCGTCCAGGTCCACGTCCTTGAACTCGACGGCGCGCCGCGAGTCGTTGTAGACGCCGCCGCACAGGTCCGCCGAGCCCTCCACGAAGGTCGCGCCCTCGGGGATGTAGTCGCGGATGCCGACGCCCTCGGCCGCCACGCCGCCGCTGTTCGTCAGCGTCATGGTGTAGGTCACCACGTCGCCCGGCTCGACGCTGCCGCCGTCCGCCGGGTCGCTTTCCATCTTCAACAGCAAGTCCGCCGCCGCCGGATCCACCGACAGCTCGACCATGTTCGACTTGTTGCGCGGGTTCGACCCGCCCGTGAAACCGTCGGCGAACATGCCCTGGTTTTGCAAGACGTCCACCGTGTCGATGTCCACCGCCACCTCGAAGCTGACCGACTTCGACGATTGCGCGGGCACGACGAGGCTCGACCAGTCGATGCAGCCCTTCGTCCCGTCGTAGTTGCCGCCGTCGGTGGCCGACCCCTTCACGTAGGTCGTGCCGTCCGGGATGTAGTCGCGGATGCCGCCCGCGTCGGTGTCGGTGCCGCCGTTGTTGCGCAGCGTGAGCGAGTAGGTGACGGTGCCGCCCGCCTCCACGGAGCTGCCCGGCTCGGGGTCGGCGCCGGCGTCCATGTCGAGCAGCGCCGGCACGGGCTGCGTCTCGTCGGTCGTGTGCTTGAGCGGGTTGGCCTTGCGCGTCGGGTGAGTGCCCGTCGCGCCGGCATTGCCCGGGTCCTCGTCGCTTTGCTCGTAGAGCGCGCAGTCGTCCACGTAGGTCGCCGCGCCCTCGTCCACCTCGACCGTGTAGTAGACGGTCTCGGAGGCGCCCGGCGCCAGGCCGCTCACGACCCACTCGACCCAGTTCTCCTCGACGTTGAAGTAGCCCTCGTCGCCCACGGACACGAAGCTCGTGCCGGACGGGATGTAGTCGCGGATGCGCACGAAGGCGACGTCGCTCACGCCGGTGTTTTTCGCCTCGAAGCTGTAGGTGATGGTCTCGCCTGCCTCGACATAGCTGCCGGAGGCCGGCTCGGCGCTCGCCTTCACCGTGGCCTTGTAGCCCGTCACGGGGTCCGGCCCTTTGCCCAGCGGGTGCTCGACCACGTTGGAGAAGCTGCCGGGGTTGGCGCCGCCCTTCCAGTCGTTGGCGAAAAGCGCCTGGTTGGAGACGACGTCGGTCGCGTCCGCGCGCACCTTCACCCTGAAGCTCACCGTCTTGGTGGACTGCGCGGGCACGGTCACGTCCTTCCACTCGACGCAATCGCGCCCCTTGTCGTAGAAGCCGTCGTCGCTTGCCGAGTCCTTCACGTACTTCGTGTTCGAGGGCACGACGTCGCGCAGCCCCGCCGTGGTCGTCTCGACGCCGCCGTTGTTTTTAAAGACGAGGGTGTACTCGATCTCGTCGCCTGCCACGACCTGGGTGCCGGGTGCACGCGTGCTCGACTTCTCCACGTCGAGTATGGCGGGCACCGTGTGCGCCTCGTCGCAGGACAGCTCGATGCGGTTGGTCTCCTTGGCCGGGTCGGCGCCCGTCGCCCCCGCCGTGCCCGGGTTTTCGGTGAAGGTGTCGTAGAAGGCGGTGTTCTCGATGTAGGTCTGGCACTCCGCGTCCACCGTGACGGTGTAGGACACCGACTTGGAGCTGTTGGGGGCCACGTCGCCCACGACCCACTCGACGAACTTCTTGTCCACGTTGTAGTAGCCGCCGTCCTCGGCGCTCGCGTAGGCGGTGCCCTGCGGCACGTAGTCGCGGATGCGCACGAAGGGCACGTTGTCGCGGCCGGTGTTTACCGCCGTCAGGGTGTAGGTGATGGTGCCACCGCGCTCCACGAAGCCGCCCGACGCCGGGTCGGAGGACTCGTAGACCGTCAGCGCGTAGCCCGTCTTGTTCTGGGGCGCGTCTTTCACCGGGTTCACGACCGTGTTGGTGACGTTGTCGGAGTCGGGGTCGCCCTGGTCCCAGCCGTCCTCGAAGATCATCTCGTTGCGCACGTCGCCCACCGTGTCGCCATCGACCGTGACCTTGAACGTGACGCTGGCCTTGCCGCCGAGCGCGTCCAGGTGGATGTCATGCCACTCGACACAGTTCAGCACGGCGTTGTAGCGCCCGTTGTTGTTCTCGCACGAGGCGGCCACGTAGGTCGTGCCGGCCGGGATGTAGTCGGTGCCGCCCGCGATGTCGGTCGCGGTGCCACCGTTGTTGGTGAACTCGATCGTGTACTCGATCTCGTCGCCTTTGCCCACCTGCACGCCAGGCAGCGGGTTGGAGGTCTTCTTCGCGTTGATGTTCACGGGCGTCGCGTAGTCCTCGCTCGTGGTGTGGCGCGTCGTGTTCGTGCTGTACTTGGGGTCGACGTCGAGGGTGCCCGGCACGCCCGGGTCGCTTTGCTGCACCTCGTAGAGGCCCTTGGCGGGCAGGAAGGTGTTGTCCGGCGTGTCGGATTTCACCGTGACGGTCCACGAGACGCTCTGCGCCTTGTCCTCGCCCACCTGCAGGTCCTCGATCACCCACTCGGCATAGCCCCTGTCGGGCAGCCACGCGCCCGTGCCCTTGGGCGCCTCGAGGCTCTTGTAGAGCATGCGGGCGGGCAGGTACTGGCGCACCCGCACGTACGGCGCCGTCTCCTTGCCGGTGTTCACGGCAGTCAGGGTGTAGGTGATGTCGGTGCCGGCCGCAGCCCAGGAGCCGTCCCTGGGGTCTGCCGTCAGGCGCACCGTCACCTCGCCGCCCTGCACCGGGCCGGGGTCGGGCTCGATGGGGTTGACCACGATGTTGGTCGAGGAGGCCGGCGTGGCGCCCTCCTCAGGGCCGTCCTCGTAGAGGGCGGTGTTGCGCACTTTGCCCGTGGCGCCTGCGGCCACCTTCACGGTGAAGCTCAGCTCGCGTTCGGATTGCGCGCCCACGGACAGGCCCGTCCACGTGATGCGGCCGCTCTCCTCGTCGAAGGCGCCGCCGTCGCCTGCCCAGACGAACTCGGTGCCGGCCGGCACGTCGTCTGCGACGACGACCGCCGAGGTGTCCGTGCCGCCGGTGTTCTCCACCTTCACGGTGTAGGCGATCTCCTGGCCTTTCAGCACGGTCGAGCCGGGCACCGGCGACGAGGTCTTGCTCGCGTAGATGTTGGCCGGCGTCTTGTAGCCCTCCGTGGTGGTGTGGCGCGTCGTGTTCGTGCCCGTCGAGGGGTCGGCCGCGATGGTGCCGGGCGTGCCCGGGTCGGCGGTGGAGGTCTCGTAGCGGGCGGTGTTCACGATAAAGGAGTTGGCCGGCGCGTCGGAGTCGACCTTCACGCTCCACGACACGCTCTGCGCGTTCTTCTCGCCCACGGCCAGCGCCTTCACGATCCACTCGACGTAGCCCTCGTCTTCGACCCACTTGCCGCCGTCGGCCACGCCCGCAAAGGTGGTGCGCCTCGGCACGTAGTCGCGTATGCGCAGGTAGGGCACGGCCTCGTCGCCCGTGTTCACTGCGGTCAGGGTGTAGGTGATGGTGGTGCCGGGCGCCGCGCAGGTGCCGTCTTTGGGGTCGGCGGTCATGCGCACGGTGACCTCGCCGCCTTGCACGGGCGCCGGAGCCTCGTCCACGGGAAAGACCACGGTGTTGCTGAAGCTGACGGGGTCGTGCTCGCGCTCCGTCGTCCAGCCGTCCTCGAAGAGCGCCGTGTTGCGCACCTTGCCCGTGGCCTTGGCGTTCACCGTCACCATGAACGAGAGCACCTTCTTCTCGTGCGCGCCCACGGCCAGGCCGGACCAGGAGATGCGCCCCGTCTCCTCGTCGAAGGCGCCGCCGTTGTCGGCCCAGACGAATGTCGTGCCGGCCGGCAGGTAGTCGGCCACGCCGGCCGTCTCGGTGGCCGTGCCGCCCTCGTTGGAGACGGTGAGTATGTAGGTGAGGTCCTGGCCTTTCAGGACGGTCGAGCCGGCGCTAGGGTCGGCGGTCTTTTGCACGTAGAGGTTGACGGGGGTCTTGTAGCCCTCCGTGGTGGTGTGGCGCGTCGTGTTCGTGCTGCGCGCGGGGTCGCCCGCGAGCGCGCCGGGGGCGCCGGGGTCGGCGGTGGCCTTCTCGTAGCGGGCGGTGTTCACGATGTAGGAGTTCGTGGGCGCGTCGGCGTCCACCGCGACGGTCCAGGACACGCTTTGGTCCTTGCCCACCTCGAGGT
>CAVFDV010000036.1:0-7329 GCA_963621315.1 Oscillibacter sp. MSJ-31
ATCATGACCACCGACACGCACCCCAAGGAATGCGCCGTCTCCTTCGAGCTGGACGGGCAGGCGTGCACCGTCGGCGGCATGTGCAAGGGCTCGGGCATGATCTCGCCGGACATGGCCACGATGCTTGCCGTGCTCACGACCGACGTCGCCCTTTCGGCCCCGGACGCGCGCCGCGCGCTCAAGCAGGCGGCCGACGCCTCCTTCAACAAGGTCACCGTCGATTCCGACACCTCGACAAACGACAGCGTCTTTCTGTTGGCAAGCGGCGCGGCCCCCGTCGCGCCCCTCGACGTCGAAAGCGGGCATCTCGCCACCTTCTGCGCGGCGCTTCGGGCCGTGTGCGAGGACCTCGCGCGCCAGATAGCGGCAGACGGCGAGGGCGCCACCAAGCTCGTCACCGTGTCCGTGCAAGGCGCGCGCGACGACGCGGACGCCGAGCTGGCCGCCCGCGCCATCGCGAACTCCCCGCTCGTGAAGACCGCCATCGCCGGGCGCGATTGCAACTGGGGGCGCATCGCCGCCGCCGCGGGCAAGTCGGGCGCCGTCTTTTCCCAGGAAAGATGCGACATCGACATCATGGGCCTGCCCGTGTGCCGCGCAGGCCTTGCGCAGCCGTTTTCCGAGGAGGAGGCCGGCAAACGCTTCGAGCGCGACGAGATAGCCATCGACGTGGACTTGCACGAAGGCGGCGGGCGCGCGCGCATGTGGACGTGCGACCTCACGCACGACTACATCCACATCAACGCCGATTACAGGAGCTAGGAGGGGCAGATGAGGTTTCGCGAGCAGACGGAGAAATCCGTGCAGGAGCGCATGCAGCGCGCGCATATCCTGATCGAGGCCCTGCCCTGGATCGAGGACATCACGGGCAAGCGCGTCGTGATCAAGTACGGCGGCGCGGCCATGCAATCCGGGCCGTTGCGCGACGCGGTGGTCGACGACATCATCTTGCTCAAGCTCATGGGCGCTTACCCCATCATCGTGCACGGCGGCGGCCCTGCCATCAACAAGATGCTCGAGCGCCTCGACGTGCCCACCCGCTTCGAGGACGGCCAGCGCGTCACCGACGAGGAGACGATGCGGGTGGTGAAGATGACGCTCGTGGGGCAGGTGAACCAGGAGCTGGTCTCTGCCGTGAACAAGCACGGCTCCATCGCGGTCGGCCTAAACGGCGCCGACGCGAAGGTCATACAGGCAAGCCCGCTCGACGCCGCGCGGCTTGGCCGGGTGGGAAAGGTCGACGCGGTGGACACGCGCGTGGTCGAAGACCTGCTCGCCGCCGACTACATCCCCGTCATCGCGACGGTGGGCTACGGCGCCGACGGCGACTACAACATCAACGCCGACACGGCCGCAGGCGAGCTGGCCGCGGCGCTCGGTGCGCAAAAGATCGTCTTCATCACCGACGTGGACGGCCTCTACACCGATTTCTCCGACAAATCGACGCTCGTGCTGCGCATGGCCCTCTCCGAGGCCGTGGAGCTGGCCGGCGGCGAGGGCATGTCGAGCGGCATGATTCCCAAGATAAACGCCTGCGTCACGGCGCTTTCGGCCGGCGTGGAAAAGGCGCATATCATCAACGGGACGACGCCGCATGCGCTCGTGCTCGAGATCTTCACCGACTCCGGCGTGGGCACGCTCATACGCCGAGGCGACGACGACCCGGTGGACCCGGCGTTTGTCGCCTCGCCTGTCAGCAATTTCGCGAGCAAGCTCGACTCGTCCATCCAGACCATCGGCAGGAAGGAGCGCCCATGAGCCTCGAGACGCAAAAGGAGCTGGAGTCGCGCTATCTCATGCACGCGTACGCGCGCGAGGACGTGCAGTTCACGCGCGGCGAGATGATGCGGCTCTTCGACGATGCGGGCAAGGAGTACCTCGATTTCCTCGCCGGCATCGCGGTCGTGTCCGTGGGGCATTGCAACCCGCGCGTGACGCAGGCCATCGTGGATCAGGCCGAAAAGCTCGTGCACGTGAGCAACTACTTCTATATTGAAAAACGCGGGCAGCTGGCCGCGCGCCTTTCCGAGATGCTCTCGGGCGCGGCGGGCGGCGCGCCCGAGGGCGGCGCAGGTGAAAACGGCGCGGCCGGCAAGGCGGGCGCGCCCTTTACGTGGAAGACCTTCTTCGCGAACTCCGGCGCCGAGGCCAACGAGGGCGCCGTCAAGCTCGCGCGCCGCTGGGGGGCCGAGCGCCTGGACGGTGCATGGGGCATCGTCACGGCGAAGCGCTCCTTTCACGGGCGCACGCTCGCGACGCTTGCCGCCACGGCGCAAGACCGCTTCCAGGACCCCTTCGCGCCCCTGCCGCCCGGATTCTCGCATGTGCCCTTAAACGACGTCGACGCGCTGGCCGCCGCGCTCGACGCCGAGGCAGACGGCACGCGCCCCGCCGCGCTTTTGCTCGAGCCTATACAAGGCGAGTCGGGGGTGTGGCCGTGCACGCGCGAGTATGTGCAGGCTGCGCGCCGCCTCACTGCCGAGCGCGGCATGCTCCTCATCTTCGACGAGGTGCAGACGGGCTTGTGCCGCACGGGCGCGCCCTTTTGCTTCCAGCGCTTCGGCGTCGTCCCCGACGTGGTGACCATGGCAAAGGGCATCGCCAACGGCGTGCCCATGGGGGCTTTCAGCGCAACGGGCGAGGCAGCCGCGCTCTTGCAGCCCGGCATGCACGGCTCGACCTTCGGCGGCTCGGCGCTTGCCGTGGCAGCCGCCGACGCCACGACGCAGATCATGTGCGAGCCCGGCTTTTGCGCGCATGCGGCGGATGTGGGCGCCTACCTCTCCGAGCGTCTGGCCGCGCTGCCCTTCGTCACGCAGGTGCGCGGCGCCGGCCTCATGGTGGGGGCAAGCATCGACGCGCCGTGCGCCCATGCCCTCGTGCGCGCCGGGCTGTCCCGCGGCCTTGTCTTCAATGCCCCCGCAGACGACGTGCTACGCTTCTTGCCGCCGCTTGTCGCCGAGCGCGCGCACGTCGACGAGCTGGTGGAAAAACTTCCCGAATGCTACGAGGAGGCATGCAGATGAGCGAGAACACCCTGGCGGGACGCGACCTCTTGCGCCTAGCCGATTTGACGAGCGAGGAGTTCTCGTTTGTCATCGAGACGGCGGCAAGCCAGAAACGCGCCTGGAAGGCCGGCGCCCGCGAGAGCACGTGTGCGGGCAAGGCCGTCGCCATCATCATGGAAAAGCCCAGCTTGCGCACGCGCACGAGCTTCGAGGTGGGGGTGGCGCGCCTGGGGGCGCAGCCCATCGTGATGAGCGACGAGCGCTCGGCGTTCTCGCGCGGCGAGACGGTGCACGACACCACGCTGGTCTTGGAGCGCTTCGTGGACACCATCGTCTTGCGCACCTTCAAGCAGTCGAAGGTCGCCGAGGTCGCGCATTGGGCCGACATCCCCGTGATCAACGCCCTGACCGACGACTTCCACCCCTGCCAGGGTCTGGCCGACGCGCTGACCATACTCGAGCACAAGGGGCGCCTGGAGGGCTTGAAGCTGGCCTACGTGGGCGACGGCAACAACATGGCCAACACCTACATGGAGCTTGCGCCGCTCGCGAAGATGGACGTGGCCATCGGCTGCCCCAAGGGCTATTGGTGGGACGAGCGCGTCGCGGCGCAAAGCGCGGCCCGCTGCCGCAAGACGGGCGGCTCGTTGCGCTTCTTCGACGATTTGTCCGCGCTCGACGGCGCCGACGTGGTGGTCACGGACACGTGGACGTCCATGGGCGACGAAGACGAGCACGACCGGCGCCTGGCCGATTTCGAGGGCTTCCAGGTGGACCGGGCGGCCATGAGGCGCGCCGCGCCGGACGCCATCTTCATGCACTGCCTGCCCGCGCACCGCGGCGAGGAGGTGGACGACGAGGTCATAGACGGCGACGCCTCGGTGGTCTTCGACGAGGCCGAAAACCGCCTGCATGCCCAAAAGGCGCTGCTCTCGTGCGTGTTGGGCGTCGCGTGAGGATGCGCGCATGGGCGTGAGGGGCGACAGGCACGAGGCCATACGCGAGATAGTGCGCGCATCGCCGGTCGCCACGCAAAACGCGCTCGCCGACGCGCTGGCCGAACGCGGCTTCGAGGTCACGCAGGCCACCGTCTCGCGCGACATCGCCGAGATGGACCTGCGCAAGGAGGGCGGCGCCTACGCGCTGCCCGAGGACTTGCGCCTCTCGCAGATGGTGCGCACCCTCGTGCACGGCGTGGCCCGCGCGGGCAGCCAGGTGGTGGTGAAGACGGAGCCGGGCGCGGCCATGAGCGTCGCCGCCGCCATCGACGCGGCGGGCCTCGACGGCGTACTGGGGACCATCGCCGGCGACGACACCATATTCGTCGCCGCGGCGTCTGAGGAAAGCGGAACGCGCGTCGAGGCGGAGATCTCGGCGCGCAAGGACTGAGCAAAGGAAAGCGAGGAAGGCAGGACAATGGCAAAAGACAAGGTCGTATTGGCGTATTCGGGAGGCCTGGACACCTCCGTGTGCATCAAGTGGCTCATGGAGGAGAAAGGCCTCGACGTCGTCGCGATGGTGGGCGACGTGGGCCAGGAGCGCCAGGACCTCGAGTTCGTGCGCGAGAAAGCGCTGAAGGTGGGCGCCATCGAGTCGCTGGCCATCGACATGCGCGAGGAGTACGTGAACGACTTTCTGGCAAAGGCGCTCGCGGCCAATTGCATGTACGAGGGCAAGTACCCCATGGTCAGCTGCCTGTCGCGGCCGGTCATCGCGAAAAACCTCGTGGACATCGCCCACGAGCACGGCGCGAAATACGTGGCGCACGGCTGCACGGGCAAGGGCAACGACCAGGTGCGCTTCGAGCTGGCCGTGCAGGCGCTCGACCCCGACCTCGAGATCATCGCGCCCGTGCGCGAGTGGGACCTGCACACCAGAAACGACGAGATGGAGTGGGCGCGCGCGCACGACGTGCCGGTGCCCACGACCAAGGACTCGCCGTATTCCATCGACGACAACCTGTGGGGGCGTGCCATCGAGTGCGGCGTGCTGGAAGACCCCTGGGCCGAGCCGCCCGAAGACGTCTACACCCTCACGCGCTCCGGCTACGAGGCGCCCGACGGCGGCGACGTGGTGGTCATAGGCTTCGAGCATGGCGTGCCCTGCGCGCTCGACGGGCAGAAGATGAGCTTCCACGAGATCATCTTGAAGATGAACGAGATCGCCGGACGCAACGGCTACGGGCGCATCGACATGGTGGAAAACCGCCTCGTCGGCCTGAAGTCGCGCGAGTGCTACGAGGTGCCGGGCGCGCTGTCCATCATCACGGCGCACAAGGCGCTCGAAGACTTGTGCCTGGAGCGCGAGGTCTTGCACTTCAAGCCCATCGTCGAGGAGAAATGGGCAGACCTCGTCTACAACGGCATGTGGTACTCGCCGCTCAAAGAGGCCCTCGACGGCTTTTGCGCGACGACGCAAAAGGTCCTCACCGGCGACGTGCGCCTGCGCTTCTTCAAGGGCTCGTGCGTGGTGGTCGGGCGCAGAAGCGAGCACTCGCTCTACGACTACAACCTCGCCACCTACGACTCCGGCGACACCTTCAACCGCGACTCGGCCAAGGGCTTCATCGACATCTACGGGCTGGCCAACCGCGTGTGGGCGCGCCAGCGCAAGGCGACGGACGGGGAGTAGGCCCTTTCGGCAGCAGGCCTTTTCAACAGCAGGTCTTTTCGCCAGGGGCGGGCCGTTTCCCCCGCAAGGACAGGCGCCGTGCACATGAAGGCCCGTGCGCGGCGCCTTGCTTTTCACCCGCATGGATACACCCGGGGGCGTGGAATTGAAAATTCTTCTGGCATCCGGCCTTTCCTTGCCCTATAGTGGACGGGCTGTGCCCAAACGGGTGCAGTGCGTCGTGCGCCAAAACGAAGGTGCTGCGGCGCTTGGAAAGGTCGGCCTCCCGGCGCCGCGTGCCATGCGGGCAAGGGGAGGAGCGATGAAGCTGCGATCCGCTGCACGAAGGCCTTGCACGGTGGGGCTTGGCTGCAAGATCGCCTGAAGAGTAAGGCAAGGAATGGTCAGCACGATTCTCGGCCGCAAGCTGGGAATGACCCAAGTATGGGGGCAAGACGACGAGATCGTCCCCGTCACGGTCATCCAGGCAGGCCCCTGCGTGGTCTCGCAGGTAAAGACCAAGGCCACCGACGGCTACGAGGCCGTCCAGATCGGCTTTGGCGACATCAAGGAAAAGCACGTCAACAAGCCCATGAAAGGCCACTTCGACAAGGCCGGCGTCGCTCCCATGCGCTATCTGCGCGAGGTGCGCGTCGAGGATGCCTCCGAGCACAAGGTGGGCGACAAGCTCACGGTCGAGGCCTTCGCCGACGTCGAGAAGGTCGACGTCAGCGGCATCAGCAAGGGCAAGGGCTTTGCCGGCGTCATCAAGCGCCACGGCTTCGGCGGCGGCCCGGGCGGCCACGGCCACCACTTCCACCGCGCACCCGGCTCCGTCGGCATGTGCGCCTACCCCGCCCGCGTCTGGAAGGGCATGCGCCTTCCCGGCCACATGGGCAACGAGCGCGTCACGGTGAAGAACCTCTCCGTCGTGCGCGTGGACGCAGACAACAACCTCATCTTGGTCAAGGGCGCCGTCCCCGGCGGCAAGGGCGCCCTCGTCCAGATCCGTATGGCGTAAAGGAGGAGTAGATCATGGCAGACATCAAGATGGTCGACTCCAAGGGCAAGGCCGCCGGCTCGCTTTCGCTGGCCGATGCGGTCTTTTCCATCGAGCCCAACACCCACGCGATGCACCAGGTCGTCCGCAGCCAGCAGGCCGCGCGTCGCCAGGGCACGCATTCCACCCTCACCCGCTCCGGCGTCTCCGGCGGCGGCCGCAAGCCGTTTCGCCAGAAGGGCACCGGCCGCGCCCGCCAGGGTACGACGCGCGCGGCGCAGTTCCGCCACGGCGGCGTGGTCTTCGGGCCGCATCCCCGCTCGTATGCCTTCAAGGTGCCGAGCAAGGTCGTCAAGCTGGCCATGCGCTCGGTGCTCTCCGGCAAGGCGGCCGACGACGAGCTGTTCGTCGTGAAGGAGTTCTCCTTCGACAAGCCGTGCACCAAAGACGCCGTCGCCTTCTTGAAAGAGCTGAAGGTCACCGGCCGCACGACCGTCGTGGTCGACGACGACGACGTGAACGCCTTTTTGTCGTTTCGCAACATCGAGAAGGTGCGCGTCATCGGCGCCAGCGAGTCCAACACGCTCGATTTGCTCGATTGCGGCGCGCTCGTCATGAGCCAAAACGCCGCCAAGTACGTCGAGGGGGTGTTGCAGTAATGCTGGCACGCGACATCATCATCCGCCCGGTCATCTCCGAGCGCTCCATGGA
>CAVFDV010000036.1:7339-14426 GCA_963621315.1 Oscillibacter sp. MSJ-31
CGAGGTGGCAAAGACCGCCAACAAGATCGAGATCGCCCATGCCGTCGAGGAGATCTTCGGCGTCACAGTGCTGAAGGTGAACACCTCTAACGTCAAGCCCAAGCCCAAGCGCGTCCGCTACCAGAAGGGAACCACGCGCACGTGGAAGAAGGCGGTCGTCACCTTGGTCGACGGCGATTCCATCGAGCTGTTCGCAGAGCAAGACTAAAGGCACGTCCCCGCCCCGGGTGCCACGGGGCGGGTTTCATCTAAGGGGTTTTGGGCGTGGCAAGGAAAAACGCCCGGAGCCGTGGTAGGACCGGGGTCGAACCTGCTCGGGAAGCTGCACCGCTTCCCCTTCCCATGGCAGGCGTTTTCGGCAATCGGACACGAAGGAGTTTTGGAATGGGAGTAAAGCAATACAAGCCCACTTCTGCGGGCCGTCGCTTCCAGACGGTCTCCGATTTCGCGGAGATCACGACGGACAAGCCCGAGAAGTCGCTGCTGGAGCCGTTGCCGAGAAAGGCCGGCCGCAACTGCTACGGGCGCATCACCACCCGCCACCAGGGCGGTGGCCACAAGCGCCAGTACCGCAAGATCGACTTCAAGCGCGTCAAGGACGGGATCCCCGCCAAGGTCGCGACGATCGAGTACGACCCGAACCGCTCGGCGCGCATCGCGCTTCTGCACTACGCCGACGGCGCCAAGGCCTACATCCTGCACCCCAAGGGGCTGAAGGTGGGCGACGTCGTGGAAAGCGGCGCCGGCGCCGACATCAAGCCCGGCAACGCGCTGCCATTGGCAAACATCCCCGTCGGCACGCTCGTGCACGCCGTCGAGTTCCAGCCCGGCCACGGCGCGGCCATGGCCCGCTCGGCCGGCACCTCCATCCAGCTCATGGGCAAGGAGGGCGGCTACGCCATCTTGCGCATGCCGTCTTCGGAGATGCGCCGCGTGCTGCTGGACTGCCGCGCCACCGTGGGCGAGGTCGGCAACGCCGAGCACGCCAACATCCATATCGGCAAGGCCGGCCGCAAGCGCTGGATGGGCGTGCGCCCGACCGTGCGCGGCACCGTCATGAACCCCGTCGACCACCCGCACGGCGGCGGCGAGGGCAAGAACAAGACCGCAGGCCGCCATCCGGTCAGCCCCTGGGGCCAGCCGGCCAAAGGCCACCGCACCCGCAACCCGAAGAACGCGACGAGCCGCCTCATCGTCCGCCGTCGCCGCAAATAGAGCGCGCAGGAAAAGGAGCAGAGTACATGAGCAGAAGTCTCAAAAAAGGCCCCTATGTCGAGCCGCGCCTCCTCGAGCGCATCGTCGCGATGAACGAGGCTGGCGAGAAGAAGGCCATCAAGACCTGGAGCCGTTCGTCCACCATCTTCCCCGAGATGGTCGGCCACACGATCGCAGTCCACGACGGGCGCCGTCATGTCCCCGTCTACATCACCGAGTCCATGGTCGGGCACAAGCTGGGCGAGTTCTCGCCCACGCGCACGTTCCGCGGCCACCGCGCAGATTAAGGAAGGGATGAGAGAGCATGGAATCTCAGGCAATCGCCAAATACGTGCGCGTCTCGCCCCGCAAGGCGCGCATGGTCGTCGACCAGATCCGCGGCAAGGAGGTGCCCGCCGCCATCGACACGCTGCGCTTTTCCGAGCGTGCCATCTCGGAGGTGGTGCTCAAGACCTTGAACTCCGCGACGTCTAACGCGCAAGCCGTCCACGGCCTGCGCCCGGAGAGCCTCGTCGTGAAGCGCGCCTTCGTCGACGAAGGACCCACGATCAAGCGCTACCGCCCGCGCGCAAAGGGCTCGGCCTCGCCGATCAACAAGCGCACGAGCCACATCACCATCGTCGTCGCGAACCGAGAGGAGGCCTAGAGCATGGGTCAGAAGGTAAAGCCGACGGGTTTCCGCCTCGGCATCACCGAGAACTGGCGTAGCCGCTGGTACGCCGGCAAGGACTACGCGTCCACGCTGGACAACGACATCAAGTTGCGCCAGCACATCGAAAAGAAGCTGGCCTCGGCCGCCCTGTCGCGCATCGAGATCGAGCGCGCCGGCGAGACGGTCAAGGTCGTGCTCACCACGGCGCGCCCCGGCATCGTCATCGGCAAGAAGGGCGCCGAGGTCGACGCCTTGCGCCACGAGCTGCAAAAGATCGCAGGACCGGAGTCCAAGGTCTCCGTCGAGGTCGTCGAGGTGAAGCGCCCCGAGCTGGACGCCAACCTCATCGCCCAGTCCATCGCCGAGCAGCTGGAGGGCCGCGTGGCGTTCCGCCGCGCGATGCGCAAGGCCGTGCAGTCCGCCCGCAAGTCGGGCGCCAAGGGCATCCGCATCCAGTGCTCGGGCCGTCTGGGCGGCGCCGAGATGAGCCGCCGCGAGTGGTACCGCGAGGGCCGCGTGCCCCTGCACACCCTGCGTGCGATGATCGATTACGGATTCGCCACCGCCAACACCACGATGGGCTCGTGCGGCATCAAGGTGTGGGTGTACTACGGCGAGGTTCTCCCCGGACAGCAGCGCAGCAACCCCGCCCTCGAGGGCAGCTCGGTGCAGCGCCGCGGCCGCGGACGTCGTGAGAGGAGCAACGGCTAATGTTGATGCCCAAACGAGTGAGGCACCGCAAGGTGCAGCGCGGCTCGATGAAAGGCCAGGCCAAGGGCGGCACGAAGATCAACTTCGGCTCCTACGGCATCCAGGCCCTCGAGCGCCACTGGATCACCAACCGCCAGATCGAGGCCGCCCGTATCGCCATGACGCGCTACATGAAGCGCGGCGGGCGCGTGTGGATCACGATCTTCCCCGACAAGCCCATCACCAAAAAGCCCGCCGAGACCCGCATGGGCAAGGGCAAGGGCAACCCGGAGGAGTGGGTGGCCGTCGTCAAGCCCGGGCGCATCATGTTCGAGATCGACGGCGTGGACCCCGAGACCGCGCGCGAGGCCATGCGCCTTGCGATCAACAAGCTTCCCATCAAGTGCAAGATGATCTTCCGCGCCGATGCCGCCGAGCACGCGGCCGAGTTCGCGCAAGAGCATGCCGACGAGTTCGCGCACATGCGCGCCGTCGAGGCCGAGGAAGAGGCCGAGCACGAGGCGGAGAAAGAAGCCGCCAAGGAAGCAGCGAAAGGTGGTGCTGACAAGTAATGAAGCCGGCAGAAATTCGCGAGCTTTCCGGCGAGGACCTGACCACGAAGCTGGACGAGTCCCGCTCCGAGCTCTTCAACCTGCGCTTCCAGATGGCCACAAGCCAGCTGGACAACACGGCGCGCGTCAAGACCGTGAAAAAGGACATCGCCCGCATCCTCACCGAGATGCGCGCAAGGGAAATCAACGCCGCAGCAGACGCTGCGTCCTAGGAAGGAAAGGGGACGAATAAGCGATGAGCGAAACGCAAGAGCGCAACAATCGTAAGGTCCGCCAGGGCGTCGTCGTCTCTGCGGCCAACGACAAGACCATCATCGTCCAGATCCGCGAGCGCAAGCCGCACCGCGTCTACGGCAAGATGATGAACAGCTCCAAGAAGCTGCACGCGCACGACGAGCAAAACGAGGCCGGCGTGGGCGACACGGTGCGCATCATGGAGACGCGCCCGCTGTCCAAGACCAAGCGCTGGCGCCTGGTCGAGATCGTCGAGAAGGCCAAGTAGCCGCGCGGCACCAGGGCGAAGAAAGGATAGACGCAAATGATTCAAATGCAGACCATGCTGACCGTCGCGGACAACAGCGGCGCGCGCAAGGTGCGTTGCATAAAGGTCCTGGGCGGCTCGAAGCGCCGCTACGCGGGTCTGGGCGACACCATCATGTGCGCCGTGCAAGAGGCCATTCCCAACGGCCAGGTGAAGAAGGGCGACGTGGTGCGCTGCGTCGTCGTCAGGGTGAAAAAGGAGGTCCGCCGCAAGGACGGCTCCTACATCAAGTTTGACGAGAACGCAGCCGTGCTCGTGGACAACACGGGCGCCCCGCGCGGCACGCGCATCTTCGGGCCTGTCGCCCGCGAGCTGCGCGAGAAGCGCTACCTGCGCATCGTCTCTTTGGCCCCCGAGACGCTGTAGAGGAGGCGTGGACGAGATATGAGCAGCATGAACATCAAGACCGGCGACAAGGTCAAGGTCATCACGGGCAAGGACGCCGGACACGAGGGAGAGGTGCTCTCCTGCCAGCCGGCCAAGCGCCGCGTGCTGGTCTCCGGCGCCAACATCGTGCACAAGGCCTTGCGCCCCACGCAGCAAAACCCGAGCGGCGGCATCGAGGAGCGTGAGGCGCCCATCGACGCCTCCAACGTCATGCTCGTGTGCCCGCATTGCGGCTTGCCCACCCGCGTGGGCGTCAAGCACGACGGCAAGAACAAGGTGCGCACGTGCAAGAAGTGCGGCAAGGACATCGACTAGGGCGAAAGGCGTCTTGGCCGGTGAAGGAAAAGGCCCGTGTGCGGCCCGCGGATGCGCGGGGCGCACACGGGGGCGAGGTCGGAAACCCCGCCTGAAACCTCGGATTCAAAGGAGCAGGAAAGCAACATGGCAACACCGCGTTTGAGGGAAAAGTACAAAAACGAGATCTTGGCCAAGCTCGAAGAGGAGCTGGGCTGCGACAACGTGAACAAAGTGCCCAAGCTGGAGAAGATCGTCGTGAACATGGGCGTCGGCATCGCCGCGACGGACTCCAAGCAGATCGACGGCGCCGTCGCCGATTTGCGCCAGATCACCGGCCAGCAGCCCATGATCTGCCACGCGAAGAAGTCCATCGCGACCTTCCACCTGCGCAAAGGCCAGGCCATCGGCGCCAAGGTCACGCTGCGCGGCGACCGCATGTACGAGTTCTTCGACCGTCTGGTCTCTTTGGCCATCCCGCGCATCCGCGACTTCCGTGGCATGAACCCGGACAGCTTCGACGGCCACGGCAACTACTCCATGGGCGTGACCGAGCAGCTGATCTTTCCCGAGATCGAGTACGACCAGGTCGACCGCACGCGCGGCATGGACATCACCATCGTCACGACGGCCACGACCGACGAGGGCGGCCGCGCGCTGCTCACCGCGTTTGGTTTCCCGTTCAAGGAGCGCCGCTAGGTCTCGCGGCACCCGAGGACACGTATAGACGAAGGCTTTTCACGGCGGCTCGAAAAGGAGGCCGCCGCAAGGCGACAAGGAGGCAAGTTTTGGCAAAGAAATCGATGATCGCCAAGGCAAAGCGCGAGCCGAAGTACTCCACCCGCGCGTACACCCGCTGCAACCGCTGCGGGCGCCCGCATTCGGTGTACCGCAAGTTCGGGCTGTGCCGCGTGTGCCTGCGCGAGATGGCACTGAAAGGCGAGCTACCCGGCGTCCGCAAGGCCTCGTGGTAAACCACACGAGTTCCAGGCGTATCGACCGGGCTGTCATGTGAAGGCGTCGCGGCTACGGGTCGCGGCGAACCGCACGCGAACAGTCATCAACGAACCATAAGGAGCATTTGAATGACCACAGACACCATCGCAGATATGTTGACGCGCATCCGCAACGCCAACTCTGCGGAAAAAGAGCAGGTGAGCATGCCGTCGAGCAAGAAGCTCGTCGAGATCGCCCGCGTCATGAAGGAGGCCGGCTACATCGCCGACTACGAGGTGAGGGTCGCGCAGCCCCAAGACGAACTCGTCATCACCTTGAAGTACGGTGACAAGCGCGCCAAGACCATACGCGGCATACGCCGTATCTCCAAGCCCGGCCTGCGCATCTACGCGGGCAAAGAAGAGCTGCCGCGTGTGCTCGGGGGCCTCGGCTGCGCAGTCATATCCACCTCCAAAGGCGTCATGACCGACCGCGACGCGCGCCTGGCAGGCGTCGGCGGCGAGGTCTTGGCCTACATCTGGTAGACGAACCGAGAAAGGAGCACGAAGTATGTCGCGTATTGGCAAGCTGCCCGTTCCGGTTCCCGCGGGCGTCGACGTGAAGATCGACGGCGCCACCGTCACCGTGAAAGGGCCCAAAGGAGAGCTGACGCAGAGCTTTTCCGACAAACTGACCATCGAGCAGGGCGCAGAGGGCATCACCGTCACCCGCGCAGACGACGAGCGCGAGAGCCGCTCGCTGCACGGCCTCACGCGTACCCTCATCAACAACATGGTCGTCGGCGTGACCGAGGGCTATGTGAAGACCCTGGAGCTGCAGGGCGTGGGCTACCGCGCGTCGCTGAAGGGCAAGACCCTGGAGATGACGCTGGGCTTCTCGCACCCCGTTGCGATCGAGCCGCCCGAGGGCATCGAGTTCGAGTGCCCCGAGACGACGATCGTCCACGTGAAGGGCATCGACAAGCAGCTCGTCGGCCAGACGGCCGCCGACGTGCGCGCCTTCCGTCCCCCCGAGCCCTACAAGGGCAAGGGCGTGCGCTACCAGGGCGAGCATATCCGCCGCAAGGAAGGCAAGGCAGGCGCGTAAGACGCGTGAAGGCAGGCCGCACCACTTGTGGATGTGGCCGTATTCGAGGAGTTATGAGAAGACATGGACAGCCTTAAGAAGAAGAAGGAACAGCACAAGCGCCGCCAGCGCCGCGTGCGCGGCAAGGTGTCCGGCACCGCCGCGCGCCCGCGCCTGTGCGTCACGCGTTCCAACAAGCACATCTACGCCCAGATCATCGACGACGTGGCGGGCAACACCATCGTCAGCGCGTCGTCTCTGGACGCGAGCCTTGCGGGCAAGGGCGGCTCGAACGTGGCCGGCGCCCAAGAGGTGGGCAAGCTCGTCGGCCAGCGCGCCGTCGAGGCCAAGATCGAAGAGGTGGTCTTCGACCGCGGCGGGCACATCTATCACGGACGGGTCAAGGCGCTCGCGGATGCAGCCCGCGAGGCAGGCTTGAAATTCTAGAAAGGGAGAGCAGAGCTTATGCCGAACAGGTCCAACAGCAAGAACAGGAACAAGCGCGACGCCAACCCCGCCGTCCCCGAGCTCGAGGAGCGCGTGGTCTTCATCAACCGCGTGTCCAAGGTGGTCAAGGGCGGCCGTCGCTTCGGCCTCACGGCGCTCGTCGTCGTGGGCGACCGCAACGGAAACGTCGGCGTCGGGATGGGCAAGTCCGCAGAGGTGCCCATCGCCATCAGCAAGGGCGTCGAGGACGCGAAGAAGAACATGTTC
>CAVFDV010000037.1:0-9167 GCA_963621315.1 Oscillibacter sp. MSJ-31
GGCGCGCCCGGCGCGGGCGCGCCTGCTTGCCAGACACGTTAGATGGGGCACGGCGCCCGCGCCGCCTTGCCCGCCGCGCCGGGCGAAAGACGCCCGCGGGTCGAGGTCTGCCGCTTTGGCTTCAAGCAGATGCGCGCCACCTTGGGTTTCACCCCTCGGCGTCCCTAACTCATGAGCAGGCACCGACGGCCCCGCCAGTGCAAATCGGTGATGAGATAGACCGCCTTCTGGCTCTCCAGCGCGCCGATCCAGTCGCGCTTGCCGCGCTCGAGGATGGACTCAAGCTGGGAAAAGGTGATGTTGACCTTCTCGTACCCTGGGAACCCGTCGCCGTCGAAGGTTGAGGGCAGGATCTGCGTGACGACGAGCTGGGCGCATACGTTCCCGTAGTAGGGATCCTGCGCACGATTCTGTTTGTGGAAGGAGACGACTACGCGCCCGTAGTACTTGCGGCTCAAGGGTCGCGCCCCGGCGGGCGCCAGGATGGTCACCGGCGACAAGTGCCGGGGCATGGTCGGCGCGCTTAGCTGCCGCGTGCGATTTGGTGCTAGAATTTCGCGGAGCCGTGCCCGCGCGCGGCACGCGACAGCGAACAACGTGAAAAACAAGGGGTTTCGATGAGCGAGATACTCACCCAGATGTTCAGCCTTCCCGTGCAGATCGCCCTGGCGGTCGTCACCATCATCGTCATCATGCTCTACCTGCTGTGCATCGTGTGGGTGTTCCGCGACGCGCGCGAGCGCAACGCCCCGGCTGTCATGTGGGCCGTCATCGCCATCATCCCGGTGGCAGGCCTTGTGGCCTATTGCCTGCTGCGCCCGTCTTTGCCGGTGCTCGACCGCGACGAGCAGTACATGCAGCTCGACGTGCTCCAACGGCAGCTCGACGAGTACGCGGACTGCCCGCACTGCGGCTACCCCTCCCAAAAGGACTTCGTCGCCTGCCCCCGCTGCCACCACCAGCTGCGCAACCGCTGCACCCGCTGCGGGCGCACGCTCGAGCCCGAGTGGACCATGTGCCCCTATTGCACGCAGCCCGTCGGCGCGAGCGCCCCTCCCGCACAGCGCGCGGGCGCCCAACGCCCGAAGGCCCCGCAGGAAAAGGCTGCTCCTGCCTCCGCAGGCGCGAAAAAGCAGGCCCCTTCGGCCTCCGGCTCCCGCGACGCGAAGACGACCCGGCAAAAGCAGCGGAAATCGACCTCGCGCCCCGCGCCCAAGAAGGGGGCCCCATCGTCCGGGTCTGCGTCTTCGGCGAAAACGCCTGCGGGCAAGTAAACGTGGTATCTGCGGCGCGCGGCCCCAGGAGGCGCGTGCCGGTGCAAATCGCAGACTCGGTTTGTGGCCGAGCTGCACGGCAAGTCCCACTCGGTTTGTGGCCGAGGCAGGGCGGAAAGGAAGGCTCGCATGAGCACTCTCGAGGTTGTACTACCCGACGGATCGAAAAAGGAGTTCGAGGCGCCGGCGACGCTTGCCGACGTCGCGGCCTCGATAGGCGCAGGCCTTGCGCGCGCGGCGCTCGCGGGGAAAATCAACGGTAAATTCGCCGACCTTGCAAGCGAGGTGGCAGACGGCGACGCCGTCGAGATCGTCACGAGCCGATCGCCCGAAGGCTTGGGCATCATGCGCCACAGCTGCGCGCATATCATGGCCGAGGCCGTGCAGGCCCTCTTTCCGGGCGCGCAGATCGCCTTCGGCCCGCAGACCGACGAGGGCTTCTTCTACGATTTCGAGCTGCCGCGGCCGGTGAACCAGGACGACTTCGAGGCCATCGAGGCCAAGATGCGCGAGATCGTCGCCAAAGACGAGCCGTTCGTGCGCGAGACCGTCACGCGCGAGCAGGCCAAGGAGATCTTCAAGGGCCAGCGTTTCAAGCTCGAGCACATCGACGATTTCGACGACGGCACCGTCATCACCGTCTACCGCCACGGCGACTTCGTGGACCTGTGCTCCGGGCCGCATGTCGCGCGCGCGGGCATGATCGACGCCAAGGGCTTCAAGCTGATGAAGGTGGCGGGCGCCTATTGGCGCGGCGACAGCGAGCGCGAGATGCTGCAGCGCATCTACGGCACCGCGTGGTTTTCCAAGAAGGACCTGAAGGCCTATCTCACGCGCCTCGAGGAGGCCGAGAAGCGCGACCACCGCAAGCTCGGCCGCGACCTTGGCATCTACATGATGGACGACATGGCAGGCGTCGGCTTGCCGCTGTACCTGCCGGCGGGCGCGCGCGTCATACGCCTGCTCCAGGAGTGGCTGCGCCGCGAGCTGTACCGCCGCGGCTACGAGGAGGTCATCACCCCGCACATCTACAAGGCCGACGTGTGGAAGACCTCCGGCCACTACGGCTACTACCACGACAACATGTACTTCTTCTTCATCAACGAGG
Organism: Oscillibacter sp. MSJ-31; assembly: GCA_963621315.1. GTDB lineage: Bacteria > Actinomycetota > Coriobacteriia > Coriobacteriales > QAMH01 > CAVAWX01. The sequence continues at coordinate 2,383 of CAVFDV010000037.1, forward strand.
GCTCCGAGGACAACCCGACCGTCAACGAGTACGGGGTAAAGCCCATGAACTGCCCCGGGCATGTCATGCTCTACAAAAACGACATCCACAGCTACCGTGAGATGCCCATACGCTACTTCGAGTTCGGCACCGTCTACCGCCACGAGCTGTCCGGCGCCGTGCACGGCCTGATGCGCGCGCGCGGCTTCACCCAAGACGACGCGCACGTGTTCTGCCGCGAAGACCAGGTGGTCGACGAGGTGTGCGCCATCCTCGATCTGGCCGACCACATCATGGGCGAGTTCGGCTTCGAGTACGCGGCCGAGATCTCGACGCGCCCGGAGAAGTCCATCGGCACCGACGACATGTGGGAGAAGGCCGAGAGTTTCCTGAAGCAGGCCATCGAGCGGCGCGGCCTGCCCTACGAGGTCAACGAGGGCGACGGCGCCTTCTACGGGCCCAAGATCGACATCAAGGTGAAAGACGCGATCGGCCGCTGGTGGCAATGCTCGACCGTGCAGGTGGACTTCAACTTGCCCGAGCGCTTCGACATCGTCTACCGCACGGCGGAGAACAGCTCCGCGCGCCCGTGGATGCTGCACCGCGCGCTCTTCGGCTCCATCGAGCGCTTCCTCGGCATCCTGATCGAGCACACGACGGGCGCCCTGCCCCTGTGGCTGGCCCCGGTGCAGGCCGCGATCATCCCCATCGCCGACAGGCACGAAGGCCCGGCACGCGAGCTACAGGCGCGCTTGCGCGAGGCGGGCGGGCGCGTCGAGGTCTACGGCCAAAACGAGCCCATGCGGGTGAAGATCGCCAAGGCCCAGCAGCAGAAGATCCCCTACATGCTCGTCTTGGGCGACAAGGAGGTGGAGGCGGGCGAGGTGGCCGTGCGCGAGCGCCACGAGGGCGACCTGGGCGCCATGTCCGTCGGGGCATTTGCCGACATATTGCGGAAAGCGCAGGTGTAGACCATGACACGACCCATGACCGTCGCGGAGAAGATCCTCGCGGCACACGCGCACCTCGACGAGGTCGAGCCCGGCCAGCTGGTCGAGTGCGACCTGGACATCGTGCACGCCAACGACATCACGGCGCCCATCGCCATCGACGTGTGCCGCCAGATCTCGGACACCGTGTTCGACCCTGAAAAGGTCGTGCTCGTGCCCGACCACTACACGCCCAACAAGGACATCAAGTCGGCCGAGCAGGCCAAGAAGACCCGCGAGTTTGCCCGCGGGCAAAAGCTCACGCACTACTACGAGGTAGGTGTCATGGGCGTCGAGCACGCGCTCTTGCCCGAACAAGGCGTCGTCGTGCCGGGCGATTTGACCATCGGCGCCGACTCGCACACCTGCACCTACGGCGCGCTCGGGGCCTTGTCCACCGGCATGGGCTCGACGGACGTGGGCGTGGGCTTTGCCACGGGGCGCGCCTGGTTCAAGGTGCCGCTCACCATCAAGTTCGTCATCGACGGGCAGTTCGCGCCGGGTGTCGTGGGCAAGGACGTCATCCTCCACATCATCGGCCGGATCGGCGTGGACGGCGCGCTCTACCGCGCGATGGAGTTCACAGGCCCTGCGGTGGCGCAGCTGTCCATGGAAAGCCGCCTGACCATATCGAACATGGCCATCGAGGCCGGCGGCAAGGCGGGCATCTTCGAGGTGGACGACGTCACGCGCGCCTACGTGGACCCGCGCGCCGAGCGCCCTTACGTCGAGTACCACGCCGATGCGGACGCCGTCTACGAGCGCGTCATCCACATCGACGCGGCCGAGATACCCCAGACGGTCTCGCTGCCGCACCTGCCCTCGAACACGCGCCCCGCCGCCGAGTGCAACGACATCGACATCGACCAGTCCGTCATCGGCAGCTGCACGAACGGGCGCATCGAGGACATGCGCCAGGCGGCCGAGGTGCTGCGCGGGCGCAAGGTGGACCCGGACGTGCGCTGCATCGTCATCCCGGCCACGCAGGCCGTGTGGCGCCAGTGCATGGACGAGGGGCTGATGGACGTCTTCCTCGACGCGAACTGCGCCATCTCCACCCCCACCTGCGGCCCGTGCCTGGGCGGCTACATGGGCGTGCTGGCCGCGCACGAGCGCTCGATCTCCACGAGCAACCGCAATTTCATCGGGCGCATGGGCGACCCCACGTCCGAGGTCGTGCTCTCGAACCCGGCGGTGGCCGCAGCCTCGGCCGTCGCGGGCTACATATGCACGCCCGAGCAGCTGGAACAGGAGGGATAGGCGATGAGGTTTTCGGGAGGCGCCATCAAGTACGGGCGCGACGTGGACACGGACTGCATCATCGCGGCCCGCTACCTGAACACGTCCGATGCCGCCGAGCTGGCCAAGCATTGCATGCAAGACCTCGACCCGGGATTCACCGAGCGGGTGCGCCCGGGCGACATCATCGTGGCCGGGGAGAACTTCGGCTGCGGCTCGTCGCGCGAGCACGCGCCCGTGTGCATCAAGGCGGCGGGCGTGGACTGCGTCGTGGCGAAGAGCTTCGCGCGCATCTTCTACCGCAACTCCATCAACACGGGGCTGGCCATCATGGAGTGCCCCGAGGCGGTGGACGGCATATCGGATGGCGATCGCGTGTCGGTGGATGCCGATGCGGGCACGATCGTGAACGAGACGACGGGGCAGAGCTGGACCGCGCAGCCGTTCCCGCCGTTCATCCGCGAGATCATCGAGGCGGGCGGCCTGGTCGCGCGCACGAAGGCGAAGATGGGCAAGTAGCGCCAGGCGCGCGGTTGCTGAACGCGGGATTTTTGGTGAAAGGTGAGCTTCCGCAAAAGGCGCGGGAGTTCGATAAACGAGGAGTTGGACATGGGCAAGAGCTACAAGGTATGCGTGACGGCGGGAGACGGGATCGGCCCGGAGATCGTGGCCGAGGCCATCAAGGTCTTGCGCGCCGTCGAGAAGAAATACGACGTCGAGTTCGAGTGCACCGACGCGCTGATCGGCGGGGCGGCCATCGACGCGTGCGGCGAGGCGCTGCCGGACGCGACTTTGGAGCTGGCGCGCAACTCCGACGCGGTGCTGCTGGGCGCCGTCGGCGGGCCGAAGTGGGACACGACCGAGCCGGGCGCGCCGCGCCCCGAGCACGGCCTGCTGAAGATCCGCAAGGAGCTGGGGCTGTACGCGAACCTGCGCCCCGTCCAGATCTACGATTCCATCGCCGCGAACTCGCCGCTCAAAACCGAGAAGGTGAAGGGCGTGGACCTGCTCATCATGCGCGAGCTGACGGGCGGGCTGTATTTCGGCGACCATGTCACGCAAGAGGGCATCGCCGGCGCGGGCGGGTCGGGCAAGCCGGGCGCGCATGCCTACGACGTCATGCAATACGACACCTACGAGATCGAGCGCATCGTCCGCCGCGGCTTCGAGGCCGCGCGCAAGCGCCGCAAGAAGGTCACGAGCGTGGACAAGGCCAACGTGCTCGACACGAGCCGCCTGTGGCGCAAGATCGCCCACGAGGTGGCCGCCGACTATCCGGACGTGGAGTTTTCCGACATGCTCGTGGACAATGCGGCCATGCAGATCATCAACCACCCCGACCAGTTCGACGTCATCGTCACGGAAAACACCTTCGGCGACATACTCTCCGACGAGGCCTCGATGCTGTGCGGCTCGCTGGGGCTTTTGGCCAGCGCGTCGCTGGGCGACTCCACCTCGCTTTACGAGCCCAGCCACGGCTCGGCGCCCAAGCACGCGGGCAAAAACGACGTGAACCCCATCAGCCAGATCCAGTCGGCAGCCATGATGTTGAAGTACAGCTTCGACATGGACGAGGCCGCCGCCGACATCGACCGCGCCGTGCGCGAGGCGCTGGCCGACGGCTGGTGCACCTACGACATCGCGCAGGACTCGACGCCTGCCGACCACGTCTTGTCCACAAGCGACATGGGCACGAAGATAGCCGAGCGCATCTAGCGCACGCGACGAAAACAGACCGGGCGCGCCCTGCCGGTTTCGCGGCGCGGCGCGAGACGCACCCAGGAGGACGAAGATGAAAGCAGTCATTCCCGCGGCAGGCCTCGGCAGCCGCTTTCTGCCCGCGACGAAGGCGCAGCCCAAGGAGATGCTGCCCGTCGTGGACAAGCCGACCATCCAATACATCGTCGAGGAGGCCTTGGCGGCCGGCGCCGACGAGGTGGTCGTCGTCACGAGCGAGGGCAAGCCCTCCATCGCCGAGCAGTTCAGCGAAAACCCCAAGCTCGTCGAGCAGATGAAGGTGGCGGGCAAGGACGCCTACGCCGAGGCGGTCGCACATGCGGGCAGCCTGCCCGTCACCTTCGTGAAGCAAGACGAGCCGCTGGGCCTTGGGCATGCGGTGCGCTGCGCTGCCGAGGCGACGGACGGGGACATGTTCCTCGTCATGCTGGGCGACGTGCTCGTGCCCGGCAACGACGTGTGCGCCAAGATGGCCCAGATCTCGGTCGAGCACGGCGGCGCGAGCGTGATCGCCGTGGTGCCCGTGCCCGACTCCGAGGTCAGCCGTTTCGGCATCGTCGGCGGCGAGGAGCTGGGCGGCGGCGTCGTGCGCGTGGACAAGATGATCGAAAAGCCCGCCTTGCAAGACGCGCCCAGCAACCTGGCGATCTTCGGGCGCTACCTGCTCACACCTGCGGTCATGGAGCTTTTGGCCACGACCGAGCCGGGCGCGGGCGGCGAGATACAGCTGACCGACGCCCTCGTCGACTTGCTCGAGCGCGAAGAGCTCTACGCCTACACGATCGACCCCGGCCAGGGCTACGACACGGGCACCATCGCCAGCTGGATCGCGGCCAACGTGCAGATGGCGCTGAAAGACCCGCGGTTTGCGCCCGCCTTGCGCGAGGCCTTGGGCGGCGTGCTGGCTTGAATGTCGTTTGCGTGCGTTTTTCTCCATGCGTTTTTTCGATCCGCTACAATAGGGCGTTGAATTTTCGTTTCCGGCCGAGAAGAAGGCACGATGGACATCGCAGGGCATGGTGAAAGGGAGCGGCGGGCGCATGCGGCGCGCCGCGTCTCGCGCGCCGCATGCGCCCGCCCCGCCGGTGCGATCCGCGTCTTTTCCCGTGCGGGCTTTGCGCGCGCCCTCCTGGCCTGCTGCACGGCCCTTGCCCTGTCGTGCGCGTCCGTGCTTCCCGCGTCTGCGACGCAGACGGCGGGCGCAGCCGCCCAAGACGCGCAAGGCTCCCAACAGCCCCAAGACGCCGCCGCGACCGGCCAGCCTGCGGACACGTCCGCGCAAGCCCAAGACGCCGCGGACGGCGCGGACGGCGCGGCGGCATCCGAGGACGCGGCAGGACAGCAGGCGCTGTCGGAGGCGGATGCGGGCAAGATAGCCGAGGCCGCCGCGGCCGAAGACGAGGCCGACGCCTTCGCTGCCAAGCTGCCCTCGCTGCGCTCCTCGCTCGAGGCGGTCGTCTCCTCGTTTTCGGGCGCGTCGTCTATCGTGGAGGACTACACCGACAAGATCGCCGCCGTCGAGGAGCGCTCGCAGGCGGCAAAGGAGCGCGCGGACAAGGCAGAGCAGGTGCTTGATGCGATCGAGCGCGAGAAGGAGGGCGGCCCGCGCGTCTCCACCTCGAGCCTTTCCGGCTTGCTGAACGCGGCCGCGTTCGCAGCCGACATCGACTCGCGCGACTACCTGCTCGCGAAAGTCGCCGCCTCCCAACGCCAGGTGGCATGCGAGGCAAGCGTCGAGCAAGTCGCCCTGGCCGCCGAGGTGCGCGCGTTGAAGGCCGAGGAAAACGAGCTTTTGGCCGCCGAGGCTCAAGACCGCGAGACGGCCATCGCGAACGGCAACGAGAAGGCCGCCGCCATCGAGCAGGCGGCAGGCGAGATGCGCGGCAAGGACCAAAGCGCCGTGCGGGCGGTCGAGGGGCTCGACGCGGGCAACCCCGAGGTCGCCGCAGCGCAAGAGCAGGCGCGCTCCTCGCAAAGCTCGCATGCCTCCGCGCGCACGAGCGCCCTTGCGACGGCCGCGAAATGGTACGACCTCGTGGACGCCCTCTCGGGCACGCAAGGCGCGCTTTCCTTCGGCTGCGGCGCCGACTTCTCCATGGCAAAGGAGGCGTTCACCAAGAAATGGGGCGACGCCATCGACGCGTTCTACGCGCAATTCGGCTCGACGGCCGGGTTCACCCCGCCCTTGCAAGGCCACGGCGCCGAGATGGCCGCCGCCGCCTACGACAGGAAGATCGACCCGCGCTTGTGCGCCGCCGTTTCCATCGCCGAGTCCAGCGGCGGCAAGTACTGCATCAAGTCGTGCAACGCCTGGGGCTGGGGCGCGGCGGACTCCGACCCGTACGGCGGCGCGAGCGCATGGGACAGCTGGGGTTCGGCCATAGAGGCCTGGCACGAGGGCATGGCCACGTCCAAGACCGGCCTTGCCACGGCGGCCACCATCGGCGATTTGGGCGAGATCTACTGCTCGTCGCACGCGTGGGCCTCGACCGTCTCGCAGCAGATGGAGAAGATCTCTGCGCTTGCCAAAAGCGGCGAGTAGGCGCCTCGGCGCAGGCGGCGCATGCCGCGCGGGCGACGACGCGCCCCGCACCGTGCGCCCCGCATCTCGCATCCCGCATCCCGCACCCCGCGCATCCGGGCAGGCTCCTTGCAACCCGCGCATCCGGGCAGACTCCTTGCAACCCGCGCCGCGTGCGCCGCGTCCTGCCGCCAGGCTCAAAACCCCGTCGCCCCGCCCAAAGGCCCGCCGCCTTCGGGGGTTTCCCACGGCTTTTCAAAAAAACCGGCAGACTTGCGCTAAACGCCGCGCCGCCGCTTCAAAAAACGTCTACAATTCCC
>CAVFDV010000037.1:9177-14264 GCA_963621315.1 Oscillibacter sp. MSJ-31
CTTGCGGGTGCAAAGCAGCGGGATGCGCCGTGTGCTTGCCGCTGCCCCGAATCTACCTTTCGGGGGTATGCGTGCTGTAAACGGGCTTTCCGGACGGCGGTAGACGAGGTGGCACGGCGAGAAATGCGGTTTCCTCGCCAAATGGCCTTTTCATCCTGCACAAAACGTCTACAATTCGCGTGGTACCGGAATCTTTATATTCGATAAAGGGAGAATTGTGGCTGGCAAACGAACGAAGATCGTCTGCACCCTAGGGCCTGCCGCAGACGGAGAGCCCGACTTGCGCAACCTCGTGCAAGCCGGCATGGACGTGGCCCGGTTGAACTTCGGCCACGGCGACATCCCCGAACATCTCGCGCGCCTGAACCGCCTGAAGAAGGTGCGCCGCGAGCTGGGCGCGCCCACGGCCGTCATGGTCGAGCTGCGCGGCAGCGGCATACGCACGGGGCTGCTCGAAGGCGGCGCGCCCGTGCGCCTGCAGGCGGGACGGCGCATCGTCTTGACGCCTGATGCCGCGCCGGGCTGCGCGCGCAAGGTCCAGCAGAGCTTTCCCGGGCTTGCCGCGCACGTGCGCCCCGGCACCTCGGTCTTGCTCGACGACGGGCAGATAGAGCTGGCCGTGGACGAGTGCGACGGCGACGACGTGGTGTGCACGGTGCAAAACACCGGCATGCTGGGCGAGCACAAGTCCGTGCACCTGCCGGGCGTGGACCTGGGGCTGCCGCTTCTGACCGACGCCGACCGCGAGACGGCGCGCTTTGCCGCAGGGCAAGGCGCCGATTTCCTCGCGGTGCCTGGCGTGCGCGACGCCGCCGACGTCGCCTCCGTTCGCGATCTGCTCGCCTCGATGGACGGCGCGCAGCTTTCCGTGGTGGGCGTGGTGGCCAAAATCGACAACGCCGCCGCCGTGGAGCATGCGCGCGAGATCGCCCTGGCCGCCGACGCCGTCGTCGTCGACCGCGGCAACCTGGGCGTGCTTTTGGGCGCCGAGCAGGTGCCGCATATCCAGAAAAACATCGCCGCGACCTGCCGCGAGGTGCACACCCCGGTCGTCATCGCGACGCAGCTGCTCGACTCGATGGAGCGCATGCCGCGTCCCACCCGCGCCGAGGCCGCCGACATCGCCGGCGCCGTAGACGACGGCGCGGACGCCTTGCTCTTGTCCGGCGAGACGGCGCAGGGCAAATACCCCGTGCCCGCCGTGCAGATGATGGCGCGCATCGTATGCGAGAGCGAGGCGCGCCTGCACCGCGCGCCCGCGCCCTCCCTGCCCGAGACGACCGCCGCCTTGCGCGTGTCGCCTTCCGTGGGGCTTGCCGCCGTGCGCGCCGCCGACGCGGTGGACGCGGCCTGCATCGTCACCCCGACCGAATCCGGGCGCACCGCGCGCCTCATCTCGAACCTGCGCCCGCAAAAGCCCATCTACGCCGTGACCGAGCACGAGGAGGTGGCCCGCCGCGTGCAATTGTGCTGGGGCGTGTCCGCGCTCGTGGGCAGCGCCGGCGAGCACACGATGTCGTCCACCGTCGCCGCCGCATGCGAGACCTTGCGCGCGGCCGGCCTTGCGAACGACGGCGACATCGTGGTGGTGACGGCAGGCGACGCCGCGACCAGTCCGCGCGTGCCCGGCGCCGACGGGCGCGACGGCGGCTATGCGGGCACGAACGTGATGTGCGTCGTGCAAGTGGGCGTCGACGCATGCGGGGGAGGCGATGGCAAATGACGCGCTACCATCTGGCCATAGACATCGGGGCGTCGTCCGGGCGCCATGTGCTCGGCCATGTCGAGGACGGCAAGATAGTCCTCGAGGAGATATACCGCTTCGACAACACGCAAAAGCGCGTGGACGGCCACGACTGCTGGGACGTCGAGGGGCTGTTCGCGAGCATCCTCGCCGGCATGCGCGCCTGCAAGGAGGCGGGAAAGGTCCCCGAGACCGTGGGCATCGACACCTGGGGAGTCGACTTCGTCTTGCTCGACGCGGCAGGCAGGCTCGTGGGAGACGCCGTGGCCTACCGCGACGCGCGCACCCAGGGCGTGCCCGAGCGCGTGGACGCCGTCGTGGACGCGCGGAAGGTCTACCATTCCTGCGGCATACAGCGCCAGGCCTTCAACACGCTCTACCAGCTCGTCGCCCTGAAAGACGAGCACCCCGAGCAGCTCGAGGCCGCCTCGCTGTTCCTGATGGTCCCCGACTACTTCAACTACCTCTTGACGGGCGTGGCGGCAAACGAGTACACGAACGCGACGACGACGAACATGCTCGACGCGCGCACGAAGGACTGGGACACGGAGCTGCTTTGCGCCCTCGGCATCCCGACCTCGATCTTCACCAAGCCCAAGATGCCGGGCGAGGTGCTGGGCGCGCTCACCCCCGATATAGAGCGCGAGGTGGGCTTTTCCACGCGCGTCGTGCTGCCCGCCACACACGATACCGGCTCGGCGTTTCTGGCCATCCCCGCGCGCGACGACGACGCGGTCTACATCTCGAGCGGCACCTGGAGCCTGCTCGGCGTGGAAAACGAGGGCCCCATCACGACCGAGGCCGCCCGCCTGCAAAACTTCACCAACGAAGGCGGCTACGACTTCCGCTTCCGCTTCCTGAAAAACATCATGGGCCTGTGGATGAGCCAGAGCGTGCGCCGCGAGTTGAACGGCGTGTCCTACGTGGAAGGCGCCGCCGCGTCCAAGCACGCGCTGCGCCGCGAAGGCGAGCCCGAGATCGGCTTTGCGGACCTGATCGCCTCGGCCAAGGAGGAGGCGGCTTTTCCCGCGCTGGTCAACGTCAACGACGACAGGTTCCTCAGCCCCGACTCGATGATCGACGAGCTGTGCGCCGCATGCGCCGAGACCGGCCAGCCCGTGCCGGACGGCCAAGGCCAGATCATGGCCTGCGTCTACAACTCGCTGGCCGCGTGCTACGCGTCGTCCATCGCCGATCTGGCGGCCCTCACGGGCAGGGAGTACAGCTCGGTGAATATCGTGGGCGGCGGCTGCCAGGACATGTGGTTGAACCAAAAGACCGCCGACGCCTGCGGGCTGCCCGTGCTGGCAGGGCCTGTCGAGGGCACGAGCCTGGGCAACCTGATCGTCCAGTTCATATGCGCAGGCGAGTTCTCCGACTTGAGGGAGGCGCGCGAGAGCGTGCGCAGGTCATTCGAGATACACGAGGTGGCACCGCAAGGCTGACCTTGCGTTTGCACGAGAAAGCCGGGCGCTTTCCTTCGCCGCAGGCGGCGCCCACGAGTAGAAAGCGAGCAGCACATGAGCACGATGTACGAAGAGGCGAAGAAGCGCTACGCCGAGCACGGCATCGACACCGAGGCCGTCCTCGACAAGCTGGCGGCCAAGGCCATCAGCGTGAACTGCTGGCAAGGCGACGACGTCGTGGGCTTCGACCAGGGCGAGGACAACGCGGCTTCCGGCGGCATCATGGCGACGGGCAACTACCCCGGGCGCGCGCGCGATTTCGCGGAGCTGACCGCGGATTTCGAGAAGGCCATGAGCCTCATCCCCGGCAAGAAGCGCATCAACTTGCACGCGAGCTACGCCGTCTTCAACGACGCCAACCCCTGGCACGACCGCGACGAGCTGGTCTACGCCGATTTCGCGCCGTGGGTCGAGTGGGCGCGCGAGCACGGCTACGGCATCGACTTCAACCCGACGCTGTTCTCGCACCCCAAGATGGACCACGGCCTGTCCGTGACCTCGCCCGATGCCGCCACACGCGCGTTTTGGATCCGCCATTGCATCGCCTGCCGCAAGATCGCCGAGCAGATCGGCGTCGAGCTCGACGACATGGTGCTGAACAACTTCTGGATCCCCGACGGCCTGAAGGACACGGCAGGCGACAAGTACGGCATGCGCGCGCGCCTGAAGGACTCTCTCGACGAGATCTACGCCTTCGACACGCCGCACGTGATCGACGCCATGGAGCAAAAGCTCTTCGGCGTGGGCGTCGAGGGCTTCACCGCCGGCAACCAGGAGTTCTACGTCAGCTACGCGGCCAAGAAGGGCGGCAACTTCTGCGTGCTGCTCGACATCGGGCACTTCAACCCGACCGAAGACGTCTCGGACAAGCTGCCGAGCCTGCTGCAGTTCTTCCCCTACGTGCCGCTGCATGTCACGCGCCCCATGCACTGGGACAGCGACCACGTGATCGTCTTGAACGACACCATCAAGGACCTGGCCGCGCAGATCGTGTCGTGCCCCGGCGGCTGGGAGAAGACCGTCATCGGCCTGGACTTCTTCGACGCGGCCATCAACCGCATCGGCGCCTGGGCGACCGGTACGCGCACCATGGAAAAGGCGCTGCTCTTCGAGCTGCTGCAGCCTTGGAACCGCTTGAAGGAGCTGCAGGACACCTGGCAGGACTCCGAGCGCATGATGGTGTTCGAGCAGTTCAAGACCATGCCGTGGGCGGCCGTGTGGGAGGAGTACTGCGAGCGCGCGGGCGTGCCCCAAGACGGCGAGGTTTGGGGCTGCGTGAAGGCCTACGAAGACGAGGTGCTGTCCAAGCGCGCCTAGGGGGCGCGGCGCGCCGCGGCATGCAGGGCGCGTGCGGCGCAATGCGGCATGCAGACCCGTGCGGCGCGGCGCGATACGCAAACTCGCGCAAGCGGATGTTTCACGGTAAAGGAGAGGATGGGTTTATGGCAGTCGAGCAGACCGGGTGCTTTTCGGCCTTCGCGCGCATGTGCGGCGACGGCTTTGCGCAGGGCTGGCACGAGGCAAACGGCGGCAACTTGAGCTACCGCATGACGGATGCCGAGGTGGCCGAGTGCGCGTCCGAGTTCGAGGACGGCGGCGCATGGGTCGAGCTGGGGATCGAGGCTCCGTCGCTGGGCGGGCGGTTCTTCATGACGACCGGCTCGGGCAAGTACATGAGAAACGTCGCGGAGTTTCCGCGCGAGTGCGTCGGCATCGTCGAGCTGTCGCAAGCAGGCGACGCCTACCGCATCGTGTGGGGCTTGGAAGGCGGCGGCAGGCCCACGAGCGAGCTGCCCACGCACATCATGAACCACGAGGTGCGCGCGAAGGCCACAAACGGCGCCTGCCGCGTGATCTACCACGCGCACTGCCCCCAC
>CAVFDV010000038.1:0-1312 GCA_963621315.1 Oscillibacter sp. MSJ-31
CCGCCGGGCCCGCGCCCGCCGACGTGGCGCGAGAGGAGGCCGCAGATGAGTAAGCGCACCGTCATCCCCTTCGGCCCGCAGCACCCCGTGCTGCCCGAGCCGCTGCACCTGGACCTCGTGCTCGACGACGAGAAGGTCGTCGAGGCGCTGCCGCGCATCGGATACGTACACCGCGGCTTGGAAAAGCTCGTGGAAAAGCGCGACTACAAGATGTTCGTCTACGTCGTCGAGCGCATATGCGGCATATGCTCCTACGGCCACTCACTGGGCTATGCCCAATGCGTCGAGCAGCTGATGGGCGTGCAGGTGCCCGTGCGCGCCGAGTACCTGCGCGTCATCTTCCACGAGCTCTCGCGCGTCCACAACCATCTCCTGTGGCTCGGGCTGCTCGCCGACGGCTTCGGCTTCGAGTCGCTGTTCATGCACTCGTGGCGCTTGCGCGAGCGCGTGCTCGACATCTTCGAGGAGTGCACGGGCGGCCGCGTGATCTTCTCGGCAAACGACGTGGGGGGTTTTCGCCAAGACGTCGACGACGCCACCTTGAAGGGCATGGTCGTCGTCTTGCGCCGCCTCGAGGAGGAGTACCGCGCCCTCTACAAGACCTTCCTCTTGGACACGAGCGTGAAAAGCCGCCTCGACGGGGTCGCGCACATCACCAAGGAGCAGGCCGCCGAGTACTCGATGGTCGGTCCTTTCGCCCGCGCGTCGGGGCTGGCGGTAGACGAGCGCCTGCACGGCGTGGGCGCCTACGGGGCGCTCGCGGCCTTCGAGCCGGTGCTCTCAGACGGTGGCGATTGCTATGCGCGTTGCGTCGTGCGCGCAAACGAGCTGTTCCAGTCCATCGACATCATCGCCGAGCTGGTGGACAAGGTGCCGCCAGGCGAGGTCTCGGTGAAGGTGAAGGGCAACCCGGCGGCCGGCGCGCGCTCCATGGCGACCATCGAGCAGCCGCGCGGCCAGGCCTTCTACTACGCGGCCGGCAACGGCACGAAGTTCCTCGAGCGCATGCGCGTGCGCACGCCGACGGCGCAAAACATGCAAGGCCTCGTCGCCTCGCTTGCGGGCTGCGATTTGGCCGACGTGCCCATGATCATATTGACCATCGACCCGTGCATCAGCTGCACGGAGCGCTAGGAGAAGGGACGCCGCAGACATGGGATTGTTCAAACTGGGCGCCATGACGCTTTCCGGGTTGTTCGGAAAGCCCGCCACGCGCAAGTACCCCTTCGAGAAGCGCGAGCCGTACGCGCGCACGCGCGGGCGCATCGAGATGGCGGACATGAAGGGCTGCATCTTGTGCGGGCTGTGCTCC
>CAVFDV010000038.1:1322-8834 GCA_963621315.1 Oscillibacter sp. MSJ-31
CTGCTCCACGCGCTGCCCGGCGCTGTGCATAGAGGTGGACAAGCAGGCAGAAACCTGGACCTATTGGCCCTACAAGTGCATCGCCTGCGACTCGTGCGTGCGCGCGTGCCCGAAAGGCGTGCTTGCCATGCAGCCGGACCATGTGCAGGTCGCGGTGGATATGGAAAGCGTCGTGTGCGTGAAGCCCCCGCTTTCCCCCGAAGAGCAGGCTGAAAAGGAGCGCAAGGAGGCCGAGCGCGCGGCAAAGGTCGCGGCGGCCAAGGCCAAGAAGGCCGCCGCTGCCGGGGCGTCCGGGGCCGCAGCCGCCGGGAAGTCCGGGGCCGCCGACCAAAAACAAGACGGCGCATCCGCTGCATCCGCGCCCGCCGCGTCCGGCGCGGGCGCGGATGCAAGCACCGGGGACTAGTCCATGGCGGGCATGCTCGACGCGCAGGATTACCCGGAAGGGCTGGTCAGCGACAAGGTCTTGACCGGCCCTAACGTCGTCACCTTCATCCGGCTGCTCCTCATACCGCTGTTCTTGTGGCTGCTCTTCGGGGCGCACCAGCAGGTCGCGGCCCTCGTCGTCTACGCGATCGCCTCGTGCACGGACTGGGTGGACGGCCAGCTCGCGCGGCGCACGGGCCAGGTGTCGAAGCTGGGCAAGCTCTTCGACCCGCTCGTGGACCGCTTCCTGCTCGCGGCAGGCGTCATCGCCATAGTGCTCCTCGGGCGCCTGCCCCTGTGGGTGCTCGTCTACATCGTCGCCCGCGACCTCGTGCTGCTCGTCGAGGGGCGTTGCATGCTCGCGCGCGTAGGCGAGGTGCCGCCCGTGGTCTATCTGGGCAAGTTCGCGACGGCGTTTCTGATGTTCGGGTTTTGCCTGCTCTTGCTCGGGGTGCCCGAGTTGCCGGGGCTGGGGCTTGCGGGCGCGCCGGCGTGGCTGCCCGGTTTCGGCGCCGCGCCCGCGCTGCTCGGCATATGGTTCGTCTACGCAGGACTTGTCTGCTCCGTTGCCGTGTTCTTCGTCTACCAGGCAAACGGGCTGCGCCTGCTGAAAAAAGGGAAAGCGTGAGAAAAGACGGGGATTCTTGGCATCGAGGAGAGGGGAGCGAGGCCCATGTCTGCAAGTTTGCGCGAGGTTCTTGAAAACGGCGAGTTCGCCGTCACCTGCGAGTGCATCCCGGGGCGCGGGGCGGCCGAGGAGGCAGTCGAGCGCTCCTTGGGCGAGGCGCGCGCCATCTGGGAGAGCGGGCGCGTGCATGCCATCAGCCTGTGCGACAACCCGGGCGGCAACCCGGCGCTTCTGGCCGACGCCGCCGCGCTCGAGCTTTCCCGCGACGGGGTGGAGTGCTTCGTCCATTTCTCCGCGAAAGACCGCAACCGCGACCAGATCCTGGCCCAGCTCTACGCCATGCAGCGCGCGGGGCTGGAAAACGTCCTGTTCATGTCGGGCGACTATCCGCAAAGCGGCTGGAAGGGCCTTGCGCGCCCGGTCTTCGACCTCGACAGCGTGCAGCTCGTGGACCTCGCGCACGAGATGAACGAGGGGCTGGAGGTGCAGGCGCATGGCACGACCGTGCGCGAGGCACCGTGCTCGTTTCTCATCGGCGCGGTGGCCAACCCCTTCAAGTACCGCGCGGGCGAGCTCTACCCCCAGTACTTCAAGCTGGAAAAGAAGATATGCGCCGGCGCCGAGCTTGTCGTAAGCCAGCTGGGATACGACGCGCGCAAGATGGAAGAGCTCGTGCGCTACGTGCGCGAGGGCGGCCACGACACGCATCTTCTGGCCAACGTCTTCGTGGCCAACCGCTTTGTCGCAGGTCTTATGCGCGAGGGCACCATCGCGGGCGCGCACGTAAGCGACAAGCTGCTCGCCACGCTAGATGCCGAGGCCGCGCTTCCCGACAAGGGCGCGGCGGCGCAATTCGAACGGGCGGCGGCGCAGGTGGCGCTTGCCCGAAAGCTCGGGTACTCGGGCGTGCACCTGGGCGGTTTCGGCGTGGACGCGGCGGGCGTCGCGGCCATACTCGACCGCGCGGCAGAGCTTGCAGGCGACGTGCGCCCGCTGGCCGCCGCCCTCGACTTCGGCGAGGAGAACGGCTGCTATCTCTATCCGGACGCGGACGCGGCGGGCGCATGCGGGGCAGACGCGCACGGTGCGGACGGTGAAGGGGAAGGCCCGGCGCAGGAAGGCCCGGCGCTGGAAGATTCGGCAGCCGGCCGGGCGGCGGCGCAGCCCGCCGCGGACGGCGACGCGCCCGAGACGCCCGCACGCCCCGCAGCCCCGCTTGCCGACGACGTGGCCGGACGCGAGCTTTTCAAGCGCTGGCATATCTCGCGCTTTTTCCATGCCCTCATGCTCACGAAGGGAAAGGGCCTCTACGGCATGCTCGCGCGCCGCATGGAGCGCAAGGAGCAACGCTGCGGGCGCGCTTTTTCGCACGGGCTCGAGCACGGGGCGAAGGCGGCCATCTACGGCTGCAAGGACTGCGGCGATTGCGGCCTGGAGACCTGCCTGTTCTCCTGCCCCATGGCCGCGTGCCCCAAAAACCAGCGCAACGGGCCGTGCGGTGGCAGCGACGACGGGTTTTGCGAGGTGGAGGGACGCGCGACGGGGCGCTATTGCATCTGGTACCTCGCCTGGCACCGCGCCCGCGCGCTGGGAAGGGAAGACCTGCTCTTCTCGTTCATCACCCCGCCCAACGACTGGGTGCTGCGCAGCACGAGCGCATGGAGCAGCTATACCCACGGCCGCGACGCCAACGCGCATCGCCTGCCCGTCTCGCGGCGCGGCGCGGACCGGGACGCGGCGGGCGCGGCGTAGAATCCCGGGGGAAAACGCACCAAGCCCACGCGAAGAGGGAGGCAGACGATGAAAAGCGACATCGAGATAGCGCAGGCGGCAGAGCCGCTGCCCATAGAGGAGGTGGCGCGGCGTTGCGGCATCGCGGCAGACGACCTCGAGCTGTACGGGCGCCACAAGGCGAAAGTCGCGCTTTCGGCCCTGGACGACGACGGCACCGCGCCCGGCAAGCTCGTGCTCGTCACGGCCATCAACCCCACGCCGGCAGGCGAGGGCAAGACCACGACCACGGTCGGGCTGGCAGACGGCCTTTCCCGCCTCGGCAAAAACGCCGTCATCGCCTTGCGCGAGCCGTCGCTAGGGCCGGTCTTTGGGATAAAGGGCGGCGCGGCCGGCGGCGGGTACGCGCAAGTCGTGCCCATGGAAGACATCAACTTGCACTTCACGGGCGATTTCCATGCCATAGGCGCGGCGGCAAACCTTCTGGCCGCCATGCTCGACAACCATATCCAGCAGGGAAACGAGCTGGGCATCGACCCCAAGCAGGTTGTCTGGAAGCGCGCGGTGGACATGAACGACCGCCAGCTGCGCCATATCGTGGACGGCCTGGGCGGCGCCAAGCAGGGCGTGCCGCGCGAGGACGCCTTCCAGATCACCGTCGCCTCCGAGGTCATGGCCGTCTTTTGCCTGGCCACCTCGATCGCCGACTTGAAGGAGCGCCTGTCCCGCATCGTCGTGGCCTACAGCTACGGGGGCGCGCCCGTGACGGCGCACGACCTGAAGGCCGAAGGGGCGATGTGCGCCTTGCTCAAAGACGCGCTCGCGCCCAATCTCGTGCAGACCCTGGAGGGCACGCCCGCCTTCGTGCACGGAGGTCCGTTCGCCAACATCGCGCACGGCTGCAACTCCGTCATGGCCACGCGCGCGGCGATGAAATTCGGCGACTATGCCATCACCGAGGCCGGTTTCGGCGCAGACCTCGGCGCGGAGAAGTTCCTCGACATCAAGTGCCGGCTTGCAGGCCTTATGCCTGATGCCGTGGTGGTCGTGGCCACGGTGCGCGCGCTCAAGCACCACGGCGGCGCGGCGCCCGACGCATTGGGCGCCGAGGACCTGGCCGCGCTCGAGGCAGGATTGCCGAACCTCTTGCAGCATGTGGAAAACATCCGCGGGGTCTACGGGCTGCCCTGCGTCGTGGCCGTCAACGCCTTTCCCACCGACACGGACGCCGAACTTGCGCTGGTCGAGGAGAGATGCCGCGAGCTGGGCGTCGAGGCGGTCCGCTCCACCGTGTGGGCAGAGGGCGGCGCCGGCGGGCAGGCGCTGGCCGAAAAGGTCGTCGAGCTGTGCGAGGCCGACAAGGACTTCGCCTTTGCCTACGAGCCGGACGGCTCCATAGAAGACAAGGTGGCGGCAATCGCGCGCCGCGTCTACCGCGCGGACGGCGCCTCTTTCACCCCGGCGGCCAAGGCCCAGGCGCGCCGCCTCGAAAAGCTGGGCTTTGCGGGGCTGCCCGTCTGCATCGCGAAGACCCAGTATTCCTTTTCCGACGACGCGTCCCTGCTCGGCGCGCCGCGCGGCTTTTCCATCACGGTGCGCGAGCTTTCCGTCTCGGCGGGCGCCGGCTTCATCGTGGCCTTGACCGGCGACATCCTGACCATGCCCGGCCTGCCCAAGCACCCCAGCGCCGAGAAGATCGACGTGGACGCCTCGGGGCGCATCACGGGCTTGTTTTAGGCGGACGGTGGAACGCCATGGGTGAAAGCGTGCGCGCGTTCGAGGACTACAGCTGCCACGAGTTCGTCGAGGCGCTCGGCAGCGCGCAGCCCGTGCCTTCGGGCGGCGGCGCGGCGGCGCTCGTGGGCGGCATAGGCGCGGCGCTTGCCTCGATGGCGGCCTTGCTTGCGAGAAAACGCCACGAGGGGGCGCAAGGCGAGGCGCTTGCCGCTGCGTGCACGCGCCTGACAGGCCTGCAGGAGCGCCTCTTGCAAAACATCGACGCCGACGCGCAGGCCTTCTTGCCGCTCTCGGAGGCCTACAAGATGCCCAAGGGCACGCCCGAAGAGCGTGCGGCGCGCGAGCAGGCCATGGAGGGGCGCCTGCGCACATGCGCCGAACTGCCGTTGGCGACGATGCGCGCGTGCGCCGAGGCGATAGGGGGGCTTTCGGCGCTGATGGAGCCGGCCGGCCTTTTGCTTGCAAGCGACGTGGGCTCTGCGGCGGCCATATGCCATGCGGCCATGCAGTCGGCGGCGCTGTCGGTGCGCGCGAACACGCGGATGATGAAGAACCGCGACGCGGCCAGAGCGCTTGAAGAGGAGGCAGATGCGCTGCTTTGCGGGGCAAGGGAAGCCTCGCGGGCGGTCTATCTCGACGCGGAGAGGATACTTGCATCGTGAACGAGACGCTGCTTTTGGGAAAGCCCGTCGCCGAAAAGCTCGACGCCGCGACGCGCGGGAGAGCCGCCAGGCTCGCGGACGCGGGCGCGCCTCCCACCCTGGCCATCGTGCGCGTGGGCGACGACGCGTCTGCCGTCTCCTACGAGCGCTCCATAGTCAAACGCGGCGAGAAGTGCGGCGTTTCCGTGAGAAGCCTCGTGCTTCGGGCAGAGGCGGGGACGTCCGGGCTGCTCGCGTGCGTGGAAAAGCTGAACGCCGACGCGTCCGTGCACGGCATCATGCTCTTTAGGCCGCTGCCGCCCGCTTTTGACGAGCGGGCCGCCTGCGAGGCCATAGCACCTGCCAAGGACGTGGACGGCTGTACCGCCGCCTCGCTTGCGGCCGTCTTTTCCGGCAGCGGGGAGGGTTTTGCCCCGGCCACGGCGCAGGCCTGCGTCGAGCTGGCCGACCACTACGGCGTCGAGCTTGCCCGAAGGCGCGTGCTCGTGGTGGGGCGCAGCCTCGTCGTGGGCCGCCCCCTCGCCATGCTCTTGCTCGCCCGCGATGCGACCGTGCAGATCGCCCACTCGCGCACGGAAAACCTGTCCGCGCTTGCCTTGGAGGCAGATGTTGTCGTGGCTGCGGCGGGGCATGCGGCACTTGTCGGCAAGGAATGCCTGAAGGCAGGCCAGGTGGTGCTCGACGTCGGGGTGAACGTGGGCGCGGACGGCGCGTTGTGCGGGGACGTGGACGAAAAGGCCGCGCAGGCCGCGGGCGTGGCCTTCACCCCGGTCCCGGGCGGCGTCGGCGCCGTCACCACGAGCGTCTTGCTCTCGCATGTCGTGCGCGCCGCCGAGCGGCAAGGCGGCCGCGCCTGACGGGTTTCGCAAGCCCCGGTGCGCCCGGCCGACCCGAAGGCCGCGCGGTGCGGCCGGCCTGCACTCGACCCGCCGCCCTGCACCCCGCAGCTTGGCGCTTTGCGCCGCGCGCCCCTACTCCCGCGTGTGCAGCAGGCGCAAGAACTCGACGAGGTCTTCTTTGTGCGAGACGATCTCGCCCAGGCGCAGGTCGGGGTTTTTCGTCTTCATGCTGCGGTACTCGTCCATCATCTTCGAGAATATCTCGCTGTTGGAAGGCGGCGTGTAGACGATGGTGTTCGCGCCGGCGGCGATGGTGCGCTCCACGGACTCCTCCGTGCGCCCGCCGCTTGCCATGATGGGCACGTCCGCGAACTTCTCGCGGATCTTCGCCACCACCTCCGGGGTGCGCCTGCCCGCCGCCACGTTCAATATCGACGCGCCGGCTTCGAGGCGCGCGCGCACGTCCTCTTCTTCCGTCACCACCGTCACGACCACGGGGATGTCGATCACGCGCCGCATGAGGCGTATGTTCGTGTCCGAGATGGGCGAGTTCACCACGACGCCGAACGCGCCCTGCGCCTCGGCGTCTTGGGCCATCACGATCGAGCGCAGCCCCTTGGTGGTGCCGCCGCCCACGCCGCAGAAAACCGGCATGGGCGAGACGTTGATGATGGCCTGCGATATGGACTGCTGCGGGGTGAAGGGGTAGACCGCCATCACGGCGTCGGCGTCGCAGTTGCGTATGATGCTCACGTCGGTGGAAAAGACCACGCTTTTCACCCGCCGCCCCAAGACGAGCATGCCGCGGGCCTTGGCGATGGCGGCGGGGACGGGGATGGAGTGGGCGCGCAGCGTGCCTGTGATGCGCGGGATGTCGGCGTTGATCTCGTGCTCGGGCAAGGCTCCTCCTCGTGTCGTATGTGTGCCATTTGAGAAGGCACGGGGCGGGAGTCGGATTATAGTGGAGAATGTGGGGCGCGTACGCTACCATCTTGCGTCGCGCCTGTGCGCCTTCGCGCAATGTCGCGCGCCGCCGCACATGCCGCGTCTCGGGTTAGGAGCATCTCATGGAAACGACCATATTGCTCGCGCTGCAATCCATGCGCGTGGACGGCCTGACGCAGCTTTTCGCGCTCGTCTCCGCCTTGGGCAACCAGGCTTTCGTGTGGCTCGTCATAGGTTTCGTGTGCCTGTTCATCTCGGAAAAGCGCGAGGAGGGCATATGCATCTTCCTCGCCGTCGCCGTCGTCTTCATCGTAAGCGAGGTGGGGATCGAGCACGTGGTCGCCCGCGTGCGCCCGTGCGACGCCGGCATAGGGGTGAGCGCCGTCATGGGCGTGAGCCACAACGGCTATTCGTTTCCCAGCGGGCACACGGCCAGCTCCTTTGCATGCGCGACCGTGATCGCGATGATATCGGGCTCGAAGCGCGGCGGGGTATGCGCGGTGCTCTTCGCGCTGCTCATCGCCTTCTCGCGCCTGTATCTGGG
>CAVFDV010000038.1:8844-13652 GCA_963621315.1 Oscillibacter sp. MSJ-31
GCGGCATGGTCATCGGCATCGTGTGCGGCCTTGCCGTCGTGTGGGGGTGGCGCCTGCTCCTAGGGCCTGCCCTCATGCGCGTCTTCTCGAAGCTGGGCAGCTCGAACGGCACGCGCGCGGGCGGCGCGCACGCGAGGAGAAACACGCCCACGACGCGCCATCTCGACGCGGCGGGGGATATGGCCGACGCGCGCAACGCGCCACGGGCGGGCCGCGCGAGGCAGCCGCGCAAGGGCGCGCATACCCGCACCACCCCTAGACGACGCAGTTAGGAGAAGGCACATGGAGGCACAGGAAGCCAAAGAGCAGATAGAGCAACACCGCGCGCGCATCGACGAGCTGGACGCGCAGCTGCTCGCCTTGATGAACGAGCGCTCGGGCGAGTCGCTTGCCATACGCGCCCTGAAGCCGGCGGCCGGCACGCAGCTGTTCGACGCGGCGCGCGAGGAGCGCATCATGGCCCGCCTCGACGAGCTGAACGCAGGCCCTATGGCAAACGCCGACGTGCGCAAGATCTACGCCACCTTGCTCGAGGTGATGAAAGAGGTGCAGGCGTGAGCGGCATCGACCTCGGCAGCTTAAACGAGGCGCAGCGCCGCGCCGTGGAGTGCGTGGACGGGCCGCTGCTCGTGCTCGCGGGCGCCGGCTCGGGCAAGACGCGCGTGCTCACCTACCGCATCGCGCATCTCGTGGGCGATTGCGGCGTGCAGCCCTGGCAGGTCCTGGCCGTCACCTTCACCAACAAGGCGGCCAAGGAGATGCGCGCGCGCCTGGCCGCGCTGGCAGGTCCCATGCGCGGGATGTGGGTATGCACCTTCCACAGCATGTGCGTGCGCATCTTGCGCGAGCACGCCGACAAGATAGGCTACACGCGGCAGTTCACCATCTACGACGCCGACGACGCGAAGCGCCTGGTGAAAGACATCACGTCCGAGCTGAACCTCGACCCCAAGCGTTTTCCGCCGCAGCGCTTCTCCAACCGCATCTCGCAGTCCAAAAACGAGCTGCGCGGCGCCGACGAGTTTTCCGCCACGGCGGGCAAGGCCTTCGAGGACTCCACGACCGCGCGGGTCTTCACCATGTACCAGGAGCGCCTCGTGCGCGCAAACGCCATGGACTTCGACGACTTGCTCTACAACACGTGGTTTCTGCTGGAGCATTTCCCGGATGTCGCGCAGGCCTACCAGGAGCGCTTCACCCATATACTCGTCGACGAGTACCAGGACACGAACCGCGCCCAATATGCCATCACGCAGCGCCTGGCGGCCCTGCACGGCAACCTCATGGTGGTCGGCGACGACGACCAGTCCATCTACTCGTGGCGCGGCGCCGACATACGCAACATCCTCGACTTCGAGCGCGACTGGCCAAACGCCACCACGGTGAAGCTCGAGGAGAACTACCGCTCGACGCAGACCATACTCGACGCGGCCAACGCCGTGATCTCGCACAACGCGCACCGCAAGGACAAGAAGCTGTTCACGGGCGGCGCGAAGGGGGAGAAGGCCGCCTGCTATTGCGCGAGCGACGAGCGCGACGAGGGGCGCTGGATCGCGGGAGAGATAGAGCGCCTGCACGACGCGGGCGTCTCCTACGACGACGTCGCCGTCTTCTACCGCACGAACGCGCAAAGCCGCATGCTCGAGGACATGTTCCTGCGCGCCGGGGTGCCCTACCGGCTGGTGGGCGGCACGCGATTTTTCGACCGCGCCGAGATACGCGACGTCATGGCGTATTTGAAGTGCGCGGTAAACCCCGCCGACGACATATCCGCCCGGCGCGTGATCAACGCGCCGCGACGCGGCATCGGCAAGTCCACGGTCGAGCGCATCACGGCGACGGCGCATGTCATGGGCATCCCGTTTCTACAGGCGGCGCGCGAGGAGGCGGCAGACCCGGAGTGCCGCGCGGGCACGCGGCGCGGCATACAGTCCTTCCTCGACGTCGTGGACGAGGCGGCGCATATGCAAGGCGCGCTTTCAGATGTGGTGCAGACCATCGTCGAGCGCTCCGGCCTCATGTCGGCCCTCGCGGCGCAGGCAAGCGACGAGGCGCAGGGGCGCATCGAGAACATACGCGAGTTCTTCGGCGTGGTGGCCGACTACGTGCGCGACGCCGAGGCGCGCGCCGACGAGGAGATGGACGCGCGGGACGGCGCGGGCGCGGACGCGGCGACGGGCGCAGGCGGCGGGCGTGCCGGCACGGCAGAGCCGGCCTTAGGCGACTTCATGGAATGGCTCAGCTTGCGCACCGACCTCGACAGCCTCGACGACGCCGCGGGCGCCGCCGTCACCTTCATGACCATACATTCCGCGAAAGGCCTCGAGTTTCCCGTGGTCTTTGCCGCCGGCATGGAAGAGGGCATATTCCCGCACAGCACGAGCCTGATGGAAGACGGCGTGGAAGAGGAGCGCCGGCTGGCCTATGTCGCGATCACCCGCGCGCGCGAGCGCCTCTACCTCACCTACGCGCAATCGCGGCGCCTGTTCAACACGACGCAAAACAACCCCCGCTCGCGCTTCGTCGACGAGATCCCCGCGGCGCTGCTCGAGTTCAAGGGCATAGGCAGCGTCGGCATGTCGGGCACCGGCTGGGACAAGCGCGGCGACAGGCGCGGGATCGCCGGCTCGGGGCGCGGCGAGGAGATGTACGGCGGGCGCGTGTTCGGGCGCATCGGGCATGCGGGCGCGGCATCCGGCGCCGGGGCGGCGAAGCGCGAAAGCGCCGCGGGAACCGTCTTTTCCAAGGGCGACAAGGTGGACCACAAGACCTTCGGGCCGGGCATCGTCGTCGCGGTGGACGGCGACAAGCTCACCATCAAGTTCTCGAAGACGGGCAAGGTGAAGAAGCTCTTGCAGGGATACGCCCCCATAGTGAAGGTGGGGTGAGGCGCGCGCGACGGTGCGCCGGACGCTTCGGCGCGGCGGGCACCGCGTGCGGCGCGGATGCTTTCAGGGACGCGTGCGGCGCAACAAAGCGGTGAGGTGCGCAGAGGTGCGCAGACCGGATTGCCCGCATACCGTAACGAAGGAGCTTTCGCGCCGCGCGCTATACTAGGCTTTCGTTTTTCGCGGAAAACGGAAGCCTGAAACGCTTCAAGCTCTCTTTTCACGATGAAAGGAACCTCGACATGGCACAGATTTACGTGGTCGGCCACAAGAACCCCGACAACGACTCCATCATGGCGGCCTACGCGCTCGCGCGCCTGAAAAACGCGACCGACCCCGACAACGACTACGTGGCCTGCCGCCAGGGCGAGCTGCCCGCCGAGTCCGCGCTCGTGTTCGAGGAGCAGGGCATAGAGCCGCCCGTGCTGAAGACCGGGCTTGCCGCAGGAGAGAAGGTCGTGCTCGTGGACCACAACGAGAAAGGGCAGACCATAGACGGCCTCGACGACGCCGAGCTGGTGGGCATCGTCGACCACCACCGCATCGCCGACATCTCGACGGCCTCGCCGGTGCTGTTCATCAACCTGCCCTGGGGCTCGACGGCCACCATCGTCGCGCGCCTCTACGAGATCTGCGGCGTCGCTGTCGACAGTGCCTGCGCGGCCGCGCTGCTGTCGGCCATACTCACCGACACCGTCATCTTGAAAAGCCCGACGACCACCGACGCCGACCGTGCGGCGGCAGAAAAGCTCACCGCCATCGCCGGCCTCGATACCGTGGAGTACGGCATGCGCCTGTTCAAGAGCCGCGGCGGCGACGAGGACGTCTCCGAGGCCGAGATCTGCAGCCGCGACGCCAAGGAGTTCAACTTCGGCGGCAAGAAGGTGTGGGTCGCGCAATACGAGACGACCGACATCGAGGGGCTGCGCGGGCGGGCTGGCGCGATAGCCGCGCAGGTGCAAAAGGTCTGCGCCGACGGCGGCTTCGACGCGGCCCTCATGCTGCTCACCGACATCTTGCAAGAGGGCAGCGACTTTCTGGGCGCGGGCGACGTCGCCTTCATCGAGAAGGCCTTCGGCATCGACCTTTCGGCCGGCGCCGTGTGGATGCCAGGCGTGATGAGCCGCAAGAAGCAGGTCGCCGCCGTGCTGATCGAGCAGGCGGGAAACTAGCGCATGCCGAACAGCACCGACAACCTCCTCTACGGCAACGCGCAGCGCTACGCGGACAGGCGCGAGGGCTGGCGCAGGTTCCTCTCCTCGGGCACCGTCGGGGCCGTCATCATGGTGCTTGCCGCCATCGCGGCCCTCGTCTTGGCCAACTCGCCTGCCTACGAGGCCTACGAGAGCCTGCTCGACTTCGACCTCGGCATCACGCTTTCGGGCTTCGGCGTCGACTTCTATCTGGGCCTGACGCTCGGCGAATGGGTGAACAACGTGCTCATGACGCTTTTCTTCCTATGCGTCGGGCTCGAGATCAAGTACGAGATGTTCGTGGGCGAGCTGCACGACGTGCGCAAGGCCATGCTGCCCATCATCGCGGCATGCGGCGGCGTGATCATGCCCATCATCATCTACACCTGCTTCAACTTCGGCACCGAGCACGCGCACGGCTTCGGCATCCCCATGGCCACCGACATCGCGTTCTCGCTGGCCGTGCTCTCGCTCGTGGGGCGCGGCATCCCCAAGGGCATCACGGTCTTTTTGCAGACGCTGGCCATCGCCGACGACATCATGGCCATCGTCGTGATCGCCTTGTTCTACGGTGAAAGCCCCGACCTCATGTACCTGGCGTGCGCGGCGGGCGTCGTCGTCGTGCTCGTGGCCCTCAACCGCGCGCACGTCTACTCGCTCGCACCCTACCTGCTGCTGGGCGTCGTCTTGTGGGCATGCGTGTTCCTCTCCGGCATCGAGGCGACCA
>CAVFDV010000039.1:0-13146 GCA_963621315.1 Oscillibacter sp. MSJ-31
TCGGCACCGCGAACGCGATCTACGAGCGCGGCAAGAAGGTGGAAGGCGGCTGGGGCGGCGACGCCGTCGTGGCCACCGCAGGCGGCTTCCAGGACGCGCTGTCCATCGCGCCCTATGCCTACGCGAAGAAGGCTCCGATCTTCCTCGCGAAGGGCAGCGCCAAGACGCCCGCCACGCTCACCGACAGCACGCTTGCCAAGGTGGAGGCGGGCGGGTTCACCCGCACCATCATCACGGGCGGCACCGCGGCGGTGGCCTCTTCCGTGGACAAGCAGGTGACCGGCGCGAAGCGCCTCGGGGGCAACACGGCCTACGGCACCTCGAAGCTGATCGCGAACTTCTCCATTTCCGAGGGCATGACCGCCGCCCACATGGGCGTGGCCACGGGCAAGAGCTACTACGACGCGCTTGCCGGCGCGGCCCTGTGCGGCAAGAACAACTCCGTCATCGTCCTGGCCGACGACGGGCGCCTCAGCAACATCGACAAGGTCGTGAAGCCGAACAAGAGCAAGCTGCAGGAGAACTGCTACGTCTTTGGCGGCGAGAAGGCTATTCACAACAAGGTGTGGAACGAAATCGTCACGGCGAGCGGCGAATGACATCCAATTCATAGAGCGGCTGCAGATCTTTCGGCCGCGTGAATATGGCGAAACCCCCGCATCGTGCGGGGGTTTCTCTGTGCATGCGCGCAGGGGCGCGCATGGGCAACTTGGCCTTGTGCTACTATGCAGCGCGTGCTGTTGCTCGGGGGTGTGCCATACGGGGCGGGGGATTCTTTTGACGGTCGCTCGGTTTTGGGCAAACCAATCGATATGGAGAGGCAAAATAAAAACAGGTTCATGGATGTCGGGGATGTCAAACAAACGGTAAGTGCGGAAACGGGCACTGGTCATGGCTCCCGCAATTTGGGACAAGACGATGTGTGCCGCGGTTTCGGTCGTGGCACGGCTCCAGACAAGGCGTTTTCCTCCTCCACGGTCTCTCTGATCGTCCCCTGCTACAACGAGCAGGAATCCCTCGGCTTGCTCTATGGGGAAATGTGTTCAGTAGTGGAAAGCCTGCCACAGACCTTCGAGTTTATCTTTGTCGACGACGGCTCGAGCGACGAGACCTTGCAGATCCTCCAGACGTTCGCGCGCGAAGACTCCAGGGTGCGTTTCTACTCCTTTTCCCGCAACTTCGGCAAAGAGGCGGCAATGTATGCGGGGCTGCTGTACTCGCGCGGCGATTTCGTCGCCATCATGGACGCCGACATGCAAGACCCGCCGAGCCTCTTGCCAGAGATGCTGCATATTCTCGAGACCACGGATTGCGACAGCGTGGCGACGCGCAGGGCGGGACGCGAGGGCGAGCCGCGCATCAGGAGCTTCTTTGCGCGGGCGTTCTACAAGCTGGTGAACAAAATCTCCGATGCCGACATCGTCGACGGCGCGAGGGACTTCCGCCTCATGAGGCGCAACATGGTCGACGCGATCTTGAAGATGACGGAGGTGAACCGCTTCTCGAAGGGTATCTTCGGTTGGGTCGGCTTCAAGACGCATTGGCTGTCGTATGAAAACGTCGAGCGTTGCGCCGGCGAGACGAAATGGTCGTTTTGGAAACTGGCCAAATATGCCGTCGGCGGCATCGTCGATTTTTCGAGCGCGCCGTTGATGCTGGCGACTTGGGTCGGTCTTTCCGCCTCCTTCCTCAGTTTTGTCGCGCTTGTCGTCATCGTCGTGCGCAGGCTGGTTTTCGGAGATGCGGTGGCGGGCTGGGCCTCGCAGGTGTGCGTGGTCGTCTTCATGGGGGGTATCCAGCTCCTGTTTTTGGGGGTTTTGGGGCAGTACATCGCGAGAATCTATACAGAGGCAAAACATCGCCCCGTTTTCATAGTCGCGCGTAGCAACGACGCCTCTGCAGCCGACGAGCCCGTCTTTCGCTCCGAGTCCTCGTTGTCCTGAGCGTTCGGATTCATGTTTGGAGGATTTTCCGTGTTTGCAGGGCCTCTCGATTTGAGTGAAAAATCCAAGCGGCGCATAGAGGCGTTGCTGCTTGTGGCGCTTTCGATTTTCGCGTCCATTCCTGTTCTCGCGCCGTTGGGCGAGGGTGTCGGCCACGACCTCGTGTTCCACCTGCTTCGCATCGAGGGCATAGCCCAAGGGCTGCATGACGGCGCGTTTCCCGTGCGCATGCAGTACTCCCAAATGCAGGGCATGGGCTATCCGGCGTCCATCATGTACCCCGACGCCCTTCTCTATTTCCCCGCCCTCTTGCGTTTTGCGGGTCTTTCCACCACGGTTTCGTACCGGATTTTCGTCATGGCCCTCAACTTCGTGACGCTTGCCTCGGCGTATGTGTTCGCAAAACGTTTCGCCGAGAGCCGGGCTATAGGCTTTGCCGCCGCTATCGTATGGGTCTTCGGTACCTACCGGCTAGTCGATGTCTACCTGCGCGCCGCCGTTGGTGAATATTGCGCTTTGTCCGCCCTTCCCTTCATCGCATACGGCCTGTGGTGTGCCTTCACGCGGCGCGGCAGGGCGAGCACGCGAGTCGCCCCGTCCTTGTGGATTGCCTTTGGGATGGCGGGCGTGGTCTGCTCGCACGTCATATCTGTCGTGCTGTCGGTTTTCGCGCTGGCCGGGCTTTTGGTCGCGCTTGCCATATGCGGAGACAGGAAACTGCGAGGGTGGCTTTCCTTGTTGGGGGGTGCCGGGATGGCGCTCCTTCTTCTGCTGTGGATGATAGTCCCCCTCTTCTCGTGGTACGCGGGCCAGGACATGTGGGTGACCGACCCTTCCAGAGAGACGCCGATGGGGGTTGTCGCCCGGAGGGCGGGCACCCTCGGGCAGCTGCTCGGGGTCTTCCCGACCATTGCGGGGCTGTCGTCGGAAACGACGGACGGCGTCTATCACGAGATGCCGCTTTCTGTGGGAATCGGCGCCATGTGCCTGTGCCTGTGTGCGCTCGTGTCCGTCCTCATCGAGGGAAAGCCGTCACGAGGGCGGGGAGACGGCGGGGTTGCTGCGCCGAGACGCGCCCCTGCTTTCGAGAAGGATTTTCGCGTGGGCACAATCTGCTTGCTGGTTTCCCTCGCGGCGTGCGTCGTACTTTGCTGCTGTTCTTTCCTGTGGACAGAGCGCCTGCCCTTCATGAAGCTTTTGGAAAACATACAATATCCATGGCGCTTTTTGGGGCCGATCCTGTTTATCTGCGCGGTTGTCGGCGCGCTCGTCTTGAGGTGCTTTTCGCGATCTCGAAACCTCGCCCCCCTCGCGAAGGCGGCTTGCGTCTGCGTTTGCGTGCTCACCCTCGTGGAGGGCGGACACTCCCTGACGTCGGTTATGTACGAAGAGACGAAACTACCCAATATGGCGGCTTTGGAGACGTCGCAACAGGCGATCACCACGGTCATGAACGGCGAATACCTGCCCGCTGCGGTCTCGATCGAGGATATAGATGCGAAACTGCAGCACATGGATGAGGAAAAAGGCGGCTACACGCTTTCCCACCATGCCGACGGCGGGCGCGTCTTCGATGTCGTCTTTGACGGGACTCTCGACGGCGGCAGCGTGGAGCTTCCGCTTGTCTACTACGAGGGCTATCAAATCGTGGGTTCCGATTCCGACAAGGTGGCCTTGCGTGCTTCCGATGCGGGGTTTGTCGAGCTTGACGTGGGCGAGCATTTTGCAGGTTCCGTGCAGGTGAAGTGGGTGGAGCCGCTTGTCTGGCGCATCGCCACCGTGATAAGCGCCATTTTCCTCGCCGTCGTGGTCGTTTGGATTGCCTGGCAGTGGAAAACGGCAGGGCGCCGGAGATCTTGCGCTCGCGGCGAGTTGCACCCCCGCGGCAGGCGCGCTCGGCGCTATTCTCCGACCCGCCGATAAAACGAGGCGGGAGAAGCCCCGCTGCTTTTGGACGGGGCGGGAGAAAAGTTCCGCTACTTCCGCTTCTTGTCGTCGCGCTGCTCGAGGAAGATCTTGCGCGTGATGAAGTTGTAGACCATGACGAGCGCGGTGGCTATGAGCTTGCCCGCCCACTCGGCGATGGCGCATATGTCCACGCAGGCCCACAGGAAAATCTGGTTTAGCACAAGGCCGATGACGCTCAAGACGAAGAAGATAGTGAATTGCTGCATCGCCGTCTGCGTTTCCTTGCCCTGGAAGACGTAGCGCATCGAGGCGGTGTAGTTGAAGATGGTCGAGACGAGAAACGAGATGGCGGCGGCGACGAGGTAGTTCACGCCGAACAGGTAGGTGAGGACGAGGAAGATGCCGTAGTCTATGCAAAACGCGATGAAGCCGACGATGCCGAACTTCACTATCTGCGCGATGAGCTTTCCCAGTTTCATGGACGTGCGTCTCCTTGTTTCCCATGTGCGGTGTGCCGTGTGCGGGATATGGCGCGGTCATGTGTTTTGACCGCAGGCCGGGCGCGAGTATAACAAGCGTTTGTGAAGCCTGAATCGTGGAAAGGACCGGGCGCCCATGTTCGCGGGCGCGTGCAGACGGGTTCCGTGGGCCTAGCTCAGGCTTTCTCCTGGTAGCTGCTCTCGGTGTTGACGGCCCAGATGCGCGCGCGGGCGTCCGGGCGGGCGCTCGGGGCGGGCTCGAGCAGCGCGTCGGCGGTGAGGAAGCCCGTCATCATCGAGTGGTCCATGTTGTTGTAGCGGTGCTGCCCGTTGCGCCCGACGCAAAAGAGCCACGGGTGCGTGTCGAGCCATGCGACCAGCTCGTCGATGTGCGCGTAGCTGTCGAAATAGGCGGGGTAGGCCTTGGGCACGCGCACGATGCGGGAATCGAGGACAGGCGCGTCCGGCGCGAGGATGCCCGTGCGGACAAGCTCGGCGTGCGCACGTGCGACGATGTGCGCGTCGCATGCGCTCCACAGCTCGTCGCCCTCGTCGCAAAAGTACTCGAGGCCCAGCCAGGCCGTGCGCGCGGGGTCGGGCAAAAGATAGGGCGACCAGTTGTTGAAAATCTGGACGCGCCCGAGCTTCACCTGCGTGTCTTGCATGTAGATCCAGTTGTCGCCGACAAGCCCGCCAAGGCCGCACGCCCCCGGTTTGGGCGGCAGCGCGAGCTTGTCGACGAGCATGCCGACGGTGAGGAAGTCGCGGTAGGGCAGGTCGGCGGCTATCTGCGCGATGCGGCCCGGCACGTCGTCCATGGCCGCGACGAGGTCTTTGAGCGGCATGGACGAGATGATGAAGTCCGCCGCATAGGAGCTGCCGTCGTCGCAGAGGAGGGTGACGGGGGCGCCTGCGCTGCTCGCCGCGTTGTGCCCTGCCGCGCCCGCGCCTGCGTTTGTGTCCAGAGGAGGCGTGCCGCCCCTGTTGCCCGCCGCGATGTGCCTTGCCGCGTCCCCGCCCGGCATGCCCCCTTTCACCGCGCATACCCGCTTGCCGAACTCGATGCGCCCGCCCATCTCCTCGATCTCGCACGCCGCCTGCTCCCATAGCTGGCCCGGCCCGAGCTTGGGGTACTCGAAGGAGTGGATGAGGGAGGTCTCGACGTCGCGTGCCGCCGCGCCCGTCCCGTTTTCGCTGGCGCTTCCGCGGCGGCCGGCCAGCGCCTCTGCCACGACCGCCGCCACGGACAGCCCCTTCACGCGCTGCGCGCCCCAGGCGGCGTCGATCTCGCGCGGATGGCGCCCCCAGAGCTTTTCGGTGTAGCCCTCGAAGAAGATCTCGTAGAGCGTGCGCCCGAAGCGGTTGATGTAGAAGTTCTCGAGGGAGTCCTCGGGCAGGGGGCGTGCGCGCGCGGCCAGATAGGAGGCGGCGACTTTCGCCATGCGCCCCGCCCCCAGCTGCCGCATCGTCGCCGTCGTCAGCGAGAGGGGGTAGTCGAAGAGCGCATGCTCGTAGTAGATGCGCGAGAGGCGCCGCCGCCGCAGCATCACGCGATCGCAGGCCTCGGGGTCGGGCCCTCCCGCCGCCAGCGGCACCTCGCGTCCAAGCGCGATGTCGTCTTTGGCCGGCGCGCCTTGCAGCGGCATGCGCTCGTGCCACCACTTCGTGACGCGCGGTTCTTTCGAGAAGAAGCGGTGCCCCCCTATGTCCATGCGCAGGTCGCCGTGCGCGACGGTGCGCGAGATGCCGCCCAGCTCGTGCGACGCCTCCAGGACGGTCACGTCGTAGCGGCCGGCGCCGCGCGAAAGAAGCTCGTGGGCGGCGGCCAGCCCGGCCGGCCCTGCTCCGACGATGAGGACGCTGTGCTTCAAGAAGGAAAACTGCCTTTCACGCGCTGCGCGCACGCCCGCGCGCTACTCGTCGTCTTCGTAGTCGTATCTGCTGCTCGTGGATTTCTTGGCGCTACTGCTGCTACTGCTGCTGCTGCTTTTGCCGCTGTCGGTCTTCAGCACGTCGTCGCGGTACTCGATTTTCTCGTCCGTGGTGGGAAAGTCGCGCGTCGGCTGCCCTTCGAGCGCGGCGGTCATGTAGTCGTGCCATATGGGGGCGCAGACCGTGCCGCCATACGAGCCGGTGCTCTTCTCCTGGCGGTATCCGCACCATATGGCCGTGGCGTATTGGGGGGTGAAGCCGCAAAACCACAGGTCGCGCGAGTTCTCCGAGGTCCCCGTCTTGCCGGCTGCCTCCTGCCCGCTCGACAGGCGCGCGCTCGTGCCCGTGCCGCTCGTGACGACCTTCTCGAGCATCTTCGTGGCCTCTTGCGCCACCGCCGCGCTGACCACGCGCGTACCCTCGTCTTCCGGCTCCTGGTAGACGGTCTTGCCCCGGTTGTCCACGATCTCGGTGATGGCGACGGGGTCGTGGTGGACGCCGCCGTTGGCGATGGTGGCGTAGGCGTCTGCCATCTCGAGCGCGTTCACGCCCTGCGCGCCGAGCGCGATCGAGTCGTAGGCCTCGAGGTCGGAGGTGATGCCGCAGGCCTCGGCCATCTCCACGACCTTGTCGGCGCCAAGCGCGTGCACGAGCCGCGCGTAGACCGTGTTCACGGACTTGGTGGTGGCCGTGCGTATGGACATGCGTCCGCCGCCCTCGCCCTCGACGTTGTTGACGACCCATGCCTCGGCGCCCTCGCCCTGGTCGATGTAGGCGGGGGAGTCCGAGTTGAAGGTGGTGTCCGGGTCGACGCCTGCGTTCAGGGCGGCCAGCAAGGTGAAGGGCTTGAACGCCGAGCCGGCTTGCCTGCTCATCTGCGTGGCGAGGTTGAACTGGTCGCTTTCGTAGTCCTTGCCGCCGACCATGGCGACCACGTACCCGTTGTCGGGGTTGATGGACACGAGCGCGGAGTCGAGGTCGCTGTTGCGGTACTCGAGGTTGTTGTTGATGGCGTCGTTTGCGGCGTTTTGGCAGTTCACGTCGAGCGTCGTGTAGACGGTCAGGCCGCCTTGCGCGATCTCGGAAGAGGAAAAGCGCGTGTCGTTGTTTATCAACGAGCGTATGTAGTCGACGAAGTGCGGGGCGATGTTGCTGATCTCCTCGTCGTCGGTCTTCTTCTCGGCGATCTGGGGCTGGTCGTTGATGACCTCGTCGTATTGCGCCTGCGTGATATAGCCGTTGCGCAGCATGCGGTCGAGCACGGTGGCGCGGCGCTTCAAGGCCGAGTCGTAGTGCTGGCGCGGGTTGTTGGCCGTGGGGGACTGCGGGATGCCCACGAGCAAGGCCGTCTGGCTCAAGGTCAGGTCCTTGGCCGAGCAGTTGAAGTAGTCGCGCGCCGCCGCCTCGACGCCGTAGCAGTTGTCGCCGAAGTTCACGACGTTGAGGTACATCATGAGTATCTGGTCTTTGCTGTAGACCTCCTCGACCTTGCACGCGAGGTACATCTCGCGGACCTTGCGCTTCGCGGATATGTCGTTCATCTCGTCGAGCAAGATGGTGTTGCGCACGAGCTGCTGGGTGATGGTAGAGGCGCCCTCCGAGGAGCGGCCGCTCGTGGCGTTCACGAGCACCGCGCGCACGATGCCCATGGCGTCGACGCCCCCGTGGCTGTAGAAACGCTCGTCTTCCGTGGCCACGATCGCGTTCTTCACGTCGTCGGTAACCTCGTTGTCGCCGACCTCGATGCGGTTTTCCAGGTAGAGCTTGCCGAGCACCGTCTGGCGGTCCGCGGCCAGCACCGTCGTGTAGCCGCTTTTCGCGTAGAGGTCGATCTTCGAGTAGTCGGGCAGGTCGGTGAGCCAGGCGTTGCCCACGAACAGCACGGCGACGATGGCGGTGCCGACAAGGCCTGCAAGCGCCCCGAACACGCACAGAAACGCGAGCGGCTTTTTCTCCTGCTTGCAGGCACGCCTGTTTCTGCGGGACCGTGTGGACACGTGTGCGCTCCTCGTGGACGGGGTAGATTCTGCGCTATTATGCCCCAATTTCCACGCGCAAGCGACACGCGCGAGGCGCGCCGCCCGCCACATGCGCGAGAAGCGCACAAAACCACCCGGCTCCGCCTCGTACGACCCGCGCAGGGCCAGCCCGCGCGGGGCCAGCCCGCGCGGCTCCGCACGGATTTGCCGTTCTGCCTCGCGCGGCCCCGCCCCGCGCGGGACCGCCCCACGCGGAACCGCCCCACGCGAACCCAACCTGCGCAACTCCGTGCGGATTTGCCGCTTTGCCCCGCACGGCCCCGCTTGCCGTGTCTACTCCCTTTGCTCGGCGCCCGCCTCTTCTGCGCGGCGTTTGCGCGACGCGTAGAGGAAGGCGAGATTTGCGGCGGCGGCAGCGGCGACGGCGACGAGCAATGCACCGCGCGCCGCGTCTCCCGTGGCGCCCGGGGAGGCAAGGACGCTTTTCTCCTCCGGGGCGTCTGCTGCGGGCTGCTCCTCGAAGCTCTCCTCAAGAACCGGCGTCTCTTCGGGCTCTTCCGGCTCCTCGGGCGGCGTGTCCGGCTCTTCTTGCACGTAGACGGTCTGGTCCTCGTTGGCCAAATCGGCGTGCTCCACTATCGTGGCGCCGCCTTCGTCGCTTGCCGTCTCGAACGCGACCAGCTCCTTGCCCGCAAGCCCCGTCGTGTCCACGTCGAAGGCGACCTCCACCGTGCCGTCCGTCTCCTGTGCGGTGAACTCGGTCGTGCCGCGCATCTCTTCGCCGCCCGCATCGAGCGCGGGCGCCCTGGTTTCCTTGTCCATGAGCACGCCCGCGACCGTGTACGTCTGCCCTGCGGCAAGCCCCGTGTACGAGACGGTGTCTACAAGAACGACGCGCATGCCCGCCTTCAACAGCTTTCCCTCCTGGGATTTCATCTCGTCTTCCCCCTCGCTTTCCCGTGCGTCCGTATCCGCCGCGCCCTCTTCGCCGGCCGTTTGGCCGGCGTCTCCTTCTCCATCGCCGTCATTTGCGCTTTCGCCGGCAGCCGCCTCGCCGTCGCTCGTTTCATCTGCCTTGTCTGCGCTGTTCGTGTCGCCCGCGCCTTCATTCGCGTCGGCTTCCCCGTCCGTGTCCGCCGCGCCTTTTTCGCCGCCTTCCGCGCTGCCCGCCGCCGCCTTCACCTGCGCCAGCCTCGTCTGCAGGGAGACGACGCGCACGGTCTGGCCCACATCGTCGATGTCGGCATGCGCGGCGATCTGCTCTTCTCTGCAGAAAAGCGTCTCGAAGACGACGAGCGCGTGCCCGGCCAGGCCGCTTGTGTCGATGTTGAAGGCGACCTCTACGTGCCCGTCGGTCACGGGCGCCTCGAACTCGAGGCTCGCCGCCATCTCCTCGCCGCCCGTGCCGCACACGGGCGCGCCCGTCTCCTTGTCCACGAGCACCCCTTCGAGCCGGTAGCTTTCCCCCGGCTCGAGGTTGCCGTAGGCCACCGTGTCCACGATGCGGGCCGCACCTCCCGCGACGAGGAGCTTGTCGCCGTCTGCCGCGTCCGTCGCCGTCGTGTGCAGGCTCGGCGGCTGGGGGGTGCGGTAGTCGACGACGGTCCCCAGGTCGTAGCCCCGCGCGAAGACGGAGGCGTCTGCGTAGATGCTCAGCTGGGTGCTGAACAGCCGGTAGCCCTCGTTGGCCTCGCAGGGCAGCTCGTAGAGTAGGTAGTTGCCGTAGGGCAGCGCGCCGCGCCCATCGTCAACCGCGGCTTGCCCGCCGTCTTCGCCGCGTCCAAACCAAGTGCCCGCGCGTCCCGGCTCCCCTGCG
This sequence comes from Oscillibacter sp. MSJ-31, assembly GCA_963621315.1. Classification (GTDB taxonomy): domain Bacteria; phylum Actinomycetota; class Coriobacteriia; order Coriobacteriales; family QAMH01; genus CAVAWX01. The sequence continues at coordinate 10,058 of CAVFDV010000039.1, forward strand.
GCGTCTATCGCTGCGGCCGAGATGCGCGTCCCGCTGTTCACCAGCGCCTTCACCGCTGCGAGCGAGGGTGCGCCCCCAACGCCCTCGCCGCCGTCCGCCGCTGCGCCGCTGTCCGCCGTCTCGCTGCCGCCCGCTGTCTCGCTGCCGCCTGCCGCCGCATCTACGCCCGAGAGCAACGCGTCGAAGGCGTTGGTCGCCGTGCTGTGCCGCGCGAGTCCTCCCGCCGTGTCGATGGTGCCGTTTTCGTCGGTCACCACCACATGCGTCTCGCCCGTCGCCTCGTTCACCAGCGCAAACGGCACGTGCGCAAGCGCCTCCGAGCTGCCCTCGCCCTTCTTTTGCAGGCGCAGGTCGTTGCGTGCCACATAGTTGGAGAAGACGTTGCCGAAGCTCGCGTACGCGCCGTTTTCGCGTATCTGGAAGCTGCGCGCCCCTCCGTCGCTTAAAAGGTAGGAGCGCGTCGTCGACGTCTCGGCTATCTCGTAGTCGCCATAGGGCAGGCAGTCGAGCTCCGTCGCGGCCCGATAGGCCTTGCGCTCTTCATCCCAGGCCGTCGCAATGGTCTTCACGACCTTGCCCCGTCCGTAGTCCACGCCATCCACCCGCACGTCGTGTGCCGACGTGTTCGTGATGGTGAAGACGATGCCCGCAAGCGAGCTGTGCTCCTTGCTGTCGCCGCTATCGTGCGCACATCCCCCGAGCGCCTCCGAGGCGCCCAGCTCCGCGTCGCGCTTGAAGACCTCCACGCCGCCGCGCACTACCTGGTCGGGGACCTCCAAGACGTTGAAGGCCTCGACCGTCTCCTGAGCCGCCTTCGCGCCCGCGCCCCGGATCTGCTGCACGCTCAGGCCGGCCTCGCCCAGCAGATAGCCCGCCGGCGCCTTCGTCTCCTGCACGCTCACGGTGCCGAGCGGCACGCAGGGCGTTCCCGCCGAGTTGCGGTAGAAGGCATCCCCCGATGCCTTGTGCGCGTCGTCGAGGCGCGCCTGCCCGTTCGCATCTGTCCTCAGCACCCAGCGGCGCGTGGGGCTTTTCGGCAGCGAGCCGGCCTCGTGGTAGCCGTCGTAGTAGCTCACGGTGAACTCTGCGCCCGCCAGCGAGGCCGACCCCTGGGGCACGGCCTTGCCGGTCTCGCGGTCCACCTTGTGCAAGACCAGGTCCACCGGGTTGTTTTGGGCAAGGTCCGCGCTTTCCACCCTCGAGGTCTCGTCGCCGCGCACCGCGACGCCGTGCGCCTGCATGTCGAGGGCATAGCCTTGCGGCACCGAGCTTTCCTTCACCCAATACTCGCCGATGTCGAGCTCGCCGCTTTTCGCATAGCCGGCCGCGTCCGTGACAAGCTCGGCCACCTGCTGCGTGCACGTCTCGTCTGCATAGACGCCGTAGACCGCCCTCTCCAGCTTGTAGCAGGCGTTGCCGTCCGTGATGTTTTCGCTCGCGCTTTTCTTCTGCAGCTCGATCCAGCCCTTCTTGGGCACCTTCTTCACGGAAAAGCGCGCCACTTGCGAGCAGGTCTGCCCGCCGTTGTCGCCGCCGAGGTTTGCCATGAAGGCCAAGGTGATGGTCGAGGCCTCGCGGTCTATGGCCACGACCTTGGTGTAGGAGGTGCATATCCCGCCGTCGGCGGCGAAACCGAACGGGTTGGACGCATGCGTGCATATGGCCGAGAACATGCGCATGCACGGCCTTTGCCCGTCTCCTGCCACATCGGAAAAACGCCAGTCCAGGCTCGTGATGGCCGTGTTGCCGGCGTCCTCGTGCGAGATGCGCAGGCTCTTCACCGTCCAGCCGTTCTCGATGCCGTATTTGTAGTCGCCCGTGTTCAGGCCGATGTTCACGTTGCCGTTCTCGTCTTCGGGGATGAGGAAGGACATGTTGTAGGCGATGCGGCTGCCGCTCGGGTAGCGGTCCCCTATGCGCTCGAAGTTCGAGCCGGCGCTCATGCCGTCCCACGCCTGCTGGGTGACGACGTTGCCGTCGAGCGGCGTGGGGTAGTAGACGTGGTCGACGTCGCGCCCGGAGAACTCGCCGGAGCCGCTGGCGTCGACGTAGACGGTCGAGCCGAAGGTCCAGCCCTCGCCGATGCGCTCGAGGTCCAACCCGGAAAACTCGACGCCCGGCACGCATTCCATCTCCGAGACCGAGGACATGAGGGAGGCTCGCGCGTCTGAGAAGGAGGGGGCGTTCGCGCCGTTTGCCCTGTAGCAGACCTCGATGCCGGCCGCCGCCGCCGCAGGCACGGAGATGCCGAGCACGCCCGTGGAGGCGTCGTAGCCGGCGACTGTCGCGTCTGCCTGTATCGCGGCTTCCTGCGCCGCGGCTTCCTGCCCGATGGGCGCCTGTCCGGCTTCCGCCTGCGCCGCACCCGTCTGCCCGGCGCTGTCGCGCTCCGCCGCGCCGCCGCCTGCCCCGCACGAGGCGCCCGCCACGACGGAGGCGCCGTCGTTTACCCGCACGGCGATGCTCTGGGGGTCGACCTTTGCCGCGTCTTCGGCGCTCGCGATTTGCACGAAGACCTCGTTGCCGAGAAAGCTGCCCGCCGTGGCTGCGGTGAAGCTCTCGCCCGTCTCCGCATCCACGACGCGCGCCTCTCCCGCGACGGTCTTTCCCGCCGTGGCGGCGTCGGCGGTGAAGAGCAGCTGGGCTTGCATGGCGCATCCCTGCTCGCGGGCCCGGTCGGCGGGCGTGTAGCCGTCCACCGCGGACTTGGGGATGTAGGCGATCCCACTTTTCGCGTCGTAGACCACCCCGTCCACCACCTGCCCGTCGTAGGTGTCGCGCGCAAACACGCTGTCTTTCGCCTCGCCTGCGACGCCCGTCTTTTGCACCACGTCGAGCTTGGCGGCATACCACTCTGCGTCGCCGAACTCGTAGAGCGCCGATTTCCATTCGAGCTGCGTCAAGAAGACCTTCGAGGCCGCCTCGGGGTCTGCCATCAGCTCGCCGATGGTCTGGCCCTCGGTGTATTTGGCCGCGTCCACGAAGGTGGCCTTCGTGCGCACGCGCTTGCCCGTGTCGGCCAGCTCGGCGGACTTGAAGCGGGCAAGCAGGGCCTCCCACCACCCCACGCAAGACCCGCGCGCCGCGCC
>CAVFDV010000040.1:0-2938 GCA_963621315.1 Oscillibacter sp. MSJ-31
GCGTCATCGAGCGCGCCATCGAGGTCCAAGACGAGCAGATGGAGGCCGAGCAGGCCGAGCGCATCGCCCGCGCGGAGTTCACCTTCGACGACTTTTTGCAGATCATCGGCCAGACGCGCAAGATGGGCGGGCTGGGCAAGCTCGTCTCGGCGCTGCCGGGCGGCAACAAGGCGCTCGCGCAAGGCCAGGTAGACGAAGGCGAGCTGGACCGCACGGAGGCCATCATCAACTCCATGACGCGCGCCGAGCGCCACAAGCCCTCCATCATCAACGGGCCGCGCCGCGCGCGCATCGCGGCGGGCTCGGGCACGAGCGTGCAGCAGGTGAACCAGCTGCTGAAACGCTTTGCCGAGACGCGCAAGATGGTGAAGAAGATGATGAGCCAGTTCAACGAGATGGGCATGGGCAAGAAGAACAAGAAGGGCAAGCGCAAGAAGATCCGCGTGCCCGGCATGGGCGGCATAGACCTGTCCCGTTTCATGGACATGGAATAGCGCGCGCAAAAGCGGCGTGCGGATGAAGGGAGCGCGGAAAGACATGGCGGCAGAGGGCACGGTCACGATGGCGCACGGCAGCGGCGGGACGATGATGCGCGACATCATCGAGGGGATGTTCTTTTCCGCCTACGCGTCGAAGAGCCTCGCGGCAGGCGACGACGCGGCGTGCCTGCCTGTGGACGGCGGGCGCATCGCCTTTTCCACCGACACCTTCGTGGTCACGCCGCATTTCTTCCCGGGCGGCGACATCGGGCATCTGGCCGTGTGCGGCACGGTAAACGACGTGGCCACCGCAGGCGCCGTGCCGAAGTGGCTGTCCGTGGCCTTCGTGCTCGAGGAGGGCTATCCGCTGGCCGACCTGGAGCGCATATGCGCCTCGATCGCGTCTACGGCGGCCGAGGCGGGCGTGGAGGTGGTCACGGGCGACACCAAGGTGGTGAACCGCGGGCATGGCGACGGCGTCTACATCAACACGGCAGGCGTCGGCGTGGTGCGCGAGGGGCTGGAGCTGTCGGGACGCTTCGTGCGCCCGGGCGACAAGGTCCTTGTCTCGGGCAGCATCGGCGACCACGGCATAGCCATCGTTTCCACCCGCGAGGAGCTGGCCTTTTCCACGACGGTGGCCTCGGATGCCGCGCCGTTGAACCATCTGGTGGCAGGTGTGCTCGACGCGTGCCCAGCCGGCAGCGTGCGCGCTTTCCGCGACCCGACGCGCGGTGGCCTTGCCTCGACGTTAAACGAGTTCGCGCAGATGGCAGGCGTGGACATACGCGTCGACGAGGAGGCCGTGCCCGTGCATGCGCAGGTGCGCGGCGCGTGCGAGATGCTGGGATACGATGTGTTTCAGGTGGCCAACGAGGGCAAGATGGTCTGCGTCGTCGCGCCCGAGGCGGCAGATGCGGCGCTTGCGGCCATGCGTGCGGACGCATACGGCGCCGAGGCCGCCATCGTGGGCGAGGTCGTCGAAGGCGACGGGCGCGTGTTTTTACGCACCGCCTTCGGCTCGGAGCGCATACTCGACATGCTCGTGGGCGAGCAGCTGCCGCGCATCTGCTAGGGGCGCGCAGGCATCTGCCGGAAGGCGTTTTCGGCATCCGCTGGAAAAGCGCGCCGCCGCCTTCATTTGCATGGCCGCGCCCGAAAGCCTGCTTCCCCGGGGCGTCGGCTCTCCCGGGGCTATTTCCCCTGCGTTTGCGCGTCCTGGCTTTGCGCGTCGCCCGCCGCCGCGTCTTGCGAGGTGCTTTGCGTCGCGCTCTGCGACGTGTCCTGCGATGCGTTTTGCGTGCTGTCTTGCGCGGCCAGCGCCTTGTCGGCCTTGTCCTTGTCGCGTGTCCAGCGCGCATACAGCGTCATGTCGCTTGTAACCTCGAGCGGGAAGGTCACCTGCGTCTGGTAGGTCGTGTCCGTGTACCAGCCGGCGAAGTAGCGGCCCGATATGGTCGGCTCGCGCGGCGCCGTGATCATGGTGCCGGTCTTCACCTCCTGCGACTCCACGCGCGACCCGCCGTTCGTCTCGTAGGTGACGGTGTAGCGCACGTTCGCCTCGGCCGCAAGGTGCGTGTTGACCGTCCACACCGCCGCGATGCCGGCAAGCGCGGCGAGCAAGACGACCACCACAAGCCCGATGAGGACCTTGCTGCCCGTGCGCATGCGTGGGCGCGCGGGGGCAGGTGCGGGCGTGTATGCCGCATCGGGCGCGGCATAGACGGGTTGCAAGGGCGCTCCGAGGACGGGCGCCTCACCCGGCTGCTGGAAGGGCTGCTCGTCGTGCGTGGCAAAGATGGGGCTTGGGGTGAAGACGGGCACGGGGGAGGGGGCGAAGGGGTCGGCGCCGCCCTGCTCGGCATCCGTTGCCGCGCCGCCGGAAAAGCCATCGCCGCCGGCGGCGAAAGCGTCGTCGGCGAAAGCGTCACCGCCGCCGGCGAAGCCGTCATCGTAGCCGGCGAGCTTTCGCGTCTCGTCGAACGCGTCGTCTGCGCCGGCCGCCGCCGCATCCGCGCCGGGGGCATCCGTCGCATCCGTCGCGTCCGCTGCGTCCGTCGTCTCCGCGCCCTCGTCCGCGTCCGCGCCATCCGGCAGGCTGGACGAGATTTCCGGCAGGTCGGCAGCCGAGAGGGGCTGCAAGCCCGCATCGGCGGCAAACCCGGAAAACGTCACGCCCGCGCCCGCGCTGCCCGCGCCTTCTGCGGGCTCGCCGCACACCGGGCATCCGAGCGCGTCCGGCGCAAGCGCGGCCCCGCAGCGTTTGCAATTCATCCGCTCCCCGCTTTCAGCGCTGCTTCGCGCGGTTGTAGTTGATCAGGCAGCCCGCCATGACGATTTCCCGCTCCTCGGCGGTCATGGGCGCGATGGAAAGCTCGATGCGCACGGGCGCGGCATTTGCGGCACCCGCGCCGCCCGCCGCCGCATCGCCGTCCACGACCCAAGCCTCGATGCTTTCA
>CAVFDV010000040.1:2948-12977 GCA_963621315.1 Oscillibacter sp. MSJ-31
CTCCGAGACGATGTTGGCAAGGCCGCCCAGCACGCGCTGGCAGCTGGCCGCCTGCTCGCGCGCCGAGCCGTCGCCCGGGCGCCTCGCGTAGATGGTGCTGCCCACCTCGACGTCTTCTGCCTCGAGGCCGGCGTAGCCCTCCACACCGCGCAGCGCCGTCAAAACGCTGCGCAGCTCTTCGGGCATCTGCCCGGCGCGCCTGGCCTCCTCGATCTCGCGCACCTCCTTTGCGCGCGCGACATATCCGGGGTCGCGGCGCGAGAGGGTGAATTCGGCCAACCCCAGGGGGTTGGAGCGGTAGCTCGAGGTCTCGCCGGAAGGGATCAGCTCGTCGGTCGTCGTCACCTCGTCTTCTATCTTCGAGCACAGCTTCAGCAGCACGTGCGCGGAGAGCGGCTCTTGGGCGGGCCAGTCCTTGATGTTGGGGCCGTAGCGCAGCTCGTGGCCCGGGTCTGCCTGCCCGAAGCCCGCATAGACGCGCGCCTTGTAGGAGCTGTCGTCGAAGCGGTAGTCCCAGGGCAGGTCCTCGAAGGCGCCCGCCATCTCCTCGGCGCTCGTGAGCGCGCCGCCTGCCGCCGCCGTGGCCGCGATCGAGCGCGCGTCCATGAGCGCGACGGCCGCCATCTGCCCCTCGCCCGGCTTCGAGCCCTCGCGGTTGGGGAAGTTGCGCGTCGCGTGCCGCACGGACAGCGTGTTGTTGGCCGGCGTGTCGCCCGCCCCGAAGCACGGCCCGCAAAACGCCGTGCGCACGATGGCGCCCGCGTCCATGAGGTCTGCCAGATAGCCCCGCCGGTCCAGGTCGGTGAAGACAGGCTGGCTTGCCGGATAGACCGACAGGTAGAACTCGCCGGCGCCGCAGCTTTTGCCCTTCAACGCGCGCGAGGCGGCCACGATGTTGGACCAGGTGCCGCCCGCGCATCCCGCGATCACGCCCTGCTGCACCTGCAGGCGCCCGGCCGCGTCCACCTTGTCGCGCAGGGTGAGAGTGGCGCGCCCCTCCGCCACCTCGGCGGCCGCGTTTTCCGTCTCGCGCAAGATGGCGTCGAGGCCGTCGTAGAGCGCGTCGATCTCGTAGACGTTGGAGGGGTGGAAGGGCAGCGCGACCATGGGCTTGACCGTGGAGAGGTCCACCTCGACGCAGCCGTCGTAGTAGGCAAGCGGCGCGGGGTCGAGCTGCGCGAACTGCTCGCCGCGCCCGTGCGTCTCCAGCCACGCGCGCGTGCGCCCGTCGGTGCGCCACACCGACGACAGGCAGGTCGTCTCCGTGGTCATGACGTCGATGCCGTTGCGGTAGTCGACGTGCAGCGAGGCCACGCCCGGGCCCACGAACTCCATGACCTTGTTCTTCACGTAGCCGCTTTTGTAGACCGCCCCGATGATGGCAAGCGCCACGTCCATGGGTCCGACCCAGGGCTTCGGCGCGCCTTTCAGGTAGACGGCCACGACCTCGGGCTGCTCGACGTCCCAGGTGTCGCCCAAAAGCTGCTTGTCCAGCTCGCCGCCGCCCTCGCCCACCGCCATGGTGCCGAGCGCGCCATAGCGCGTGTGGCTGTCCGACCCCAAGATCATCTTGCCCGGCGCGGCGAACTTCTCGCGCATGAACTGGTGGATCACGGCGATGTGCGGCGGGACGTAGATGCCGCCGTACTTCATCGCCGCCGAAAGCCCGAAGAGATGGTCGTCGTCGTTGATGGTGCCGCCCACCGCGCACAGCGAGTTGTGGCAGCAGGTGAGGACATAGGGCAGGGGGAAGCGCTCCATGCCGGAGGCGCGCGCCGTCTGGATGATGCCCACGTAGGTGATGTCGTGGCTGGCCATCGCGTCGAATTTCACGCGCACGACGCCGTCGTCGCCTTTGCCCGTGTCGTGGGCGGCCAGTATCGAGTGGGCTATCGTGCCCGCCTTCGCGGCCGCCAGCTCGGCGTCGCTTTTGCCCAGGGCCGCGACCGCCGCCCCATCGCCCGCATCGACGATGCCCTCGCCGTCTACCAGATATATGCCCGCGTCGTGCAAGGTGACCATGGATGCTTCCTTTCGCCGTGAAACGTCTTCGCGCGTTTTTCGAGTATACCCGCAAGACGGCCCCGGGCGGCGTGCAGGTCGTTGTGAAAAGGATGCGTGCGCCCGGGCGCGTGGATGCTAGGATAGCGGGTCTGTGAAGACGAGAAGGCAAGGCGCGGGCGTGCGCGGGGCGGCCGCGCGGCGCGCATGCAGGAGGGAGACGAGGCGGTGAGCCGTTTTGCCATCGGCGTGATATGCGCCTTGACCGGCGCTTTGTGCTGGGGATTTTCGGGTACCTGCGCGCAGTTTCTGAACACGTCCTACGACATCTCGCCGCTGTTCATCGTGCTCGTGCGCAACCTGGGCGCCGCCTTCCTCTTCGGCGTGCTGCTGCTTTTGCGCTACCGCGGCGCCGCGCTCGAGATCGTGCGCGACCGCTCGTGCTGGCCGCAGTTCTTCCTCTTCTCCATCGTGGGCGTGCTCATGTGCCAGACGGTCTACATCGTCACGATCGCCTACACGAACGCCGGCACGGCCACGGTCTTGCAGTCGCTCAACGTCGTCTTCGTGCTCTTCTACGTGTGCGTGCGCGCACGCCGCCTGCCGCGCCTCTTCGAGTGGCTGGGGGTCGCGCTCGCGCTTGTGGCCACCGTCCTGATCGCCACGGGCGGCGACCTCTCGTCGTTGTCCATCCCGCTTGCAGGCCTGCTCTTCGGCCTGCTGGAGGCCCTGGCCGTGACCTTTTACGTGCTCGCGCCGAAACCGCTGTTCGAGCGCTGGCCGAGCATGGCCGTCGTGTGCATGGGGATGCTCGTCTCGGCGGCGGCCATCACCATCATCTGGTGCGCCGGCTGCGCGGTCTCGCCGCTTGCGCCTAAGGCCGCGTGGCTGTTTTCCGTGCCCGCGCTCGATGCGGCGGGCGTGGCCGCGCTCGTCGCGATGCTTCTCGTCGGCACCTTCGCGGCGTTTGCGCTCTATCTCTACGGCGTGTCGATCGTGGGCGGGGTGAACGGCAGCCTCTTGGGCTCTGCCGAGCCGCTGGCCGCCTCGGTCTTGGCCGTGTGCTGGCTGGGCACGGTCTTTTCCTGGGCGGACTGGGTGGGGCTTGTCTTGATGGTGGCGACCATATTCCTCGTCGCCTTGCAGCCGGGCGAGTCGGGCGCGCCGAAGCACGCGCGCCGGCATGCGGACGCGGACGCGCACGTGGAGGAGCGCCGCAGCCCGAAATAGGGCCGCGCAGGCGGAGATGCGCGGGGGAGAAGAAGGGGAAAAGCGCCGCGTGGATGCGGACGCGCACGAAAGTCCCGCACCCGACGATGCGCCCGCACCCGACGGCACGCCTGCATCCGACGGCGGCACGCGGGCCTGACGCGCGGGCGCGGGTCTTGGCGCGCCCGCCTTTGGCGCGCCCATCTTTGCGGACAAGAAAAACCCCGCCCGAGGGGAGGCGGGGTTTTTCACATGCAGCGGGCGCGACGTCGCAGCGCCCTTCGAAAACGCCTTGCTTCAGGCCTTGTAGGCGACGAAGGTCTCCTTCACCTGGCCGTTCGCGTCGAAGGCCGCGATCTCGTCTTTCGTCTTGAACGCGAGGTCGTCGCCCTTGTAGCCGTACTCGCTGTTGTTCATCGTGTAGATGTAGCCGTAGATGATGCCGCCCTCGTCGGCGCCCTTGTCCTGGGCGTCCACGAGCTTTTGAGCCTCTTCCTTGCAGTTCTCGAGTTCCTTGGGATTCCACAGGCGATCCCCACCAAGCGGTCCAAGCATGTCAACCTCCTCTTTTGAATTTGCAGACCCCCCGTTTCACGAGGGCACGATCCATGCTAGGGCATCAAGCAGCGCAAAAGGCCTGCACGAGCACAACGAAAAATGGGGCAAGCCCAACGAAAAGGGGAGGGCGCCGCAAGGAGGCGCCCTACTCGTCGTCGCGCAAGGTGAACAGCCCCGAGGACGCGTAGCCGCGGTAGAAGGACACGAGCGCGTCGCGTATCCAGTTGAAGGGCTGCGAGGCAAAGCCCGCCTCGTTTCCGATGAAGCCGATCTTCACCTGGTAGGGGTCTTCCATGTCGCGGAAGACGTAGTCGTCTCCATCCTGGCGCGTGAGCTGGGCTATGGCCGGCAGAAACGAGATGGCCGAGTTGTTGGCGACCATGCGCCTGCGCAAGGAGAAATCGGGCGTGACCAGCTCGATCGCCTTCTCCCCGAAGCGCTTCTCCAAGACGCTGTAGAGATGGCTGTTCGTGCATACCATGCACTTGGAGAGCATGTCCGCGTTGGAGAGGCGTTTTTTCTCGGCAAGCGGCGAGCGCGGCGAGACTATCACCTGGTCGTAGGTGTCGAGGAAGGGGCGGTAGCGAAAGCCCTTCGCCTCGAGCTCGCGGATGCTCTCCTCGTGCTCGCGCATGTGCTCTTCCCCGAAAAACGAGAGCATCCCCACGGTGGGCGGGGCGTCTTCTCCGACGTATCCCAAGATGGTCTGGCGGATCTGCGAGTTTTGGCTTTCCCGAAAGTTCGTCTGGTGCGAGTGCAATATGTAGTCTTGCACCTTGTGGGGAAAGAGGGCGAGCATCGCGATGTTTTGGCACTCGAGCTGCAGCTCCCGGCCGCTGCTTTCATCGGAAAACGCCCGCGCGGCGATGGAGCCGAGCATGTTCGTGTAGGCGTCGACTATCTCTTGGACCTGGCCGACCAGGTCCTCTCCGAGCGGGGCCAGCTCGAGCCTGTTCGCGTGCCGGATGAGCAGCTGGTAGCCGAACTCCTTTTCCAGCTCGTTCATCGCACGGCTCATGCCCTGCGGGGATATGAAGTTGAGCTTTGCCGCCTTCGTGATGGACTTCGTATGCGCCACGTCGAGAAAATAATGCAGGTATTCGATGTTCATGCTTGTCCGCTCCTTTCGGTCAAGGCACTGCACTCATTTTAGGTGCAGGTTTTCACCCTGAAGAAGCCCATTCGCGCAGGTCTAGCACAACATTTTGTTGCGCTGAACGTGTTGGCCCAGCGCAAAGATCGCGGAGCCTTCGCTAAAGCTTGGCCTACCCCAACGCCCCGTTTATTCCAAAACGAATGTGCCGTTTTTATGATTTTCACGAGGCGGTGTTGCGGACTTCGGAAAACACCCTGCACGCGCCCCGCCTTCGTCTGGGCTGGCGGGACGTGTGGCCGCCCCGGGCGAGACAGGAAGAGGAACAACGACACGAGAGAGGATGAGAGGGGTATGAAGACATCTGACAAGACCGTCTACAAGAACATGTCCATATGTTCGTTTGGAAACGGGGCGAACCTGACCGCCATCGATTCCAAAGACGGGAAGATAGTGCGCATGCGCCCCGTGCACTACGACGAGTACTACACGAAAGAGGACCTGAACTACTGGACGATCAAGGCGCGCGGGCACACCTTCGAGCCCGGGATGAAGACGCTGAACTCGCCGTTCACCTTCATCTACAAGACGCGCACCTACTCGCCCAACCGCATCCCGTTTCCGCTGAAGCGCGTGGACTGGGACCCCAACGGCGAGCGCAACCCGCAAAACCGCGGCAAGTCGAAATACGAGCGCATCTCCTGGGACGAGGCGACCGACATCATCGCCGCCGAGATCAAGCGCATCGACGACACCTACGGGCGCAACTCGATTTTCTGCCAAGGCGACGGCCATGGCGAGACCGGGTCGATCCACGGCCCGCACGGCACCATGGCAAACCTTCTCGACATGACGGGCGGCCTGACCATGCAGGCGCGCCAGCCGGACAGCTGGGAGGGCTGGTACTGGGGCGCCAAGCACGCGTGGGGCAACGAGCCGCTGGGCCAAAACACCCACCAGCACAACCTCTTCAAGGACATCTCCGAAAACTCCGACGCCGTCTTGTTCTGGGGCTGCGATCCCGAGACGACGCCGTGGGGCTGGTCCGGGCAGCAGGCAAGCCGGCTGTGCTTCTGGTTCACCGAGATAGGCGTCAAGCAGATCCACATCGCGCCTGACGTGAACTACGCCAACGCGGTCCACTCCGACATGTGGATTCCCGTCTTGCCCAACACCGACGCGGCCATGCAGCTGGCTATCGCCTACACGTGGATGACCGAGGGGACCTACGAGAAGGAGTACCTGGAGACCCACACCGACGGCTACGACTGGTTCGAGTACTACGTCTTGGGCAAGGAAGACGGCGTGCCCAAGACGCCGGAGTGGGCCGAGGAGAAGTGCCACGTGCCGGCCTACCGCATCAAGGCGCTTGCCCGCTACTGGGCAAACCACACTGTCTCCATCGGGCATTGCAACGGCGGCTCCTATATCCGCTCCTGCTACAGCCACGAGCCGGCGCGCCTCGAGGTCTACCTGCTGGCCATGCAAGGCGTCGGCATGCCCGGCAGAAACCAGGTGAAGTTCATCGAGTGGGCGCTCATCGGCATGGACTCGTTCAACCCGCTGCCCCCGGGACACTACCTTCCCGAGGTGCGCGCCTGCTACCACGGCTCCGTGCTGGGCGAGCTGCCCGCCTCCTTCATCCCCAAGACCCTCGTGCCGCAGTGCATCACGGTAAAGGAAGGCGAGCAGGTCGAGTGGTGGGGCCATACGACAAGCCGGCACCACCGCACGGATCAGTTCGAGCACTTCCACTTCCCGCAGGAAGGCGACCATGGCATCAAGATGATCTGGTCGGACTCGCCGTGCTGGTCCACCTGCTGGAACGGCGGCAACGAGTTCGAGCAGGCCTTGACCAACCCCAACCTCGAGTTCTTCTTGGTCGAGCATCCCTGGATGGAAAACGACACGCAGTTCGCCGACCTGATCTTGCCGATCTCGACGACGCTCGAGCTCGACGACTTCGGCGTGGACACCTACTCCGGGCAGTTCAACTCCGTGATCTGGGAACGCGCGGCCTGCGACCATCAATACGAGTCGCTGTCCGACTACGAGGCCGTCGTCGAGGTGGCGAAAAAGCTCGAGAAGTACGGCGGCGTCTACGAGGATTGCGCCAAGCACCTGACAGGCGACATGAGCATCGAGGACTGGCAGATCATGGGCTACATGGGCTCGGGCATGCCGATCGAAGACCAGGACATCGACAAGATCAAGGAGCAGGGCTACCAGATGCTGCCCACGCGCCCGGATTGGGACAAAGAGCCCGCCGGCATGATCGAGTTTTTCGAAGACCCCGAGAACAACCCCATGGAGACGCCCACGGGCAAGATCGAGTTCTACGCGACCGGCCTGGCCGAGCATTTCCCCGACGATCCCGAGCGCGGCCCTGTGGCCAAGTGGATCGAGGAGTCCGAGAGCCACCACGAGCGCATCTCGTGCGAGCGTGCGAAGGAATACCCCTTCCTGCTCGTCTCCAACCACCCGCGCTGGCGCGTGCACGCGAACTTCGACGACTGCCCCTGGACCCGCGAGATCGAGACCTGCAAGGTGGTGGGCGAGGACGGCTACGCCTACGAGCCCGTCTGGATCAACCCCGTGGACGCTGAAAAGCTCGGCATCGAAGACGGCGACATCGTCGAGGTCTTCAACGAGCGCGGCACCGTCTTGGGCGGCGCCTACATCACCGAGCGCATCGTGCCCGGCGCGGTCTTGCAAGACCACGGCGCCGAGACCGACCCGATCGTGCGCGGCGTGGGCGGCATCGACCGCGGCGGCGCGAACAACCTGATCGCCCCGAGCAACACCTCCTCGAAAAACGCGGCAGGCGAGGTGACGGGCGGCTTTCTCGTGGGCGTGCGCAAGTGCGACATACACGCGCTCATGGAGAAGTACCCCGAGTGCTTCGAGAAGGAGAACTACACCGTCGATACGGGCACGAACGTCTACGACTACCTGCAGGAGGCATGAGGAACATGAAGGCTATTCTTTTCGACGCCAGCCTGTGCAACGGATGCTACGGCTGCCAGATGGCATGCAAGGACGAGCATTGCGGCAACGACTGGAGCCCCATAGCGGCAGAGCAGCCCATCACCGGGCAGTTCTGGTGCAAGATCAAGCAGCAGACGCGCGGCAAGACCCCCGAGGTGAAGGTCCAATACGAGCCTGTCATGTGCGCGCATTGCGAAAACGCCGCGTGCATGGAAGCCGCCAAGGACGGCGCGGTCTACAGGCGCGACGACGGGCTTGTGATCATCGACCCGACGAAGGCGAAAGGCCAGCGCGAGATCGTGGACGCGTGCCCTGCCGGCGCGATCTACTGGAACGAAAAGCTCGAGATACCGCAGAAGTGCACGGGCTGCGCGCACCTGCTCGACGACGGGTGGGAGGTGCCGCGCTGCGTGGACGTGTGCGCGACCGGCGCTCTGACCGTGGTCGATGAAGACGAGATCCCCGAGGGCGCCTGGCGCATGCCCGGCACCGAGGAGCGGGGCGGGCATGTCTGGTACATGAACATCCCCAAGCGCTGGGTCTACGGCGTGCTCGTGGACCGCACGATCAACGAGGTGCTGATCGGCTCGAAGGTGAGCCTGCTCGACGCGGGCGGCGCAGAGGTCGCCTCGCTGGAGACCGACGAGTTCGGCGAGTTTCGCTTCAAAGAACTCGACGAGGGCGCCTACACGGTCGTCTCGCAGCCGGAAGGCTACGAGAAGGTCGAGCTTGCCGCCGACACGACGAAAGAAGACGTCGTCTTGGGCGACATTTTCTTGAAGAGAAGCGCCTAGGCGCGCGATGCGTTCGCAGGAGGGGGCGCGGCTGCCACGTGCCGCCGCCCCCTCCCGTCCGGTCCGTTTCGGAAGCCTCCCGTATCCGCCTGCCCAACGGGGGCCGGCGCGGGACTTCATAGATAGAGGAGGGATGCACTATGGCTGGAAAGCCAACTCAAAGCAAGGTAATGTTCAAGTGGATCTGGATAGCCGTGGCTATCGTCATGATCCTGGTCGGGCAGTTCGGGCCTTTGTGGTCGCCGGATCTGTCCAGGGAAGGCCAAAGCGCCATCATGGTGCTGCTCGCGGCGGTCGTCATGTGGGCGACCGAGGTGCTGCCCCTTCCCATCACGTCGCTTGCCATGGTGGCCCTGTGCGGCTTTCTGGCGATCGCGCCCTATAGCGACATATGGGCGGCTACCTTCACAAGCGCCCTGTGGATGTTCGTCGGCATCTTCGGCTTCACCACGTTTCTCGGGGTCTCGACCTTCCCGCAGCGCCTGATCGCCTGGATCGTGCGGCTGGTGAAAGGCGACGTGAAGCTCGTGATCTTGGGCTTCATGGTCATCTCGGCCGTCATCTCCTGCGTCATGTCCAACATCGCGCTCACGGCCATCATGATGGGCTTTGCGAACTCGCTTCTGAGAGCGGCGCACGCCGAGCCGGGCAAGTCCAAGCTCGGCCGCTGCCTCACGCTGGCCATCCCGTTTGCCGTCATGTTCGGCGGCTCGCTGCTGCCCTCCGGCACCCCCATCAACGTCGTCGTCTTGGGGCTTGCCGAGAAGGCCTGCGGCACCACGATCACCTTCGCGCAATGGTTCGGCTACACGGTCATCCCCGTGATCTTGAGCTTGCTTGCCTGCTGGCTCATCCTGCTGAAGGTCTACAAGCCCGAGCCGCTGTCCGAGGAGACGGTCAAGACCTTCCTCGACGAGGTCTCGGCGCTGCCGCCCATGGACTTCAAGGAGAAGTTCAACATCGGCGTCCTGCTCGTCACCCTGGTCCTGTGGATCGCAAGCTCCTGGATCACCGTTTTGAACACGACCTTCGTCGCCTTGGTCGCCCTGGCCTTCCTGTTCTTGCCGGGCACGGCCATGATCACGACCAAGGAGTACCGCCAGACCAGCCCCTGGGACATCCTCTTGATGATGGCCTCCATCAACGGCATCGTCGCGGCCATGTCCTCTGCCGGCTCGGTCGAGTGGGTCGTGAACCTGCTGATGGGCGCGACGGCCGGCATGAGCTTCATCGCGCTGTTCGTCGTCGTGAGCATCGTCTTGGCGATCGTGCACAACTTCTTCCCCTCCGGCCCCGGCCTGGCCGCGCTCGTCACGGCGCCCGTGCTGGGTCTGGTCGGCGGCGGCGGCGTCTACAGGGGCCGCATCGTCGACTGCGAGCTGCGCA
>CAVFDV010000041.1:0-12839 GCA_963621315.1 Oscillibacter sp. MSJ-31
CGAGCCGGGCGAGGGCGAGGCGCCGGTGAACAGCCAGGAGACCCTGCTCCAGGAGGCCTACCAGCGCGCACGCGACGCCGAGACGGCGAGGGCGGCCGCGCGCGCGAGCAAGAGGGAGGCTCCGCCTTGCGCCAGACACAGGCAGGCGCCGCAGACGGCCAGCGCAAGTGACAACTCGACGGGGATGACGCGCGCCAGGCAATCGCAATAGACGCCCACGTGCACGACGAGAAACGCGAGGGCGCAAAGCGCGCAAGCGAGCAGCCCCGCCCCGGAAGCGGAGAGCAGCAGCCCATAGCACAGCGCCGTGGCAAGCCGCGCGCACGCTGGCGCCGCCCTTGCCGCGCGGCAAGCCCCGCGACCCACATGGCAAGTTTTGCGGCTTGCGCGGGCCGCGGGGCGCGCGCCTTGTATCGCGTGGTCGCCCTGCCCTGCCGCCGCCCCTCCCCGCCCCGGGCGGGGAGGGATTTCCCCGCCCGGGGCGGGGAGCCTGCGCGCGTCAAAACCGCCCGGCGCAAGCCTGCGCTGCGCAAGCAGGGCATCTCCCAGACGCGGCACGCCAAACGCGCACAGCAGCGCCATCGCGCACACGATGGATATGTAGCCTGCGAGCAGCGCCACGCGTCCCCCTTCGCCTTGCGCCCTTCACCGTCTGCCACGCACTCTAGCGGGCGCTCCTATATGTCGCGCCGAACGGACCTGAAGTGAAACCCGAATGAACCCTACACGGATTCGGAACAAACCCCGGACGAAATCCAAACGCGGCGAAAAGCCGCCCTTGCAGTAAAAGTTAACTATTGCTAACATTCACCCGGAAACGAACCCCTGCAAGCGCAAGGAGCGGACGCGACATGAACGCAGCAAGCTGGATCATCTTGGCCATCATCGCTGTATGGGTGGCGTGGACGGTGAAGTCGCGCCTGTTCAAGAGCGCGGCGAAACGGCGCGGCGGCTGCTGCGACACGGGCGACGCGGACGCGGGCTGCGCATGCGGCGGCTGCGCGGGCTGCGACGCCTGCAACGAGAGCGCCACACGTCGAAACGCCGTCGTCCCCATTGTGAAAGAAGCCCCCAAAGGGGATAATTCACCCAACGCCGCATGAAGGCGGCCGAGCATCGAGGGCGCGCCGCCTGCAACGCGCGCCGCATACCGAGCACCGGGGAGAGCACATGGCCCACAGCGCCGCCGACAACACGACCCTCACCTCCTCCTACGAGGACTACATCGAGGCCATCTTCGACCTCGCGCAACGCGGGGGCGGCTCCGTGCGCAACGTCGACGTGGCAGAGGAGCTGGGCTTTTCCAAGGCAAGCGTCGCGCGCGCGACCAAGAACCTGCGCGAGGAGGGCTATATCGAGCAAGAGCCCTACGGCGCGATCAGCCTGACGGACAAGGGGCGCGCCTACGGCGAGCGCATCATCGCGCGGCATTGGGCGCTGCGCACCTTCCTCACCGACGTCTTGGGCGTCGAGGCCGACCTGGCCAACGAGGAGGCGTGCGCCATGGAGCACACCATCAGCCAGGGCACCATGGACAAGTGGATCGCCTGGCTGGGAAAACAGGGCGTCCACATCGAGACGGGCGGCCTGCACAACAGCTGAGGGCGCCGCCTGAAGGGGTCGCGCGCCCCGCACCCGCGCACGTCCGCGTCCTTTCGCGCAAGCTCCGTGTTTCATGTGCGCCGCGCCCGCAACGTGCCCGGCGCCGCGTCCGACCTGCACCGCGCTAGCGTCGCGACTGCGCTTCGCGCCACCCGCGCGCGAAACATCCCCGAAACCGCACTTTAAAACAGGCGTAACGCACCGTTCACCCCCGCGTTACGTGGCCGCGCCACCATTTTCACCGTCATATCCATGTTTCGAGTGAGAGAGGTGAGCGTTATGGATACCGCATTGACGGCATTCACCATCATCTGCGCCGCGCTGGTGCTGCTGATGACGCCCGGACTCGCGTTTTTCTACGGCGGCCTGAGTCGCAAGAAGAACGTGGGCAACACCATGATCATGAGCTTTCTGGCCATCGGGGTCACGGCGGTCTTGTGGGTCGTCGTCTCCTTTTCCGTGGCCTTCGACGGGCAGTTCTCGCCCGACAGCAGCTGGATCGGCCAGATCATCGGCGGATTCGGCCAGGTGTTCTTGAACGGCACGGACACGATGGCCGAGGGCAGCTTCGTCGACGGCCTGCCCGACATGGTCTACGTCGCCTTCCAATGCGCGTTTGCCATCATCACCGTCGCCATCATCACGGGCGGCGTGTCCGGGCGCATCAAGTTCGGCGCCATCGCGGCCATACTCGTGTGCTGGGTGCTCTTCGTCTACGGCCCGCTCGCGCACATGGTGTGGGGCGGCGGCCTGATCGGCGAGACCATCGGCGCCCTCGACTTCGCGGGCGGCGACGTGGTCCACATCTCCTCGGGCGTCACGGCGCTCGTGCTGGCCATACTCTGCGGCAAGCGGCGCGGCTACGGCAGCGTCTCCTACCGCGCGCACAACATCCCCTTCGTGGCGCTCGGCGCAGGTCTGCTGTGGTTCGGCTGGCTCGGCTTCAACGCGGGCTCGGCGCTGGCAATCAACGACGGTGTCGCGGGGATCGCGCTGGTGAACACCGTGGCGGCTTCGGCCGCGGCCATGCTCTCGTGGATGGTCGTCGATAAAATCGTGACCGGGCACTCCACGCTCGTCGGCGCGTGCACGGGCCTGGTCGCGGGCCTCGTCGTCATCACCCCGGCGGCCGGCTTCGTGGCCGCGTGGGCCTCGCTTGTCATGGGCATCATCGTCAGCCCCTGCTGCTACTTCGCCATCAGCACCTTGAAGCGCAAGTTCGGTTACGACGACGCGCTCGACGCCTTCGGCTGCCACGGCATCGGCGGCATCGTGGGCGGCATCCTGACCGGCCTGTTTTGCGTGCCCGAGCTGTCCTGGACCGACTTCGGCGGCCTGTTCTACACCGGCGACCCGTCCCTGCTGCTCAGCCAGCTCGCCGGCATCGGCATCACCATCGTGTTCGTCGGCGTCCTCACGCTCGTCATCGGCCTCGTGGTGAAGGCCTGCTGCCACGGCAGCTTGAGCGTGGAGCCCGAGGAGGAGGCGCAAGGCCTCGACATTGTCTGCCACGGCGAGAACGCCTACCCCGCGTTCGACGGCCTCGACTAGGGAAAGGGGCGAGAAGCGATGAAGAAGATCCAGGCGATCATCCGCAACGAGAAGCTCGAGCCGCTCAAGGACGCGGCGATGGCGGCCGGCATCGGCGGCATGACCATCAACATGGTGCACGGTTGCGGCACCCAGAAAGGCTGGAAGGAGTACTACCGCGGCTCCGAGATCTCGATGAACATGGTGCCCAAGGTGGAGTGCGAGTTCGTCGTAGACGACGCCGACGTGGAGCGCGTCATCGACCTGGTGTGCGAGACCTGCCGCACCGGCGAGGTGGGCGACGGCAAGATATTCGTAATCGACGTCGAGACGGCCGTGCGCATACGCACCGGCGAGCGCGGAGGCGACGCCATCTAGGGCGGCCCGGGGCGGCTTTGGGCCGCGGCGCGGCGGTGCGGCGCAACGTGGTCGCCCGGCGCGAAGCCGCAACATAGAGCTTGCTTTCGTGAAGGGGCGTGCGGTCTGCCAAGGGCCGCGCGCCCCTTTTCGCGCGGATTTGCCGCAGCGCCTCCGTCTGCCGCGTCGCGCTGTTTCGGGTTAGCCGCGCAGCATTGGGCAGCCCGCGCGGCAGCTAGTCGCGCAGCTCCTCGAAGCGCATGACGAGCCACTCGGCCCAGCGCTCCATCCCATCGCCTTTCGTGGCGGATATGGGAAAGACGGGCGCCGTCGGGTTGAGGGACTTGACGGTCGTGCGAAACGCGTCCTCGTCGAAGTCGAAGACGGGCATGGTGTCCACCTTGTTCAGCACGATGGCGTCGGCCACCTCGAAGATGCCGGGGTACTTGATGGGCTTGTCGTCGCCTTCGGGCACGGACAAGATCATGCACTTCGCGTTCTCGCCCAAATCGAAGTCGGTCGGGCACACGAGGTTGCCCACGTTTTCCACGATGATGATGTCGACCGCGTCCAGATCGAGCACGTCGAGCGCCTGGCGCACCATGTCGGCTTCCAGATGGCACGAGCCGCCCGTGTTGATCTGCACGGCCGGCACCCCCGCCTCCTTCACCTCCTGCGCGTCCACGTCGCCTGCGATGTCGCCTTCGATCACGGCGAGGCGGTAGCTGTCTTTGAGCGCGGCGATGGTCGCCATGATGGTCGAGGTCTTGCCCGCGCCGGGGCTTGCGATCAGGTTGAGCATGTAGGTGCCGTGCGCGGCCAGAAGTGCGCGGTTGCCGGCGGCCAGCTCGTCGTTTTTACCGAGAATCTTGCTCTCCAAGTCGATGTGCGCCATGGTGCTTCCCCTTTCCTCGCGCCGCCTTGCTTCGCCGGCCTTTACCAGCCCTTGCCAGCCCTTTGCCGGCCCTTTGCCGGCCTTCACCAGCTGCCTTTCACCGGCCTACAGGTTCTCCCATTCCGCTTCCTCGGCGGCCTCGCGCTCCTGCTGGCGCTTGATCTTTTTGGCCAGGGCGACGCGGGCGACGAGCAGCGCCACCTCGTAGAGGGCGACGAGCGCGGCGAACATGATCAGCATCGTGACCGGCGAGGCGTCCGGCGTGACGACGGCGGAGATGACCATGAGCGCGATGTAGACGTAGCGCCACGAGCTGCGCAGCTTCTTGTAGGGCACGATGTCGAAGAGCACGAGGAAGAACACGACCAGCGGCAGCTCGAAGGCGATGCCGAAGGCGATCTCGAACAAGATGACGTACTTGATGTAGTCGCTGGCAGACGGCAGCAGCGTGGAGAAGCCGCCCGCCTCGCCCGTGAGCCACTCGAAAGCCGCGCCCAGGCAAAACATGTAGCAAAAGACCATGCCGAAGATGAAGAGGACGACGGCCACGAAAAACGTGGGCAGCACGTAGCGCCGCTCGTTGGGCTTGAGCGCGGGCAGGAAAAACGCGAACAGCTCCCAAAAGATGATGGGGCTCGTGACGATGAGGGAGGCAAACGCCGACACGGCGAACTTCAAGGTGAAGCCCTCGAACGCGCCCGTCGTGTAGATGTCGCCGTCGGGGATGAAGCTTGCGATGGGCTGCTTCAGAAAGCCGATGAGCTGGTCGGCGATGGCGTAGAGCGCCACGACGGCTATGAGGAAGCACACGACGATGATGACGACGCGGCGGCGCAACTCGCCGAGGTGGTCGAGCAAGGGCATGCGCGCAGGTCCGATGGGCATCGCTATTCACCGTCCTCGTCGTCGAGGCCGTAGAGCGAGGCGGCGACCGTCCTTTTAGGGGAGGCGGCGCCTGCCCCGTCCGCGCCCGCGTCCGTCGTGGGCAGCGGCTTTTTCTCGCCTGCCGGCGTGGCGGCCTTGGATGGTGAAGCGGACGGCTCCTTTTTCGCGGGTTTCGGCTCTTTCGCATCCGCCTTGGACGCGCTTGCCTTGCCCGGCGCATCGGCGGACGTGCCGTCCTTGCCAGATACGGCGGCCTTGGCAACCTCGGCGCCGTCGTTTGGCGCGGCGGCCTTGGCGTCGCCGTCGCCTGTCTCGGCAGCCGCAGCGCTTTCCGTTGTCGCGGCGTCGTCGCCCGCCTC
Organism: Oscillibacter sp. MSJ-31; assembly: GCA_963621315.1. Classification (GTDB taxonomy): domain Bacteria; phylum Actinomycetota; class Coriobacteriia; order Coriobacteriales; family QAMH01; genus CAVAWX01. The sequence continues at coordinate 5,629 of CAVFDV010000041.1, forward strand.
GTCGGGCGCGGCGGCCTTCTGGCGCGGCAGGCGCCCGGCGCGGTCGCGGATCGCCCCGCCGGCGTCCCCCGTGGGCACCGGGTCCGAGGCGAAGGGGTCGATGCTCTTCTTCATCGCGTCGCCTTGCGCCTTGATGTCCTTGAACGGCTCGTTGACCATGCTCTTCGTGTCGTTGATGATGCCCTTGATGCTGTCGATGTCGTCTTTGTAGGGCGCCATGTTCTTCTCGGCCGCGTCCTTCACGGGCGCGACGGCCTCCTGGAACGGGTCGTAGACCTCCTCCTTGAACTTCTGGTTCATCTGCTCGGAGGTCTCGCGGAACTGGCGTATGGCGCGCCCCAGCGTGCGCCCCATCTGCGGCAGCTTGTCCGGGCCGAAGACCAGAAAGCCGAAGAAGAGTATGAGTACGAGCTCTGTTCCGCCTATGCCAAACACCGTCTGCCTTGTCTGCCTCGTCGCCTGCCGCGTGCGCGCTGCGGGCGTGGTCGTGTAAATGCCGCCGCGTGAACGCGGCGGGGAAACGTCACATGCGCTCGGTACTTTACCACGCAAGAAAACGTGCATCTACCAGACGCGCGAGAATACCGCCACGTGCACAGATTCCGCACCGGCGGCGTGTAGCGCCTCTGCGGCGGCCGAGGCAGTGGCGCCTGTGGTCAAGACGTCGTCGAGCAGCAAGACGCGCGCGCCCGCCACGTCGGCGCAGGCGGCAAACGAGCCCGCGCGGTTGCGGCGGCGCTCCTCGGCAGACAGCATGCGCTGGTCGGCGCTTTTGCGCGAGCGCAAGGCGGCACGGCAGGGCAGCCCCAGGCGCGCGCCCAACCCTTGCGCGACAAGCCCCACGTGGTCGAAGCCGCGCCGGCGCAGGGCCTGCGGCGTGCAGGGCACGGCGACTATGCAATCCAGCCGCCCCGTCCAGTCGCACGGCCCGCGTGCGCGCGCCGCGAGGTCGGCGGGCAGCTCGGGCTGCCAGCTGCCCCGCAGCGCGCAGACCAGCTCGTCGGCCATCACGTCTGCCAGGCGCCGCTCGTCGCCGTCTTTGTAGGCGTGCACGATGTCGCGGGCGACGCCGGAAAAACTCGTGGCGGCGCGCGCCCCCGCGAAGGGAAAGGGCGCGGGCAGGGGGCGCTCGTCGCGCCCGACTGATCCAGGCGCGGGGCATTGGGTGCAGACGATGTGACCCCAGGGGGCGCCGCAGCGCGGGCAGGCCAGGCGCTGGTCGATGCGCGGCATGGCGTCGGCGCAGCTTTCGCACACGAGCGCGCCCGGCTCCTCGCAGCCGACGCAACGGGTCGGCCATAGCGTTTCTGCAAAAGATGTGGCGAGTTTTTCGAGTATGCGGTTACAATCGTGCACCGGCGAAGCCCCCTTCGGGCCTCTTCGCCGGTTCGCGCTTTTCCCTCTCGGGACTCAGTATAAAACGGGCGCGGGGGTATAGTGGGCGCAAAACGCGCCCTATTGAGAAAAGGAAACGTCTTTTCATGGAACTCATCATCACCGAGAAAAACGACGCGGCCAGCCAGATCGCGCGCCTGCTCGCAGACGGCAAGGCGAGCAAGGACACGGTCTACAAGACGCCGGTCTACCGCTTCACGCGCGACGGCCACGATTGCGTGACCATCGGCTTGCGCGGCCATATCCTGGGCGTCGATTTTCCCGACGAGATGGTGTGGGGCAAGAAGCGCGGCTGGGTGGGCCTGACCGCCGAGGGCGAGGTCGTCGAGGCGCCCGACGTGCCCGACACGCTGCCCACGCCGCCCTGGGAGAGCAAGCGGCGCCCCTTCACCGCAGAGGGCATCGCGCTCAAGACCTGGAAGGTCCCCGCGCTGCCCTACCTGACCTACGCGCCCATCATCAAGCTGCCCGCGGAAAAGGAGATCATCCGCGCGCTGAAAAACCTCGCGAAGAAATCCGACTCCATCGTGATCGCCACCGACTTCGACCGCGAGGGCGAGCTGATCGGGCTGGACGCGTTGTCCATGGTGCGCGAGGTGAACGAGAGCGCGCCCATCAGCCGCGCGCGCTACTCCGCCTTCATCAAAGACGAGATCCGCCAGGCGTTTTCGCCGCAAGGCCTGGTCGAGCTGGACTTCGACCTCGCGCACGCCGGCGAGACGCGCCAGCACATCGATTTGATCTGGGGCGCGGTGCTCACGCGCTACCTCACGCTCGCGCGCTACTCGGGCTTCGGCAACACGCGCAGCGCCGGGCGCGTGCAGACGCCGACGCTTGCGCTGGTGGTGGCAAAGGAAAAGGAGCGCGAGGCCTTCGTGCCCGAGGATTATTGGGTGCTGTCCGGCATGTGCGCGCCGGCCGGCTCGGGCGCCGCCGCGCGTGCTGCTGCGGCAGGCGCCGACGGCGCAGGTACGGACGGCGCAGCCGATGCGGGCGCCGGCGCTGCGGGCGCGGATGCCGGCGGCGCGGACGACGGCGCCTTTGCCGTCACGCATGCCACGGCCCGCTTCAAAGACGAGGCGGCGGCCGGCGCGGCGCATGCGGCGGTGGAAGACGCGACGAGCGCGACCGTGACCTCCGTCGAGAAGAAGCGCCGCAAGAGCCGCCCGCCCGCCCCCTTCAACACGACCTCGCTCATGGCGGCGGCAAGCGGCATCGGCATACGCCCCAGCCGCACGATGCGCATCGCCGAATCGCTCTACATGGCCGGCTACATCAGCTACCCGCGCGTGGACAACACGGTCTACCCCGATGGGCTGGACTACGCCGGGCTGCTGAAGATGCTCGGCGCGGGGTATGCCGCCTACAAGCCGCATGCCAACGCGCTGCTGGCCGCCGGCTCCTTTCACCCGACGCGCGGCAAGCAGTTCGACACGGACCATCCCCCCATCTACCCGACAGGCCCTGCCAACCCCGACAAGCTCAAGCCCGAGGAGTGGAAGCTCTACAACCTCGTGGCGCGGCGCTTCATGGCCACCTTGTCCGACGAGGCCGTGGTCGAGGGCACGAAGATCGGCGTGGACGTGGCCGGGCAGCCCTTCACCGCGAAAGGCGACGTGCTGGTCGTGCCGGGGTACCGCAGCGTCTACCAGTACGGGATGAAGAAAGACGAGCAGATGCCGCAGCTGGCAAAAGGCGACGTGCTCGACTTCTTCGCGCCGAAGCTGGAGGCCAAGCAGACCGAGCCGCCCGCGCGCTACTCGTCCGGGCGCCTGATCCAGGAGATGGAAAAGCACGGGCTGGGCACGAAGGCCACGCGCCACGACATGATCGAGCGCCTCTACAGCCGGCGCTACATCGTGAACGACCCCATCGAGCCCACGCAGCTGGGCGAGGCCGTGATCGACGCGCTGCACCGCTACGCGCCGCACATCACCTCGTCGGACATGACCGCCGAGCTGGAGGCCGAGATGACGAGCGTGGCCCATGGCGAGAAGGAGCGCGACGCGGTGGTGCTGCACTCGCGGCGCCTGCTCGCGGGCATCATGGACGAGCTTATCCCGCGCAAAGACGAGATGGGCGAGGCCATCGCCGACGCCGTGACGGCCGACAGCCGCGTGGGCGCCTGTCCGAAATGCGGGGGCGATCTGTGCGTGAAGAGCAGCGCAAAGACGCGCTCGAGCTTCGTCGGCTGCAACAACTGGCCGGATTGCGACGTCACCTACCCGCTGCCGCAGGGCAAGTACGAGGGCGTCGAGGAGCCCTGCCCGCTGTGCGGCACGCCGCAGATCAAGGTCACGCCGTTTCGCTCGAAGGCCTACGTGCATTGCCTGAACCCGGAGTGCGAGAGCAACAAGATGCCCGAGCTGGTCGTGGGCACGTGCCCCGTGTGCCGCGAGGCCGGGCGCGAGGGGCGGCTGGTCGCGCAGAAAAACCCGCGCACGTTGAAGCGCTTCATCCGCTGCGAGAACTACGACGAGTGCGGCGTGAGCTACCCGCTGCCGCAGCGCGGCGAGCTGCAGGCCACGGGCGAGGTGTGCGATGCGTGCGGCGCGCCCGAGGTCGTGGTCACGACGACGCGCGGGCCGTGGCGCATATGCGTGAACATGGACTGCCCCAAGCGCGAGGAGGCCGCCGCCGCGAAGGCCGCCAAGGGCAAGGGGAAGGGCAAGGGCGGCGCGTCCAAGGGCAAGGGTGGCGCGGCTAAGGGCGGTTCGTCCAAGGGCGGCGCGGCGAAGGCCGGCACGAAGGGCTCGAAGAGTGCGAAGGGCGGCGCGAAGAGTTCGAAAGCCGCGAAGGGCACGAAACGCACCACGAAGGCCGCCCAGAAGAAAACTTTATAGAACCTGACTTTCGAGTTTAGATTTCGTTTCTGGTGCTAAGGCCCGTTTCGCCCTCTCTCCTTGCGGCCGCGCCGCCGCCTTCCGAAGGCCCGCGTGCGCCTTGCTGCCGCGGCGCTGCCGCGAGCTCCTCGAATCCCTGGGCTTGCCTGCGGGTCGCGCCGAGTAGAAGGCGTCGGGCGAAACGGCGGATAGAAGGCGGTGGCAAGCAAGCGCCGGGTGAAAGGCGGCGGCAAGTTGCGCGCGCCGCGCCGCGCTCCCGTTTTCGCCTTTCCCGCTTCCCGCCCGCGCGTCTTCCCGTCCGGGCCTTGCGCCGTGCGCGCCTTCGCGTGGAGCGCCCTCGCGTGGAGTAGAATGCCCCTCGACGTGTACCCGAAGGAAAGGATGCGAAATGGCGCGCGTGTGGAATTTCTCGGCAGGACCGGCTGCGTTGCCCGAAGAGGTGCTGGCGCAGGCAGCCGACGAGATGCTGGAGTACGGGGACGCGGGCATGTCCGTCATGGAGATGAGCCACCGCTCCGCCGCCTTCACCGACATCATCGAGACCGCCGAGGCCGACTTGCGCGAGCTGGCGGGCATCCCCGACAACTACAAGGTGCTCTTTCTGCAAGGCGGCGACAGCCTGCTGTTCGCGAGCGTCTTCATGAACCTCGCGGCAAACGGCAAGGCCGACTACATCGTCACGGGCAACTGGTCGAAAAAGGCGCTGGCCGAGGCGAAGATCTTGGGCGACCCCAAGGTGCTGGCCAGCGGCGAGGACGCCAACTTCACCCGCATCCCCGACCTGTCCGACCTGGACGTGCGCGACGACGCGAGCTTTGTCTACATCTGCCAAAACGAGACGGTCTACGGCGTGCGCTACCCCGAGCTGCCCGACACGAAGGGGCATGTGCTCGTGGCCGACCAAAGCTCGATGTTCCTCTCCGAGCCGGTCGACGTCGAGCGCTACGGCCTCATCCACGCGGGCGTGCAGAAAAACGTGGGGCCGGCCGGCGTGCAGGTCGTCATCGTGCGCGAGGACCTGCTCTCCGACGACTTGCCCGGCGTGCCCACGATGCTGCGCTTCAAGACGCATGCGGACAAGGGCTCGCTCTACAACACGCCGCCGTGCTACGGCATCTACATCTGCGGCCTCGTGTTCAAGTGGATAAAGGGGCATGGCGGCCTTGCCGGGATGAAGGCACGCAACGAGGCCAAGGCGCGCCTGCTCTACGGATTTCTCGACGAAAGCGAGATGTTCTCCGGCACGGTCGAGCCGGCGTACCGCTCGCTCATGAACGTGCCCTTCGTCACGGGCGACGCCGAGCTGGACGCGAGGTTCATCGCCGAGGCGGGCGCGGCCGGGCTGGCCAACGTGAAGGGGCACCGCAGCGTGGGCGGCATGCGCGCGAGCATCTACAACGCCATGCCCCTCGAAGGCGTGCAGGCGCTCGTGGACTTCATGCGCGAGTTCGAGCGCGTCAACGGTTAAAGGCCGGCTGCGGCGCCTGCGGGCGCCCTATGAAGCCTTTGTGGAGAATTCTCCTTTTGCGCTAAGGTGTACGGGCTTTTAGGGACGCGACCGCGTGAAGGAGGCTCTTTGCCGCTGGTTGCACACATGAAACGTTCGAGCAAAGCCGCCGCCGCCGTGCTGTCGTGCGCGCTTTCGGGTGCGCTCGTGGCCGTGGGGTTCGCGTTGCCCTTGCCCGCGCAGGCGACGGGCGAGGCCTCGGGCGGGCAGTCCCAAAACGAGGCGCAGACCTCCGATGCGGTCTCCGACCTCGAGCGCCAGGTCCAGGAAAGCGCCAGCACCTACGACGCGGCGGTCGCCTACCAAGACGAGCTGGCCTCCCAGATATCCGCCTTGAACGGCACGATCGCCGAGCTGGAGGAAAAGCTCCCCGCCCAGCAGGAGCAATGCGACGAGAGCCTCGTCGCGCTCTACAAGTACTCCTACGACTCCGGCTCGATCGTGCAGATGCTCATCGACTCGAAGTCCATCATCGACATGCTCACGCTGGTCGACCAGTACAACTGGGTGATCGACCATCATCTGGGCGAGATCATGCAGACCGCCCAGATGAAAAGCGATCTCGAATCCTCCCGCACGCAGCTTGCCAGCGACAAGGCGGCGGCCGACACGGCGGCAAGCGACGCGGCAAGCGCCCTGTCGGCGGCGAAGGCGGCGCGCCAAAAGGCGGCCGAGGAGGCCGCGGCCAAGCAAAAGGCCGAGGCCGAGGCCGCGGCCAAGCAAAAGCAGGACGCGGAGCAAAAGGTCGCGGCGGCGCAGCAGTCGGGCGACGCGCAGGCGCAGGCGCAGGCGCAAAGCGAGATGGCGGCCGCAGAGGCCGCGGAGCAGGCCGGCGGGGGCAGCGGCTCGTCGTCCGGCAACGTCGATTGGTCGGCGGACAAGACCGCCTTCGTGAACGAGTGGGCGGCGCGCATCGACGACTACCTGTCGGGCTCGCCGACGGCCGGCACGGGCAAGTACTACGCGGCGGCCGCATGGGACAACGGCGTGGACCCGCGCTGGGCGCCTGCCATCTCGTGCATAGAGAGCACGAAGGGCGCCTATTGCTTCCGCTCGCACAACGCATGGGGCTACGGCAGCTCGGGCTTTTCCTCGTGGGAGGAGGGCATCAACACGGTGGTGCGCGGATTGGGCGGCTCGCTGTACGGCGGGCATCTCACGCAGGAGGCCGCGCGCACCTACTGCCCCCCGACGTGGCAGGATTGGTACGCCAACGTCTCTGCTGAAATGAGCAAAATCTAGCTCGCGCGCTCCGGCTCGCCTCAAAGCGTTGGAGCGAAGGGGGACGGCGCGGGGCAGCCCGCGCGCCCTGCCCCGCCTGGCCTGCCTGTAAAATGGCGGCCCACCCGCCCCGCCCGTCTCGCCCGGCCTGCTGGCCCGCCCGCAAAATCCAAGATCCCGAAATCGGTCCAACTTGCGGAATTAAAACGGTCCAACTTGCGGAACTGAAACGGTCCAACTTGCGG
>CAVFDV010000042.1:0-12797 GCA_963621315.1 Oscillibacter sp. MSJ-31
ACCCCGTGACCAACAGCAAGGTCGAGGCGGGCGACACCATCACCTATACCCTGCGTGCGGTGAACACCGGCAAGGCAGCGGCGCCTTACGTGCAGATACGCGACTACATCCCCGCGCATACCACGTTCAAGAGCGTGGCCGACGGCGGCGTGCACGTTGAAGACGGCGACGCGAACTACGTCGAGTGGGTCTTGGCGGACCTCGAGCCGGGCGAGGAGAACGCCCAAGAGGTGAAGTTTGCCGTGACGGTGAAAAACGACGCGGCCGTGCAGGCGGGCACGAAGATCTACAACACCGTGATCTTCGAACCCGGGGAAACAGACCCGGGCGAGCCCGGCAGCGGCCTGCCCGAGCCGACGAAGACGGGCACCACGACTGTGCACAAGACCGACGCGGTGCCCACGGAGGCCATATTGAATGTGGTGAAGGACTCCGACCCCAAGCACAAAACGGAAGTCGAGCGCGGCCAGACGATCAAGTACACCTTGAAGGTGAGCAACGAAGGCGAGACGGCCACGGACAACGCGTGCGTGACCGACGAAATCCAGTCGGGGCTTACTTACGTGGACGGCAGCGCGAAAGGCGACGGCACGTTCACCTACAACACGTCGAAGAAGCGCCTCGAGTGGACGGGCATCTCGCTAGCAGCCGGCGAGACCAAGACCCTGACCTTCAGCGCGAAGGTGGACGACAACGCGACCGGCACGGTGAAAAACCAGGCCAAGTTCCAGATCGATTGGGATTCGACTACTGGCAACGAGCCGGAGGGTGTGTCCAATACCGTCGTGCACCCGGTGAAGCAGCCCGTGACGAGTGTGAGCGCGGTCAAGCGCGCCGTAAGCCCCAGGGAAAACGAGCGCGTCTACCGCGGCAACATCATCACCTACGCCATCGACGTGACCAATAACGGCGACGCGGCCACGAGCTCGGCCTATGTGAACGACGCCATCCCGGACGGCACGGTCTACGTGCCCGACAGCGCCGACAACAACGGCGCCTACAACGAGGGAACCGGGCGCGTGGAGTGGAAGAACCTCTCCATCGCGGCGGGCAAGACCACGACGCTCACCTTCAAAGTGCAGGTGAAGGACACGGCGGCTTCCGGCACCAAGATCTCGAACAAGGCAAGCTACGGCGACGACAACACGCCGACGACCAACACCAACGAGGTCGTCCACTACGTGAGCGTGCCCGGGAGCGTGGACTTCAAGAAGACCGCCATCGGCGAGCACCTGCCCGACACGAAGGTGAAGGCAGGCGACATCATCACCTACGAGCTCGAGGTCTACAACCAGGGCGACGAGACGGTGAAGTTCGTGCACGTGCGCGACTACGCGCCGAAGGGCACCGAGATCGTGGCCGGCACCGCGAGCAACGGCGGCGTGACCGTGACGCCTTCCGGGCAGCAGGGCTATGCCGAGTGGGTGGTGAAGGACCTCGCGCCGCACGACAGCCAAAAGCTCACCTTCAAGGTGGAGGTGACGGCGGAGTCGGCCATGACGATCGTGAACAACGCGAAATGGGAGGACACCGACACCGACCCCGGCACGCCGGGCAAGATAGACAAGGTGCCCAGCCAGACGAGCAGCCCGGTCAACCACTATGTCGAAGGCCCGGACCCCGATCCGGATCCCGAGCCTGAAGCTGTGCTGCGCGCGGCGAAGGAGGCCGTCAACCCCACGACCGACAAGAAGGTCCACGACGGCGACATCATCGAGTACAAGGTCGTGCTTAAAAACGACGGCGAAGCCTCGACGAACAAGGCCGGCGTGCGCGACTACATCCCGGCCGGCACGAGCTACGTGGCCGGCAGCGCGAGCAACGGCGGCGTCGCGACCACGGGGGAGGACAATAAGGCCTGCGTGCAGTGGACGAACATCTCCGTGGCCGCGCACGACAGCACCGAGCTGACCTTCAAGGTGAAGGTGGACGAGGGCACGGCGGCCAAGCAGGATACCGTGGTGAACCGCGCCTATGCCGAGGACGGCTGGGCCGGGGGCGAGGACGAGGACGACCCCTCGATTTGGACCAACGAGGTGATCCACACCCTGGAGACCCTGGAAGCCAAGGTGGGCGTGGCCAAGACGGCCGAGCCGCCAAGCGGCACGACGGTGAAGCCCGGCGAGCAGATCGTCTACACCCTGACGGCGAAAAACGACGGCGGGGCGGCGACGAGTTCCCTGAGCATATGCGACGCGATCCCCGAGGGCACGAGCTTCGTGAGCGCCGAGGGCAACTACACGCGCTCGAAGAACTCCGAGGGCAAGGACTGCATCGACTGGAAGAACCTCTCCGTCGCGGCCGGCGCGACCACGAGCGTCAAGTTCACCGTGAGGGTGAACGCGGACGTGAAGGACGGCTTCGTGGTGGAAAACACCGCCGGCTACGGCGACGGCTGGGACCCCGGGTCGAGCACGCCCGCGCCGAAGAGCACGGAGACGACCAGGCACCCCGTGAAAGACGCGCTCGACGTGGTGAAGAGCGCCGACCCGCCCACGAGCCAGAAGGTGACGAAGGGCGAGACGGTCATCACCTACACGGTGGCGGTGACGAACACGAGCAAGGAGACCATGCCCTACGTGCGTGTGCGCGACTATGTGCCGGCCGGCATGGAGTACGTGTCCGGCGGCGACGGCAAGGGCACCAAGGCAGAGGACAACTCGACCTTCGTCGAGTGGGTCTTGAAGGACCTGGGGCCCAGCGAGACGCGTAGCGTTTCCTGGAAGGCGAAGGTGCTGGCAGGCGCCGGCGACACGGTGACGAACTACGCGCTCTACGAGTGCACGGACACCGACCCCGGCACGCCCGGGAAAATCGACGGCGATCCCGGCGGGGAGAGCAACAGGGTCACGCACTCGACCACCGACGCGCCCGTGCCTGCGGAGATCTCCCTCAGCAAGGTCGCGGTCACGCCGCCGACCTCGGAGAAGGTGAAGCCCGGCCAGGAGATCTCGTATGCCATCACCGTGCGCAACACGGGCGGGCCTACCACGAGCGACGTCTACGTGAGCGACGTGCTGCCGGCAAAGGCCGAGTACGTGAGCGCCGACAACGGCGGCTCCTACAACTCCTCGACGGGGCAGGTCGAGTGGCCGGGCGTCGCGCTGGCCGCCGGCGAGTCCAAGACCTTCAACCTGAAGGTGAAGGTGAAGGAGAACGCCGCAAACGGCGACCTGGTGGAAAACTACGCCGTCTGGAAGGACGGCGGCGGCAACGGCGGCAAGACCAGCACCGTCACCCACGAGGTTGAAAACCCCGACAAGCCCCAGATCGTGGCGGACAAGCGCGCCGTGAGCCCGGCCGACCACGAGCTGGTCTACCGCGGCAACACCATCACCTACGCCATCGACGTGAGAAACGAGGGCGGCAAGGCGACGAGCTCGGCCTACGTGGCAGACGCCATCCCCGCGGGCACTACCTACGTGGACGGCAGCGCCGACAACAACGGCTCCTACGACAAGTCCACGGGCAGCGTCGTGTGGAAGAACATCTCGCTGGCCGCCGGCTCGAGCGTGACCCTGACCTTCTCGGTGACGGTGGACGACAACGCGGCCAACGGCGCCGAGATACGCAACGTCGCCGTCTACCGCGACGGCGACGGCCCGCAGAAGGAGACCGGCGAGGTCGTGCACTACGTGAGCGTGCCCGAGTCGGTCCACGTGACCAAGACCTCCGCGAGCGACCACGAGCCCGGCTCGCAGGTGAAGGCCGGCGACGTCATCACCTACGAGATCGAGGCCTTCAACGAGGGCGAGGACACGGCCGGGTTCGTCCGCGTGCGCGACTACGCGCCGAGCGGCACGGAGATCGTGTCCGGCAGCGCCGACAACGGCGGCGTGACCGCCACGGCCTCCGACGGGCGCGGCTACGCCGAGTGGGTGGTGAAAGACCTCGCGCCCCACGCCGGCAAGAAGCTCACCTTCAAGGTGAAGGTGACGGCGGAGTCGGCAATGACGATCGTGAACAACGCCCTGTGGGAGAAGACCGACACGGACCCGGGCACGCCGGGCACGATAGACGGCGACCCGGTCGCGAAGACCGACCCGGTCAGGCACCGCGTGCTGGACCCCGACGACCCCGACCCGGAGAAGACGGTCGTCCTGCGCGCGAACAAGGCGGCCGTCAGCCCCACGACCGACAAGAAGGTCAAGGACGGCGACACCATCGAGTACAAGATCGTCGTGCGCAACGAGGGCGACGCCTCGACCAACAAGGCCGGCGTGCGCGACTACATCCCGGCCGGCACGAGCTTCGTGAGCGCCGGAAACGGCGGCGTCTTGACCACGGGGAAGGACAACAAGGCCTGCGTGCAGTGGACGAACGTGTCCGTGGGCGCGCACTCCAGCACCGAGCTGACCTTCAAGGTGAAGGTCGACGACGGCACGGCGGCCGCGCAGTCCAGCGTGGAGAACCAGGCGCTGTTCGAGGACGGCTGGAACCCGAGCTCGGGCAAGGACCCCGCCAAGCTCACCAACAAGGTGCGGCATTTGACCGAGACAGCCGAGCCCCAGGTCGTGGCGGACAAGCGCGCCGTGAGCCCGGCCGACCACGAGCTGGTCTACCGCGGCAACACCATCACCTACGCCATCGACGTGAGAAACGAGGGCGGCAAGGCGACGAGCTCGGCCTACGTGGCAGACGCCATCCCCGCGGGCACTACCTACGTGGACGGCAGCGCCGACAACAACGGCTCCTACGACAAGTCCACGGGCAGCGTCGTGTGGAAGAACATCTCGCTGGCCGCCGGCTCGAGCGTGACCCTGACCTTCTCGGTGACGGTGGACGACAACGCGGCCAACGGCGCCGAGATACGCAACGTCGCCGTCTACCGCGACGGCGACGGCCCGCAGAAGGAGACCGGCGAGGTCGTGCACTACGTGAGCGTGCCCGAGTCGGTCCACGTGACCAAGACCTCCGCGAGCGACCACGAGCCCGGCTCGCAGGTGAAGGCCGGCGACGTCATCACCTACGAGATCGAGGCCTTCAACGAGGGCGAGGACACGGCCGGGTTCGTCCGCGTGCGCGACTACGCGCCGAGCGGCACGGAGATCGTGTCCGGCAGCGCCGACAACGGCGGCGTGACCGCCACGGCCTCCGACGGGCGCGGCTACGCCGAGTGGGTGGTGAAAGACCTCGCGCCCCACGCCGGCAAGAAGCTCACCTTCAAGGTGAAGGTGACGGCGGAGTCGGCAATGACGATCGTGAACAACGCCCTGTGGGAGAAGACCGACACGGACCCGGGCACGCCGGGCACGATAGACGGCGACCCGGTCGCGAAGACCGACCCGGTCAGGCACCGCGTGCTGGACCCCGACGACCCCGACCCGGAGAAGACGGTCGTCCTGCGCGCGAACAAGGCGGCCGTCAGCCCCACGACCGACAAGAAGGTCAAGGACGGCGACACCATCGAGTACAAGATCGTCGTGCGCAACGAGGGCGACGCCTCGACCAACAAGGCCGGCGTGCGCGACTACATCCCGGCCGGCACGAGCTTCGTGAGCGCCGGAAACGGCGGCGTCTTGACCACGGGGAAGGACAACAAGGCCTGCGTGCAGTGGACGAACGTGTCCGTGGGCGCGCACTCCAGCACCGAGCTGACCTTCAAGGTGAAGGTCGACGACGGCACGGCGGCCGCGCAGTCCAGCGTGGAGAACCAGGCGCTGTTCGAGGACGGCTGGAACCCGAGCTCGGGCAAGGACCCCGCCAAGCTCACCAACAAGGTGCGGCACCTGATCGAAACCCCCGTTCCCACATACACCGAGGTGGCGGTCTACAAGACGGCCAACCCCGCAAGCGGCAGCATAGTGAAGGCCGGCCAGGAGATCGTCTATACCCTGACGGCGAAGAACACCGGCACGGCTGCGGCGGCCTACGTGCACGTGCGCGACTACGTGCCCGCCAACGCCACGTTCAAGAGCGTGGCCGACGGCGGCGTGTACGTGAAGAACGGCAACTACGTCGAGTGGGTGCTGAAGGACCTGGGCATAGGCGAGGCGAACGCGCAAAGCGTTTCGTTTACCGTGACGGTGGACAAGGACGCAACGTCGAACGCCCTGATCAAGAACACCGTGCTCTTCGAGCCCAAGACCGACGACCCCGGCACGCCCGGCACCATCAAGGACAAGCCGGGCAAGACGGGCGGCACGACCGTGCACGGGCTTGTGACTCCGCCCCCCGCGCTCTCGGTGGAGAAGAGCGCCAACCCCGAGGCCGGCACGGAAGTCGAGCCGGGCGAGACAATCAGATACACCCTGAAGGTGACCAACATCGGCGGCACGGCCACGAGCAGCGCGTGCGTGACCGACGCGATCCCGTCGAACACCACCTACAAGGAGGGCAGTGCCCAAGGCGACGGCAAGTTCACCTACAACAAGGACAAGGATCGTCTCGAGTGGACCGGCATCTCGCTGGCCGTCGGCGAGACCAAGACGCTGTCCTTTAACGTGACGGTGGACGACGACGCCACCGGCGAGGTGCGCAATTGCGCACGCTACCAGCTGGATTGGGATCCGAGCTCGGGCACGGAGCCGGACACCAAGACCAACGACGTGGTCCATCCCGTGAAGGACGTGAAGGAAGCCAGGCTCGTGGCGACCAAACGCGCCATCAAGCCGGCCGACCACGAGCTGGTCTACCACGGCAACACCATCACCTATGCCATCGACGTGAAAAACGAGGGCAACGCGGCGACGAGCACGGGCTACGTGGCCGACTCCATCCCGACGGGCACCACCTACGTGAAGGGCAGCGTCGACAACTACGGCACCTACAACGACTCGACCAAGCGCATCGAGTGGAAGAACCTCTCGATCGCGGCCGGCTCGAGCATGACGCTGACATTCGCGGTGACGGTGAACAACGACGTGGCCTCCGGCACGGCGATCAGGAACACCGCCGTCTACCGCGACGGCGACGGGCCGCAAAAGGAGACCGACGAGGTCGTCCACTACGTGAACGTGCCCGCAGCGGTCTACGTGAGCAAGAGCTCCGCGAGCGACCACGCGCCCAACTCGCGCGTGACGAAGGGCGACACCATCACCTACGAGGTGACCGCCGTGAACCGGGGCGGCGAGACGGCCAAGTTCATACGCGTGCGCGACTACGCGCCGAGCGGCACCACCATCGTGGCCAACAGCGCCGACAACGGCGGCGTGACCGCCACGGCCTCCGACGGGCGCGGATACGCCGAGTGGGTGGTGAAGGACCTCGCGCCCAACGCCAGCCAAAAGCTCACCTTCAAGGTGAAGGTGACGGCGGAGTCGGCAATGACAATCGTGAACAACGCCCTGTGGGAGAAGACCGACGCCGACCCGGGCACGCCGGGCACGATAGACGGCGACCCCGGCGAGAAGACCCGCCCCGTCAAGCACTACGTCGACCAGGATCCCCCGAAAGAAGCGGACCTGCGCGCGAACAAGGACGCCGCCAGCCCCGCAGCGGGCAGCACCGTCGTGGAAGGCGGCATCATCGAGTACAAGGTCGTCGTGGAAAACATCGGCAACGGCGCGACCGAGAAGGCCGGCGTGCGCGACACCATCCCCACGGGCACGACCTACGTGGACGGCAGCGCGACCAACGGCGGCACCCTGTCCAAGGACGCCTCGGGCAACGCGTGCGTGCAATGGAGCAACCTGACGATCGCGGCGCACTCCAGCGTCGAGCTGCGCTTCAAGGTGAAGGTCGATGCCGGCGCGGCAAAGAAGCAGGCCAAGGTCGTGAACCAGGCCTCCTACGAGGACGGCTGGAGCCCGAACTCGGGCAAGGACCCCGCCACGCCCACCAACCAGGTCGAGCACCCGCTCGACACGGTCAACGACCCCGACAACGTGATGGTCTACAAGTCGGCCGACCCCGAGAACAACAGCAAGGTCGAGGCCGGCGACACCATCACCTACACCCTGAAGGCGGTGAACACCGGCGAGTCGGCGGCGGCCTACACGCGCATACGCGACTACGTGCCCGCGCACACGACCTTCAAGAGCATCGAAGACGGCGACGGCGTCGGCGCGTTCATCGAGGACGGCAACTACGTCGAGTGGATCGTGAAAGACCTGGCCGTGGGCGAGGCCAACGCAAAGACCGTCTCGTTTAGCGTGACGGTAGACGACGACGCGGAGGTGGCAAGCGGCACCTTCATCAAGAACAAGGTCCTCTTCGAGACCACGACCGACAACCCGGGCGACCCGGGCGACAAGCCGAAGGACCCGGGCCGCGGCGGCGGCTCGACCACGCACACCACCGACGGCCCGACCCCTGCCGCGCTCCTCGTGGAGAAGGGCTCCGAGCCCGCGCCCGGCAGCTTCGTCGTGAGCGGCTCGGAGATCAAGTACTCGCTGAAGCTGACCAACACCGGCGGCAGCGCCACGAGCAACGCGTGCGTGACCGACGCGATCCCCTCCGGCACCACTTACAAAGCGGGCAGCGCCACGGGCGGCGCCAGCTACAACGAGAAGGCCGGCCGCCTCGAGTGGACGGGCATCTCGCTGGCATCCGGCGAGACGAAGACGCTCAACTTCACCGTGACGGTAGACGACGAGGCCGAAGGCAGCGTGACCAACCAAGCCCGGTACCAGATCGGCTGGGACCCGGATTCGGGCAGCGAGCCCGCGAACTACTCCAACGCGGTCACCCACCTGCTCCAGACCCCGCCGCCCCCCGTGCCCACGCCCCAGGAGCACGGCGTGATGGTCTACAAGACGGCCGACCCCGCAAGCGAGAGCACGGTCGCCGGCGGCCAGCAGATTACCTACACCTTGCGCGCGGTGAACACCGGCAGCGCGACGGCGCCCTTCGTGCGCATACGCGACTACGTGCCCGCGCACACGACCTTCACGAGCATCGGCGACGGCGACGGCGAGGGCGCGTTCATCGAGAGCGGCAACTACGTCGAGTGGGTCGTGAAGAACCTCGGCGTGGGCGAGGACAACGCCAAGACCGTCTCGTTTACCGTGACGGTGGACAGCGACATCGTGAAGGGCATACTCGTCACGAACACCGTGCTCTTCGAGCCGAGCAAGGACAACCCGGGCAAGCCGGGCGACACGCCGAAGGACCCGTCTGATACGGGCACCTCGACCGTGCACAAGACCGACGAGGACACGCCCACGCCGGCGCGCCTCGAAGTGGTGAAGGGCGCCGACCCCGAGCCCGGCCTGCTGGTGCAGCGCGGCTCGGAGATCGCCTACTCGCTGGTGGTGAAAAACGTCGGCGAGACGGCCACGGACAACGCGTGCGTGACCGACGCGATCCCGTCGAACACCACCTACAAGGAGGGCAGCGCCACAGACGGCGCCACCTACAACGAGAAGGCCAAGCGCCTCGAGTGGACGGGCATCTCGCTGGCCGCCGGCGAGTCCAAGACCCTCAGCTTCACCGTGACGGTAAACGACGATGCCTCCGGCACCGTCGTGAACCAGGCCAAGTACCAGATTGACTGGAACCCGAACTCGGGCAAGGACCCCGAGGCCACGACCGACGCGGTGATCCACCCGATCGAGCCGCCCGATCCCATCATCCCGGCCACCGAGGTGACGGTGCGCAAGACGGCCGACCCGGCGACCGGCTACGTGGAACCCGGCAAGGACATCACCTATACCCTGACGGCGGTGAACACCGGCACGGAGACGGCGTCCTACGTGCGCATACGCGACTACGTGCCTGCCTACACCACGTTCAAGAGCATGACCGACGGCGACGGGGCCGGCACCTACGTCGAGGACGGCAACTACGTCGAGTGGATCGTGAAGGACCTGGCCGTGGGCGAGGAGAACGCCAAGAGCGTGCAGTTCACCGTGACGGTGGACGCCAACCCGCCCAAGAAGGCGAAAATCAAAAACGTCGCGCTCTACGACGTGACCGACGACGACCCGGGCGACCCGGGCGACAACCCCGATGACCCGCAGATCCCGACCGTGCCCACCAAGCACACGACCGACAAAGACGACCCGGTGGGCGCGCTGATCGCCGTCGAGAAGAAGTCGAACCCGGCCCCCGGCACCGAGGTGTCGCCCGGCCAGGAGCTCGAGTACACGCTCGTCTTCACCAACAAAGGCGACGCGGCCACCGATAGGGCGGGCGCCGTGGACTACATCCCGGCGGGCACGACCTACGTCGAGGGCAGCGTCGAGGCAAGCGGCGGGCGCTACAACGCCGAGAAGGGGCGTGTCGAGTGGCACAGCATCCACCTCGACGCCAACGGCGGCACCGCGACCGTCTCCTTCAAGGTGCGCGTCAACGACGACGCGACGGGCAAGGTGAAGAACAACGCCCTGTTCAACCAGGACGGCTGGGACCAAAACGACCCCGACCCGAAGGACTCCACGGACATCGTGGTCCATCCGGTGCGCGACACGCCCGACGACAAGACGGGCTACCAGCTGACGGTCTACAAGAGCTCGGACCCGGCTTCGGGCAGCTACGTGGCCAAGGGCGGCACGATCACCTACACCTTCACCGCGAAGAACACCGGCACGGCGAAGGTGCCCTTCACGCGCATACGCGACTACGTGCCGCAGGGCACCACGTTTGCGAGCATCGCAGGCGACGGCGCCTTCGTCTCGGCGCAGGGATACGTCGAGTGGGTGCTGAAAGACATAGCGCCCAACAGCGAGAAGTCGGTGAGCTACACGGTGTCGGTGAACCAGGACGCCCAGACCTACATCAAGGACACGGCGCTCTACGACACGCCGGGCGAGAACCCGGGCGAGCCCGGCAACACCGGCGAGGACCCGAAGAAGGAGACCAACGAGACGGAGCAGACCACCGACGAGACGAAGCCGGTGCCCGCGAAGCTCGACATGGAAAAGACCAGCGACCCCGTGGCCGGCACCGCCGTGAGCGGCGGCTCCGAGATCGTCTACACGCTCGTGTTCAAGAACAACGGCGGGCTGGAGACCAAGCAGGCCGGCGCGCGCGACTACATCCCGACGGGCACCGAGTACGTCGAGGGCTCGGCGACGGGCGGCGGCGTCTACAACGCGGCCACCAAGTGCGTCGAGTGGAAGAACGTGACCGTGCCGGCGCAGGGGACCACCTCGGTGTCGTTTACCGTGAAGGTCGTCTCGAATGCCTGGGAGATTTTGGGCGATGGCGGCGTCGTGGCCAACCAGGCGCTGTTTGCCGACGGCTGGAAGGGCGGCACGGATCCGGGCAACAGCTCGAACATCGTGGAGCACCCGCAAGGCGGCAATGGCGACGCGCCCGACCCCGGCAAGATGACGGTCTACAAGACGGCCGACCCCGCGTCGGGCGGCTACGTGGCCAAGGGCAACAAGCTCACCTACTACCTGGAAGCCAAGAACACCGACGCCTACACGATGCACTACGTGCGCATACGCGACTACATCCCGACGGGCACGACGTATGCGAGCGTGGCCGACGGCGGCGTCTACAAGGAGACGGCCGACGGGCGCGCCTACGTCGAGTGGGTCTTGACCGACATCGAGCCGGGCGCGTCCAAGAAGGTCTCCTACACGGTGACGGTAAACGACGACGCGCCGACCTTCGTGGAAAACGCGGCGCTCTACGACGTGCACGACGAGGACCCGGGCAAGCCGGGCGAGACGGGCGACGACCCGAAGAGGGGCAGCAACACCGTGGTGCACAGCACCGACCCGGACGTGCCCGTGCCCGCCATACTCGAGCTGGAGAAGGGCGCCGACCCGGCACCCGGCACGGCCGTGGACGCGGGCGGCATCATCACCTACTCGCTGACGTTTAGGAACAACGGCGGCACGGACGCCAAGCACGCCGGGGCGCGCGATTACATCCCGGCAGGCACCGCCTACGTCGAGGATTCCGCCAGCGACGGCGGCACCTACGACGCGACGCGCAATTGCGTGGACTGGGTGGATATCGTGGTGCCCAAGCAGTCGAGCAAGACCGTGACCTTCCAGGTGCGCGTGAGCAAGGATGCGAAGACCGACATTGAAAACCAGGCGCTGTTCGCGGACGGATTCACGGGCGGCGACGACCCGGACGGGAAGTCCAACGTCACGGTGAACCCGGTGAACCCCTACGACGCCGCGCTTTCGCTGTGGAAGGAAAGCGACGTGGGCTCGGAGACCGAGGTGCACGCGGGCGACGTGATCACGTACACGCTCACGCTGAAGAACGCGGGCAGCACGTCCACCGACACGGCCGGCGTGCGCGACTACGTGCCCGTGGGCACGAGCTACGTGGACGGCTCGGCCGACGCGACGGGCGGCGTCTACAACGAGGAGCGCCGCTGCGTCGATTGGACCGGCGTGCACGTGGAGGCCGGCGGCCAGACCGTGCTGAGCTTTCAAGTGCGCGTGGCCGACGACATTGCCGAAGACGAGATCGAAAACGTCGCCTTGTTCGATGACGACTGGGACGGCAAGGCCGACCCGACGGACACGTCGAACACGGTGCGCAACATCACCGACCTGGGCGACGGCACGTCCAGCCCGGTTGCCGACAACGCTGCCGCCGACCCCGAGCCCGTGGCCTACAGCGACAGCGTCTCGACCGGCCAGGCGGCGCTGATCGCGGCGCTGGCCGCGCTGATGGTCTTGCTGCTGATGATGTTTGGCGTGGCAAAGGTGCGCCGCGACCGCGCGATGCAGGCGGCCGGAGCCAGAGCCGGAGTCGGAGTTGGAGCCGGGCGTGCCGGGGTGACCGGCGGGTATGCGGGCGCCTATCCGATGGGGCAGGCGCCGGTGAGGCCGGCAGGCCGGATGCCGGGAGGCACGGTGGGGCATACGCCGGGCCGCGCGGATTGGACGACGAACCAGCCCACGGGGCGTCCCACGAGGCGCCGGTGAGGGTGTGAAGGA
>CAVFDV010000043.1:0-12777 GCA_963621315.1 Oscillibacter sp. MSJ-31
CTTGAAGGCGCTTTCCGATGCGGCGGGCGGCATCCGGCGCGTCGTCGTGTCCACCTACCAGGCGGCAAGCGGCGCGGGTGCCAAGGGCATGGACGAGCTGTACCACCAGACGCGCGAGTTTCTGGACGGGCAGCCGCTTTCCATCTCGGCGTTCAGCGACCAGATCGCCTTCAACGTCATCCCCCACATCGACGTGCCCGTCGAAGGCGGCTACTACAAGGAAGAGTGGAAGATGGTCGTCGAGACGCAGAAAATCTTCGGCGACGAGTCCATCAAAGTCGCGCCCACCTGCGTGCGCGTGCCCGTCTTGCGCTGCCATGCCGAGTCGCTCAACGTCGAGTTCAACGAGCCCATCTCTGCTGAGCGTGCGCGCGAGGTGCTCGCCGCCGCCCCCGGGGTGGCCGTCGAAGACGACTACGAGGAGCTGGCCTACCCCATGCCCGGATTGAAGCAGGGCACCGACGACGTCTTCGTCGGGCGCATACGCGAGGACCGCACGGTGGAAAACGGGCTGGCCTTCTGGCTTGTCATGGACCAGGTCCGCAAAGGCGCCGCCTTGAACGCCGTCCAGATCGCCGAGGCCTTGCTGCCTTAGGCCTCGTCGCGCGGCGAGGGCGGGTATAATGCGCGCGTGCGTGGGCGATTGGCGCAGCGGTAGCGCAGCTGCTTTACACGCAGAAGGCCGTAGGTTCGATCCCTACATCGCCCACCATGTTCGCTCTATTGCCCCGGCGCCTGTTCCGCTCGGGGAGATCGACGAAGCCGTCAAAAACTGCTGATGTAATTTTCGCCCCCTCGAAACTTACATCCCAGCCCGATTCTTGGTGAAATCAGGGTAATTTCGCGCTCACATGCAACTTCGAGGGCACATCTGCTTGGCATGCTGCCCGCAGGAGGCAAAGTTGTCGGGCAATCGGAACTGCCGGATAATGAAGCGACGTGCTAGCCTGTTTTGCCCGCCGATTCCGAGAGAAGGGGTGCGGATGCCCCGGCCAGACCAGACCGACAGCTTCGAGATGCTCGTCGAGTTCACCAAAGACGAAGACCCCAAGGCGCGCGC
Source organism: Oscillibacter sp. MSJ-31 (assembly GCA_963621315.1). Classification (GTDB taxonomy): domain Bacteria; phylum Actinomycetota; class Coriobacteriia; order Coriobacteriales; family QAMH01; genus CAVAWX01. The sequence goes on from CAVFDV010000043.1 coordinate 1,061, forward strand.
GCTGGCCGTCGCGGGCCTGGCGCGCACCGCAGGCCCCCGCGCCTTCGCCCCCGTCGTGGTCGCGCTCTTCGACCCGGTCGACGAGGTGCGCACCACCTGCGCCGCCGCGCTGGGCATGATGAACGACGAGCGCGCCCTCGAACCGCTGCTCGAAGGGGTGAAAGACCCGTGCGAGCAAACGGCGGCCAACTGCGTGTGGGCTCTCGGCCAGATCGACGCGCGCCGCTGCCTGGACGCGGTGCTCGAGCTGGTGTGCGACGCCGCGCGCCCCGACCACGTGCGCATCGCGGCGGCGACTGCCGTAGGCGAGCGCTGCGAAAAACCGGGAAGCGACATCGCCGCCCATGCCGCCGTGCAGGAACGCGCCCGCCGCCGCCTGCTGTCCGTGCTCGCAGAAGAGCCCGGCATCGACGCCTTGCGCGGCGCGGCCGTCTGGTCGCTTGGGCACCTGCCCTTCGACAAGCAGACGGTCGGCACCTGCATCGACTTGCTCGAAGATTCCTCGGAGTGGACCGTGCGCTACGCCATCGAGGCGCTCGCGAACCTCAAGGCGCTTGAAGCCCTAGGCCCGCTCGAGGAGCTGGCAGACGGCCCCGACGAGCAGACCGCCCGGCTGGCCGCGCAGGCAATCGAGGCCATTCACCTGTCCTAGCCTCGCGCACCATCAAATCTGCACGCGCGCGGCACATACTTGCCCGCGCATCAAACCCGGGGAGGGGCGCGTGGTAGAATCCCTCTCCATGTTTCGAGTGTGTGTCGTCGAAGGAGTGGCATTTGCCCGAAGGCGTTGAACATACGAAGGCCGAAAGCCGCGAGGAGGCGGGCGGCATGCCCTCCCCCGAAGCCGGCATGCCCTCTCCCGAGGCCGGCGACATGCCCCTTTCCGCCGAGGCCGGCTCCCCGCGCCCCATCGCCGTCGAGTTCAAGGACGTGACGAAGCGCTACAGGCTCTACGCAAACGACCGCGCGCGCATCCTCGGCTTGCTCTTCAAGCGCATCCCCTACGAGGAGGTGTGCGCCAACAACGGCCTGAACTTCCAGATACGCCAAGGCGAGGCCGTCGCCTTCCTCGGCCCCAACGGCGCGGGCAAGTCCACGGCCCTGAAGATGATCACCGGCGTGGTCTATCCCAACGAAGGCGACATCACGGTGAACGGCCGCGTCTCGGCCCTGCTCGAGCTGGGCGCCGGCTTCGACAACGGCCTGACCGGGCGCCAGAACATCTACCTGCGCTCGCAGATCTGGGGCTTTTCCAAGGAGGAGGCCAAAGAGCTCGAGCCGGGCATCATCGAGTTCGCCGACCTCGGCTCCTACATCGACCAGCCCATGCGCACCTATTCCTCGGGCATGCGCGCCCGCCTGGGCTTTGCCTTCGCCTCCAGCATCAACCCCGACATCCTCGTCGTCGACGAGGCCTTGTCCGTGGGCGACCGCGAGTTTTCCGCGAAATGCCGCCAGCGCGTGAAGGAGATCATGGCCGACAGCCACGTGACGGTCCTCTTCGTCACCCATTCCTCCGAGGCGGCGCGCCAGTTCTGCGAGCGCGGCATCGTCATCAGGCACGGCAAGAAGCTCTTCGACGGCCCCATCCAAGAAGCCATCGATTTTTACGAGAAGGACTGATCGGCTCATGTGGTCCACGTTTGCGCACATGCTCAAAGATCTCGCCGAATGGCGCAAGCAGGTGTGGCACCTGGCCTACATCTCGCTGCGCCGCCAGACGCAAAACACGGTGTTCGGCTGGGCATGGCTGTTCTTGAAGCCCGGCATGTACATCTTCTGCTTCTGGTTCGCGCTCTTTTTGGGGATGCGCGCGGCCGGCGGCAGCATGACGGGCGCCGAGTACCTGATATGGCTCGCCTCGGGCATCATGCCGTGGTTTTTCCTCCAAGACACCATCAACCAGGGCTCGCACGTCTTCAACCAATACGCTTATCTGGTGAACAAGCTGAAGTTTCCCGTCGCGCTCATCCCGGTCTTCCACATGCTCTCGCTGATGTTTTTGCACCTTCTGCTCATGGCCGTGCTCTTCATCATGTACGTGCTGTGCGGCGGCACCTTCGACGTCTACTTCCTGCAGCTGCCGCTTCTCATGGTGCTGATGTACGTGTTCTCGGTGGGCTACTCGCTCATGACCTCGCCGCTGTCGGCCATCAGCAAGGACGTGTCGAACCTCATCGCGACGCTCGGCACGATCTTGTTCTGGCTGTCCGGCGTCATCTTCGACGTGAACGCGATCCCCTACCATGCGGTGAAGACGGCGCTGCTCTTCAACCCCGTCACCTTCATCGTGCAGGGGTACCGCACGGTGTTCGCGAACGGCTCGGTCGTCAACGGGACGAGCGGGTGGATCTGGCAGGACCCGACCTTTTTCCTGTGCGGCGTGGGCACCATCTTCGTCACCGTGCTCCTCGGCCTGTTCGTCTTCTCGCGCCTGCGCAAGGAGATTCCCGACGTCTTGTAGCGCGAGGGGGTGGGGCGCGCGGGAAAAGGCGCGGCGGGCCAACACGCTGAAGCGGCGCTGCGGCGTCGCATGGAGCCGGTGAATCAATGCGGTGAAACGGCGCTGCGCGTGGTGAAGCAGTGCGGCGAATCAATACGGTGAAGCGGTGCGGCACGGCGTGGCGCGGCGAGAAGCCGCGGCGCGGCAAGCCCGCAAAGGAGAAGGGAGTGCAAGCGGTATGGCGAAGATACGCTGCCCGAAATGCGGGCACAGCTTCGAGCTGAACGAGGAGAACTCCGACTACACGGACCTGCTGCAACGCGTGCGCACGGAAAGCTTCGAGCAGGAGCTGGCCGTGCGCAGCGAGCAGGCGGCGCAGCTGGCCGTCGCCGCCGAGCGCGAGAGGGCGCAGGAGAAGGCCGCCGGGCAGCAACGCGACATCGACCGCCTGCAGGCCCTCGTCGATGCGGCCGACGACAAGCGCGAGAGCGCCGTGAAGATCGCCGTGCAGGAGACCACCGCCCAGATGCGCGACGCCCTCGACGAGGCACGCCGGCAGACCTTCGAGGCCGAAAACGCCAAGCAGCAAGCCCTGGCAGAGGTCGAGCGCACCGCCGCGCACGCGAAGGAGAAGCTGGCCGAGCAGCGCCGGGAAAGCGAGCTGCGCCTGGCCGAGCGCGACGCCGAGATCGAGCGCATACGCGAGATGAAGGCCCGCCTGAACACGAAGATGCTGGGCGAGACTTTGGAGCAGCATTGCGAGCTGGAGTTCGAGCGCCTGCGGGCAACGGGCTTCCAAAACGCCTACTTCGCCAAGGACAACGAGGCCGTGGCCGACGCGGACGGCGCGGGCAAGAAGAGCAAGGGCGACTACATCTACCGCGAGAAGGACGCGGACGGCTGCGAGGTCGTCAGCATCATGTTCGAGATGAAAAACCAGCAGGAAGACGCCGCAGGCCCGCAGAAGAAGAACTCCGACCACTTTGCCAAGCTCGACCGCGACCGCCGCAAGAAGGGCTGCGAGTACGCCGTGCTCGTCAGCTTGCTCGAACCGGACAACGACCTGTACAACGACGGCATCGTGGACGTCTCGTTTCAATCGGGCTTCGAGAAGATGTACGTGATACGCCCGCAGTTCTTCATCCCCTTCATCACCCTCGTGCGCAACATGGCCTACCGCTCCATGGCCGAGCGCCGCGCGCTGGCCGAGGCGCGCCGCCAAAACCTCGACATCACGGACTTCGAGGAAAAACTCGGGGCGTTCACCGAGGGGGTCAGCCGCGACTACACGCTTGCGGGCAAGAGCTTCACCGAGGCGGTGAAGAGCATCGACGCGAGCATACGCGGCCTCGAGAAGGTGAAGGAGCGCCTGCTTGTCACGGCAAAGCACCTCGGGGCGGCCAACAACAAGGCCTCGAAGGTGAGCGTGCGCACGCTGACGCGCGGCAACGAGACCATGCAAAAGCGCTTCGCGCAGCTCCAGGAGGCGGCCGCCGATCTGGGAGAGGGCGTGGACCTGGAGAAGGGCGCCGAGCCGGAGCCTTCCACGCCCGCCTGAAAAAGACTCGAAATCGGTGGAATTGTGGATAAGTGCGCCTTCAAGCAGGAGCCGAACATGCGCGCATTCCACAAGGGATGTTGAAAGCGGGTTTCAGGGGAAAACGCGTCCGCGCGAGGCGCTAGAGTAGGGGAAAACGAAGCCCTTGCGAAAAGGAACAGCGACCATGCCCGAACTTGCCTACTCCGCCGGCCCGGCTATGAAGCCGCGCCCCTTGAACAACCCGAACGCCGAGCGCGTCATCCCGCAAAACATCGACGCGGAAAAAGCCGTGCTCGCGGCCATGATGTTTGAAAACGAGGTGGCCGAGGAGGCCTTCACCAAGATCACGGCCGAGGAGTTCTACCGCCCGGCGCACCGCAAGATCTTCGTGGCGATGCAGGAGCTGTCGGCCAAGGGCATTCCGGTGGACCACATATCGCTGGCCGCGCGCCTGCAGGCAAAAGGCGAGCTCGAGGCCGTCGGCGGGCGCCCCTACATCATCGAGCTGGCCAGCAACAGCTACGCGCTGGACAATTGGGCGCACCACATCGAGGTCGTGAAGCGCGAGGCGCTGCTGCGCGAGCTCGTCGGCGCCGGCGCCCGCATCCAGGCCATCGGCTACGACGCGCCCGACGACCTCGACGAGGTGGTCGAGGAGTCGGAAAAGCTGCTCTTCTCCGTCACGAACCGGCGCGTCGCCACGGGCTTCAAGGGCGCCGACTCGCTCGTGCTCGAGGCCTTCGAGGAGCTGCGCGATCTGGCCGAAAGCGGCGGGCGCATGCTCGGGGTGCGCACGGGCTTCAAGGACCTCGACGAGCTGTTGGGCGGCTTGCGCGGCGGCGACCTCGTCATACTCGCGGCGCGCCCCTCCGTGGGCAAGACGGCCCTGGCCTTGAACATCGCCTCGCGTGCCGCCCAGCTGGGCAACGCCGTCGCGTTTTTCAGTCTCGAGATGTCGGCCACGCAGCTCATCTCGCGCGTGCTGGCCACCGAGACCCAGATCGACTCCAAGAGGCTCCAGACGGGGCAGGGCCTGCGCGCCGCAGACTGGCAAAGCCTCATACAGGCGTCGGGCACCCTCTCCAAGCTCCAGCTGTGGATCGACGACACGCCGTCTGCCTCCATACTCGAGGTGCGCGCGAAGGCCCGCCGCCAGCTGCGCGGCGTCGAGCCGGAAAAGGGCATCATCATCGTCGACTACCTGCAGCTCATGCAGCCGCAAAACTCGCGCACGGAGTCGCGCCAGGTCGAGATCGCCGAAATATCGCGCGGCCTGAAGATCCTGGCCAAAGAGCTCGACATGCCCATCATCGCGCTCTCGCAGCTCTCGCGCGCCGTCGAGTCGCGCCAGGACAAGCGCCCCATACTCTCGGATTTGCGCGAGTCCGGCGCCATCGAGCAAGACGCCGACGTGGTCATGTTCCTCGACCGCTCCAAGACGGTCAACGAGGCCGAGCAGGAGGGGCGCCCGGATTGGGGCGTGGCCGATGTCATCGTGGCGAAGCACCGCAGCGGGCCTATCGGCACGGTGCATCTGGCCTTCAAGGAGAATTGCACGCGCTTCGACAACATGGCCTTCAACGACGACCGCTACGACGAGGAGTACTAGGGCGCCCGGGCGCCGCGCGCGTTTGGCCACGCGTTTGGCCGCGCGCCGCATGCGGGGGATGTGCGCAGGTGCGGCTGCCAGGTGCGGGCGCCGGCCCCATTCACCCGCATCTGACCGCGCCGTCCTTCTCCACCGAGGCTTCACACGGGGCGCACGCGCGCATTCGCTACACTGTTGCGCGTGAGAAAAAGCGTGCGCCCCACGCGCCCCGCAGACGGCGGAGCCGAAAGGCCGCGGCGCATCATCCGACGACGAAGGAGCAGACATGCCGGGCACCATCCTTGTGGGCACGCAATGGGGCGACGAGGGCAAGGGCAAGGTCACGGACCTGATCGCGCGCGGCTACGATTTCGTGGTGCGCTTCCAGGGCGGCAACAACGCCGGCCACACCGTCATCCACGGCGACACGAAGCTCGCGCTGCACCTCATCCCCAGCGGCATCATGTACGACGCGGTCACGCCCGTGATCGGCAACGGCTGCGTGATCGACCCGCACGTGCTCGTCGAGGAGATGGACATGCTCGAATCCAAGGGCATCGCCACCGACAAGCTGCGCATATCCGGCAACGCGCACGTGATCATGCCCTACCATCTGGACCTCGACGGCGCCGACGAGGCGCGTCTGGGCAAGAACAAGATAGGCACGACCAAGCGCGGCATCGGGCCGTGCTACCAGGACAAGTTCGCGCGCTACGGCATACGCGTCCAGGACCTGCTCGACGAGCATATCCTGCGCGAGAAGCTGGCCGCCGCGCTCTCGGTGAAAAACGACATACTGGAAAAGGTCTACGGGCTGCCCGGCTACACGGTGGACGCGGTCTGCGACGAGTACCTGCCCTTCGCCGAGCGCATGCGCCCGCACGTCATCGACGCAAGCCAGGTCCTAAACGAGGCCTTGCGCGGGGGCAAGCGCGTGCTGTTCGAGGGGGCGCAGGCCACGCAGCTCGACATCGACCACGGCACCTACCCCTTCGTCACGTCCAGCAACTGCACGGCGGGCGGCGCCTGCACGGGCAGCGGCGTGGGGCCGGTGGCCATCGAGCGCGTCGTGGGCGTGGCCAAGGCCTATCTCACGCGCGTGGGCGCCGGCCCCTTTCCCACCGAGCTTGACGACGAGGACGGCGCGCGCCTGGCCGAGGTGGGTTGCGAGGTGGGCGTGACGACGGGCCGCGCGCGGCGCACGGGCTGGTACGACGCGGTGGTCGTGCGCTATGCCGCCGAGGTCAACGGCCTGACGGACATCGCCTTGACGAAGCTCGACGTGCTGGGCGCTTTCGAGACCATCAAGGTGTGCACCGCCTACGAGGCCGACGGGCGCAGCTGGGCGAGCGTGCCCGGCCAGCAGACGGCCTTTCACCATGCAAAGCCCGTCTACGAGGAGCTGCCCGGCTGGAATTGCGACATCTCGGGCTGCCGCAGCTTCGAGGAGCTGCCGGCCGAGGCGCGCGACTACGTGGCCTTCCTCGAAGAGCTGGCCGGCGTGCGCGTCAGCATCGTCACCGTGGGCGCCGAGCGCGACCAGACCATCTTGCGCGGTTGGGAGGGCTAGCGCGCGCCCCTTCACCTGCATTTTGGAGATTGCCGCCCGTCTCCATATTTGATGGTATGATGCAGGCAGTTTTGCGAGTACTTTCGACGGGAGTCACAGCATGCTCAAAGCCATCATCGTCGACGACGAGGCGCCGGCGCGCTCCGAGCTTCGCTTCCTTTTGGGCGAAACCGGGCAGGTCGAGGTCGCGGCCGAGGCCGCGAACGTGCGCGAGGCCATAGAAAAGCTCAAGGAGTCGGGCGCCGACATCATGTTCCTCGACGTGGACATGCCGGGCGCGAACGGCCTGCAGCTCGCGGACGCGCTGCGCACCCTGAAGTACCCGCCCTACATCGTCTTCGTCACCGCCTACAGCGAGTACGCGGTGAAGGCCTTCGAGGTGAACGCAACGGACTACCTGGTCAAGCCGGTCGAGACCGCGCGCCTGCAACAGGCCATCAACAAGGTGCGCCAGCTGATCGCCGCGCAAGGCCGCTCGACGTCCGGCGAGCGCATCCCCGTGGAAAAGGGCGGGCGCAAGCTGCTCATCGCGGCGGACAAGATCCGCTACATCATGGCAAAGGAAGACTACTCCTACATCCACACGAGCACCGACGAGCGCTACCTGTCCACCACCTCGCTGGCCCAGCTGGAGGAAAAGCTCGAGCCGCTCGGCTTTTTCCGCGTGCACAGGCGCTATCTGGTCAACCTCGCCTTCGTGCAGGAGGTCGTCCCCGTCAACGGCGGCACGCTCGAGATCGCCATCGCGGGCGAGGGCGACGACTTGAAGATCCCCGTCTCGCGCCGCCGCGTCTCCGCGTTCAAGAAGGCCATCGGGTTTTAGGGCGCGTCTTGTGGAGGCGGCCGGGATGGAGGCACCCACGATGCAGACGCCTACGGTGAAAGCGCCCGCCGCCCGCGCGGTTGCGGCGCAGGCGGGCGGGGTGCGAGCCGCCGCCGCGTCCGCATCCACGGCCCGGACGCCCGCGACCCGGGTGTTCGACGACGACTCCCCCAAAGACGAGTGCGCGGTCTTCGGCGTGTGGGCGCCCAAGGGCGACGCCGCCCGCATCGCCTACTTCGGCTTGCAGGCCTTGCAGCACCGCGGTCAGGAGTCGGCGGGCATCGCGGCAGGCGACGGCGAGACCGTCGTGGTGAAAAAGGACCTCGGGCTTGTGACGCGCGTCTTTTCCGAGGGCGATTTCGCGGCGCTGTCCGGCCAGGTGGCCATCGGGCACGCGCGCTACTCGACCAGCGGCGGCGCCGGTTCGTGGGAGGCCGCCCAGCCGCACTTGTCCGCCATCGGCGAGGAGATCGTCGCCGTCGCGCACAACGGCACCCTCGTGAACACCTCGCATCTGCGCGTCGAGTTGATAGAGCGCGGCATCTCGTTTCGCAGCGCCACCGACAGCGAGGTCGCGGCCAAGCTGATCGGCTACTACACCGAGCAGACCCACCATTTGCGCGAGGGCATCAAGCACACGATGCAGATGGTCGAGGGCGCCTACGCGATGGTCCTGATTACCCGCGAGGCGCTTTACGCGTTTCGCGACCCCCACGGCATACGCCCGCTGTGCATAGGGCGCATGGCCGACGGCGGCTGGTGCGTGGCAAGCGAGACCTGCGGGCTGGACATCGCCGGCGCGGCTTACGTGCGCGACGTGGCTCCCGGCGAGATAGTGCGCCTGAACGGCGAGGGTCTCGTGTGCGAGCAGGGCGTCCCCGCGCGGCATCCGGCGGCGTGCATCTTCGAGCAGGTCTACTTCGCGCGCCCGGACAGCATCTTCAACGGCACGACGGTGTATCAGTCGCGCGTGTGGATGGGACGCGTGCTGGCCGCCGAGGCACCGGCGGACGCCGACATATGCATAGGCGTGCCCGACAGCGGCATCCCCGGCGCCATCGGGTTTTCGCGCGAGAGCGGCATCCCGTACGCCGAGGGCATAGTGAAGAACCGCTACGTGGGCCGCACCTTCATCGAGCCCACGCAGGAGCTGCGCCAGATGGGCATACGCCTAAAGCTCAACCCCATGCGCGCGGCCATCGAGGGCAGGCGCCTCGTGGTGATCGACGACAGCATCGTGCGCGGCAACACCTCCAGGCAGCTCGTGCAGATGCTACGCGACGCGGGCGCGGCCGAGGTGCACTTGCGCATCGTCAGCCCGCCCACCGCCTGGCCGTGCTTCTACGGCGTGGACACGGCGGTCCAAGACGAACTGGTCGCGGCGCGTTGCAGCGCGGAGGAAGTGTGCGAGATGGTGGGCGCGGACTCGCTTGCCTACATCAGCTTGGGAGGGCTGGTGAAGGCCGTGTGCATGCGCGGGACGGCCGGCCTTGCGGTGCGCGGGCCGGGTGCCGGCGGCGCGGACGATGTGGAGGGCGCGGCCGGCTTGAGCGGCACGGGCAGCCCGGGCGGCACGGGCGGCGACATGGGCAGCTTGGATGCCGCGGGCGGCGCAGACAGCTTGGGTGCCACAAGCGACGACGCGCAAGCAGGGACGGGCGCAGGTGTTGCGCCATCTGGCTGCGGCGCCGCGCCATGCGCCGCCGATCCCGAAGCCGGCGCGCGCGCGGGCGAGGAGGCGGGTTTTTGCATGGCGTGCTTTTCCGGACGCTACCCCGTGCGCATCCCCGAGCGCTTTTGCGCGGGCAGCTTCTCGGCAAACGCCCGCCCGGTCTTTCTCGACGAAGACGACGGCTGCCCGGGCGCGGCCGGCATGTCCGATGCGGCGGGCGGGACAAACGGGGCAGCTCCGGGCGATGGGTCGGACGGGGTAAGCGGGGCGGTTTCGGACGCTGCGATAGCCGGGGCAGGCCCGGCGGCGGGCAGCCCGGGCGGCGCCAAAGCCTGACGTGCGTCTTTCGGCACGGCAGCGGATTTCGGAAAAGAGGATGCAGATGAGCGCAGACGAGCACGTTTCCTACAAGGACGCGGGCGTGGACATCGACGAGGGCGCGCGCGCGGTCGACGCGATCCGCGACGCGGTGGCCTCGACGCGCCGCCCCGAGGTCATAGGCGACATCGGCGGCTTCGGCGGCCTTTTCTCCGCCGCGGCCATGAAAGACATGGCCGACCCCGTGCTCGTGTCGGGCACCGACGGCGTGGGCACGAAGCTGGTGCTCGCGCAGATGGCCGGCCGCCACGACACGGTGGGCGTCGACCTCGTGGCCATGTGCGCAAACGACGTGCTCGCCTGCGGCGCCGAGCCGCTGTTCTTCCTCGACTACGTGGCCGTGGGCAAGCTCGACAGCGCCCAGATGGCCCAGATCGTGGGCGGCGTGGCCGAGGGCTGCCGCCAGGCCGGGTGCGCGCTCGTGGGCGGCGAGATGGCCGAGCACCCGGGCGTCATGCCCGCAGGCGACTACGACCTCTCCGGTTTTTGCGTGGGCGTGGTGGACCGCCCGAAGATGATCGGCCCGGACCTCGTGCGCGAGGGCGATTGCATCTTGGGGCTTGCCAGCACCGGCGTGCACTCCAACGGCTTTTCGCTCGTGCGCCGCGCCGTGGTCGAGCGCATGGGCCGCGAGGAGCTGGACGCGCCGCGGCCCGAGCTGGGCGGCGCGAGCCTGCTCGACGCGCTGCTTGCGCCGACGCGCATCTACGTGAAGCCGGTCTTGGGCCTGCTGCGCGCGGGGCTGCCCGTGCACGCGTGCGCCCACATCACGGGCGGCGGCATCACCGAAAACCTCAACCGCGCCCTGCCGCCCACGCTCGACGCACAGGTGCGGGTCGGCTCCTGGGAGTACCCGCCCGTCATAGATTTCGTGGTGAAGCGGGCAGGCCTTTCGCCCGAGGAGGCGCTCACGACCTTCAACATGGGGGTGGGCATGTGCATCGTCTGCGACGCGGACGCGGCAGACGAGGTGCGCGCGCAGCTCGGGCAATGCGGCCAGACGGTGTTCGAGCTGGGGCGCGTCGTGCCCGGCAGCGGCAAGGTGGTGTACGCATGACGCCGGGTGAAAAGGACGGCGCGGCGACGGCTGCCCTCGCGGCGGACACGGCACCCGCGACGAGCGCGGCGTCCGCTGTGTCCGCGCCGCCGGCGGCAGACGGCAGCGACGCTACGACCGCAGGCTCCCCCTTCACCCGCATCGCCGTCTTCGTCTCCGGCTCCGGCACGAATCTCCAGGCGCTTGTAGACGAACGGGCGGCAGGGCGCCTGCACGCCGACATCGTACTCGTCGTGGCCAGCAACCCGCAGGCTTACGGCATCGAGCGGGCGCGTGCGGCGGGCATCGAGACGCTCGTCTTCACCCCGGCCGACTACGCGGACCCGCAAAAGGTGGACACGCGCATCGTCGAGGCCTTGCGCGCGCGCGGCGTCGAGTACGTGGCGATGGCCGGCTACATGCGCAAGGTCACGCCCGTGCTGCTCGACGCCTTCCCCGACCGCATCATCAACCTGCATCCCGCGCTGCTGCCGCGCCACAAGGGGGCGCATGCCATACGCGACGCCTACGAGGCGCACGACGAGACGACGGGCATCACCGTCCATTTCGCCAACGAGCACTACGACGAAGGCCCCATCGTCTTCCAGCACGAGGTGCCGATCCTGCCCGGCGAGACCCTCGGGGACCTGGAGGCGCGCATCCACGC
>CAVFDV010000044.1:0-12257 GCA_963621315.1 Oscillibacter sp. MSJ-31
AGATAGGCCGCCTCGTCTTCGGCCGCCTTCAGGCTGGCCACGTCGCGCCCGGCGGCGATCGAGCGATCCAGCCCGCCGTCCTCGTTTGCCCGGGCGCGCTGCTCGGAGGACAGCCCGACGAGCGGGCACACGATATAGGCCTGGTGGCCTTCCGCGACGGCGGCGCGTATGGCGTCGTAGGCCAAGGCGCGCGCGTCGCGCGAGACGACCTCGGTGGCGACGGGTTTGCGGCCGGCCGGGCGGTGGCGTATGTAGCTTGTCTGCACGTCGCCGTAGCACACGAGGGCCAGCGTGCGCGGGATGGGCGTGGCCGTCATGGTGAGCAAATCGCAGCCCGGCCCCTTTCCCCGCAAGGCCGCGCGCTGCCCCACGCCGAAGCGGTGCTGCTCGTCGATCACCACAAGCGACAGCGAGGAGAAGGCGACGTCGGGCTCTATCAGGGCATGGGTGCCGAAGAGGACCTGGACGCGCCCGTCTGCCAGCTCGGAAAGCACGCGCGCGCGCTCGGCCGGCGCCGTCGAGCCGGTCAGCAGCGCGTGGCGCACGCCCGCCGCGTCGAGGCATCCGGCAAGCGCCGTCTCGTATTGGCGCGCGAGCAGCTCGGTGGGCGCCATCATCGCGGCCTGGCGCCCGCTTCCCGCCGCGCAGGCCAGCGCGCAGGCGGCCACGACCGTCTTCCCGCAGCCCACATCGCCTATGAGCATGCGGTTCATGATGCGCGGCGCGGCCATGTCGCCCAAGATCTCGTCCACCGCCGCCTTCTGGTCGTCCGTCAGCTCGAAGGGCAGGGCCGCCAGCAGGCGCGCCACCTGCGGCGCGCGCGCGTCGTGGGCTATGGGCGCGGCATGCGCGCACTCGGCGTCGCGGCGGCGCATCATCTCGAGCTGGAGGAAGAAGGCCTCCTCGAAGGCAAGCCGGCGCCGGGCGGCGTCGCGCGCGGCGGCGCTTTTGGGAAAGTGGATGTCGTGCAAGGCGGCCTTGCGGTTCACCAGCCCATGGGCGCGGCGCATGGAGGCGGGCAGCGGGTCGTGGATATCCGCGCAAGCGAACAGCGCGTTTGCCACGAAGCGGCGCACGAGGCCCGTGGACAGGCCCTCGGTGGCGTGGTGGACGGGCACGAACGCGAGCGCCGGGCCGCAGCCGTCGGAGGAGAGCACCTCGAGCATGGGGCTTGTGATGCGCTTGAAGCCGTAGTCGAAGCCGACGGTGCCGCCGACGGCCACGCGCATGCCCTTCGAGAGGCGCCGCGCCATCCACGGCTGGCGAAACCACACGGCCATGAGCACGCCGGTCTCGTCGACGATGGAGGCTTCCACGATGTCGAGGCGCGGGCGCGGCCGGACACGGCGCACCTCGTGGACGGTGCCCACCACCATGGCCTGCTCGCCGATGGGCGCGGCGGCGCAGGTGGCCACGTGCGAGAGGTCGATGTAGCGGTGGGGGAAGAAGAAGAGCAGGTCGCGCACCGTGGAGATGTGCAGGTGGGAGAGCTGGGCCGCGCGCGAAGGTCCCACGCCCGGAAGCGAGGCGGCGCGGGCGGACATGAAGACGTCGGCGTCGGCGCGCACGCGCGAGGCGCGCCGGCCGGCGGCGGCGCCGGCTCCGGCTCCTGCGTCTGCGGTGCCGGCGGGGGCGGCGCCAGCGAGGGCGGCGACAGCGGATGTGGAGGCCGACGCGGGCGCGGCGCCTGCGGCGCCGTCGGCGGCCGGCGCGCCTGCCCCGGGCGCGCCCATCCTAGGAAAGCTCCCTCGGGATATAGGAAAAGCCCGCGCACCCCGTCGAGACGTGCGTGGCGATCACAGGACCTACGCGCCGCACGCCCAGCTCGACGAAGTCGATGCCGCGCTCGGCGAAAAGCGCGCGCAAGGCCTCGACGCCGGCGACGTTGCGCGTGTGCACGAAGTAGCCCTCCAGCGGCCCGAAGCGCTCGACGGCCTCCTGGGCCAGCGTGGCGAGCTTGGGCCAGGCGCCCTTCAGTGCGCGCGCCTTGCCGCGTTGCACGACCTGCCCGTCGTCGTCGAGCATGAGCAGGGGCTTTATGTCCAGCAGCGCGGCGGCGAGCGCCGTCGCCTTGCCCGTGCGGCCCCCCTTCACCAGATTGCGCAAGGTGTCCACGGTAAAGACGATGTTGGTCTTCAGGCGCGTGCGCAAGGCGAAATCGACGAGCTGCGCAAACGACAGCCCCTCGTCGCGCTTTCGGGCCACGGCGCGCACGAGCAGCGCGAGCGCCCAGGTGTTGCGCTTCGTGTCGACGACCTCCACCTCGATGTCGGCCGTCTCGGCGCCCAGGCGCGCCGCCTGGCAGGTGCCCGACATCGCAGACGATATGTGCAGCGAGATGCAATGCGTGTAGCCGAGCAGCGCAAGACCCGTGTAGACCTCGCCGAAGTCCACGGGCGAGGGCATGGAGGTGACGGGCAGCTCGGCGCAGGTCTCCACGTGGTCGAAGAAGGCGTCGCTGCTGGCCTCGGAGTTGTCGGAGGCCATGGGCGCGCCGTCGGCGGTGAAGACCTTCAGGTCCACGCACACGACGCCGAGCGCGTTTAGGTCCTCGCGCGAGACGTCGCAGGTGCTATCCGTGACGATGGCTATTTTCTCGGCCGGCATGTGCGTACCTTTCGCGTGCTCGGGCGACGCGCGCCCCGTCGGTGAGAGGCCGAGGGGGCTGCGCGCCGCGTTGGCGACGAGGCCCTTACTCCAGGGAGAAGAGCACGGGGTAGAGGGGCTGCTCGCCGCGCTGGGCGTCCACGTCGAGGTCCGGCCAGGCGCCCCGGACCGCCTCGGCCAGCTCGGCCAGGGCCTGATCGGACAAATCGGCGCCCGCGAGCAAGGTGAGCGTGTCGAAGTCGCCCGCGCCCATTTGCTCGGCCAAGGCCATGACGACGTCGTGGACCGAGGAGCCGGCGATATCGAGCGAGCCGTCCGCGATGCCTATGACGTCGCCCGGGGCGATCTTGTCGCCCTTGGAGGTCTTCGAGGCCTTCACCGCGGTCGTGACCTCCGCGCAATGCACGCCGGAAAGCGCCTCTGTCATGACGCGGACGTTTTCCTCCAAGCCGGCGGCGCGGTCGGCGGCAAACATCGCGGAAAAGGCCGCGAGCACGTTTTTCGTGGGGACGACGGCGCAGGGGACCGGCGCGTTTTCGGCCGCCGCGCATGCCGCCATGACGATGTTGCCGTTGTCGGGCAAGATCACGACGGCGTCGGCGTTGGCCGCCTCGACCGCCGCGAGCAAATCGGCCGTGGAGGGGTTCATGGTCTGGCCGCCCTCGACGACGTAGTCCACGCCCAGCGAGCGCAAGATGGCCGCCGTGCCGCTGCCCACGGCCACGGCCACGAAGGCAAGCTCCTTGTGCTCGGCAGGGCCTGCCTGCGGCTGCGGCTGCTGCGGTTGCGCGCCTGCCGCGCCTGCCGCGGCGCCCGCGCCGTTACCGGCACCCGCGTCCGCGTCGTCTGCCAGCCCCTCGGCGCGCTCGGCGCTCTCCAAGACCATATTGTGGATGAAGACCTCGGAGACCTGGCCGCGCGCCGTCATGTAGTTCAGCACCTCGCCCGGCGTGTCGGTGTGCACGTGCACCTTGAAGTCGGGGTGCATGCCCACGAGCAGCTCGCAATCGCCCGCGCCGGACAGAAAGGCCAGCGCGTCTTGCGGGTCCAGGTCCATGCTGTGGAAGAGGAACTCGGTGCAGTACATGTAGTCCGAGCCTGCCCAGTCGTTCACCTGCTCGATGGCGACCTGCGCCTGCGCATGCGTGAAGTCCTCGGAGTGCGCGATCGCCTCGTCGCCTTTGCCCGAAAGCGAGGCGGCGAATGCCTGGAACAAGATGGTGAGCCCGAAGCCGCCCGAATCGACGACGCCGTTTTCCTTCAGCACGGGCAGAAAATCGCTCGTGCGCTTCACCGAGGCCAGCGCCTCGTCGGAGATGGACTCGAGCGTGGCCACCGGCGACAACCCCTCTTCGGCGGCCATGCGCGCGGCGGCGGCGGCGTCTTCGAGCACGGTGAGGATCGTGCCCTTCACCGGCTTGCGCACCGCCTGGAAGGCCACCTCGACGCTGCGGTCGAGCGCCTTGGAGATGGTGGCGGCGTCGCAGGCCGTGGCGCCTTCGAGGCCCTCGCACAGACCGCGCAGGATCTGGCTCGTGATGACGCCGGAGTTGCCGCGCGCGCCCATGAGCGAGCCGTGCGTGATGGCGCGGCAGAGGTCTTCTGCCGTGGCCGCCGGCGGCAGCGCGCCCACCTCCTTTGCCACCGATTGCATGGTCAGCGACATGTTCGTGCCCGTGTCGCCGTCCGGCACGGGAAAGACGTTCAGCCTGTTGACCTCTTCCTTTCGGCTCGTGAGCGTATCGGTCGCGTAGTCGATGGCGCGGCGTATGCTGGCGATTTTCATGTGTGTGTCTACCCTATCTCCGACGTGCTGTATTGCCTTGGCGCTAGTCGCGCACCCTGATGCCCTGGACATGCACCTCGACGTCTGCCACGGGAAGGTGCGCGGAGTCCTCGAGGGCGAAGCGGACGTTTTCCGCGAGCATGCGCGAGACCTCCGCGAGGTTCACGCCGTGCTCGACGACGATGTAGAGGTCCACCTGGACGCCCTCGTCGAGCATCTGCACGGTCACGCCGCGCCGCAGCCTGGAACCCGGCAAAAGCTTCACCACGCCGTCGGTGAGCGTCGGCGCCGTCATGCCGACCACGCCGTAGCTTTCGAGCGCGGCATAGCCTGCGAGGTCGGCTATCACGCCGTTGGCGACGGACAGGCCGCCCGCGACCTCTTCTTGTCGTGCCATGCGAAACCCCCCTTGTCCGAGGACGAGAATCCTTGTGCGCGCGAAAACGGGCCGTGTGCCGGGTGCGCGCCGCCGCGCGGCACCGCCGCCCGTGCGGCAGAGATGCCATGCGTGAAAGCGCGGGCGCACGTGCGCCGCCTTGCGCGAAACGCCATTGTAGACCAAATGCGCACGCGCGCGGGCGAAAGGGGCGGCGCACACAAAGCATGCACGAAGAGGGGGGCGAGCGCACGCGGCGTGGGCGTGGCGCGGGTGAAGAGGACGCGTGCGCGGGGCGCGTTGCGGGTGAAGGAGGCGGGCGCGGCGTGGGCGTGGACACGCGGGTAGGCGAGGCGCGGGCGCGGGTGAAGGTGGCACGAAAACGAAGAGGGGCGCGCGGCACGCGAAGCGCCGCACGCCCCCTGCCCCGCGCTTGCCCCCTTTACGAGAAGATGAACATCGCGAGGAAGGCCAGCGCGGCGATCCACATGAGCGGCTTGATCTCGCGCACCTTGCCGCAGGCGATCATGCACACCACGTAGCTGATGAAGCCCAGGCCGATGCCGGAGGTGATGGAGTAGGTCATGGGGATGGCGAAGATCGTGATGAAGGCCGGGAAGGCGTTTTCGATGTGGTGCCAGTCCACGTTCACCACGTCGGTCATCATCAGGTAGCCCACGACGACGAGCGCGCCGCAGGTGGCCGAGCTGGAGACCATGCCGACGATGGGGCTGAGGAAGGCGAATATCACGAAGGCTATGGCCACGACGACGTTGGAAAAGCCCGTGCGCGCGCCGGATGCCGCGCCGGAGGCGCTTTCCACGAAGGTCGTGATCGAGGAGGCGCCCATGAAGCCGCCGACCACGGCCGCGGCCGAGTCGATGGTCAAGATCTTGCCGATGTCCTCGACGTTGCCCTCTTTGTCGACGAACTTGCCCTGCTCGGCCACGGCCACCGCCGTGCCCATCGTGTCGAAGAAGTCGCTCATCAGAAGCGAGAAGGCAAAGAGCAGCAGCGCCGGCTGCAAGAAGACCTGGAGTATGGCCATGTTGCCCGTGGAGGGCACCGTCTGGAAGGGCGCGGCGAAAGTGGAGAAGTCCAGCCCGAAATCCCAGTTCGAGGGCAGCGGGGTGACGCCCAGGGGGATGCCCGCGACGGTGGCGACGACGATGGAGATGAGCAGCGCGCCGCGCATGTGCACGGCCGTCAAGACGACGGCCACGAAGATGGCGATGAGCGAGACGATGACGGCGGGCGAGGAGAAATCGCCTGCCGAGATGAGGGTGGACTCGTTGTCGACGATCACGCCGCCGCCCTTCATCCCGACAAACGCGATGAAAAGGCCGATGCCGATGCCGATGGAGTGGCGCAAGGTGGCGGGGATGGCGCGCATGATGGCCTCGCGCAGTCCGCAGATCATGAGCGCCAGGATCACGACGCCCTCGACCATGACGACGGCCATGGCCACGCGCCAGTCCACCGCGACGGGGTCCATGCACAGGCTGTAGGCGACGATCGAGTTGATGCCCATGCCGGAGGCCAGCGCGAGCGGGCGGTTGGCGATCAGACCCATGCACAAGGTCATGATGGCCGCGCCGAAGCAGGTGGCGGTGAGGGCCGCCTCGAAGGGGATACCCGCGTCCACGAGGATGGTCGGGTTGACGGCGATGATGTAGGCCATCGCCAAAAAGGTGGTGAGGCCGCCGACGACCTCGGCGCCAAACGAAGAACCGCGTTCCTTGATCTTGAAGAACTTTTCCACGAGCACATCCCTCCCCCGCCCGCGCACGCAAGGCGGAAAATCCATAGGACGAAAAGAAGAACCGAAGCCGCGCACCGTTGTAGCACATATGGGCGCGCCTGCGGGGCAAGGCGGGCGACTTGCGGGCGCGGCTTGGCGGAAATTTCGGGGCAAACGGCGCCCGGCGGCCGCGCGAGACGGGCCGGCGCGGCGGACGGCTGCGGACAGCCGGGCGCATGGCATGCGCCATCGGGCATACGCCATCGGGCGCACGCGACGCGCACGCGACGCTCCCGCCACGCCCAGAGACACACGCCGAGCCGGATTCAAAAGCGCATGTCCCGCCGCACCGCCGCCGCCGCAGACGCGGGCGCGCTCATTCGAGCTGCGGGCAGGGCAGCCCCAGGTGCTCGTAGGCCAGACGCGTGGCGCGGCGCCCCTTGGGCGTGCGCTCGAGCAGGCCGCAGCGCAAGAGATAGGGCTCGTAGACGTCTTCGATGGTGTCCGGCTCCTCGCCAAGGGCGCTGGCCACGGTGGCAAGGCCCGTGGGGCGCCCGGCGAAGGTGACGCACAGAAGGCGCAGCAAGGCGTCGTCCGTGGAGTCCAGCCCCATGGCGTCGACCTTGAAAAAGGAGAGCGCCTCGGCGGCCACCTCGCGGGTGATGCGTCCGTCGGCGCGGACCTGCGCGTAGTCGCGCACGCGCTTGAGCAGGCGGTTTGCCAGGCGCGGCGTGGCGCGCGAGCGCGAGGCGATCTCGTCGGCGCCGGCGTCGTCTATCTGGACGTCCAGGATGGACGCCGAGCGGGCCACGATGTCGTGGAGCTCTTGGACGGAGTAGTAGTCGAGGCGAAAGCACGCGCCGAAGCGGTCGCGCAGAGGGCCTGTGAGCAAGCCCGTGCGCGTCGTGGCCGCCACGAGCGTGAAGTGCGGCAAATCGAGGCGCAGGGAGCGCGCGGCCGGCCCTTGGCCTATGACGATGTCGAGGGCGAAGTCCTCCATCGCGGGGTAGAGGACTTCTTCGACCGCGCGGTTCAGGCGGTGTATCTCGTCGATGAAGAGGACGTCGCCTTCCTCCAGGTTCGTGAGGATGGCGGCCAGATCGCCGGCGCGCTCGATGGCAGGGCCGCTCGTGGCCTTGAAGGCCACGCCCAGCTCGTGTGCCACCACGCCGGCAAGCGTGGTCTTGCCCAAACCCGGAGGCCCGGAGAAGAGCAGGTGGTCGAGGGCGTCGCCGCGCGATTTTGCCGCCTGGACCAAGACGGAGAGGTTTTCCTTGATGCGCGTCTGGCCCAGGTACTCGGAAAGCGTCTTGGGGCGCAGACCCGTCTCCGAGGCGGCCTCCTCGTGCGTTTGCGCGGGCGAGACGAAGCGCTCGGGCGGCGCCGCGTCGGCTGTTGCGGACGGAGCCGCGCCGGATGGCGCAAACGTACCCACCCCGGGCGCCGCCGCACCGGATGCCGCCGGCGCCGCTTCCCCGCCCGCCGCCGCGCCGGCCGCGCCTTCGGGCACGGAGGCGGCGCACGTATTCGCGCCCGCCGATGCGTCCGGCGCGGCGGCGGCGTCGCGCGCGTCTGCGAAAAATTCCGGGGACTCCCACATCATCGCGCGGCCCCCAGGCTCTTGAGCGCGTAGCGTATGCCCTCTTCAACGCCCGCATCGGCCGGGCACCCGGACAGCGCCGCGTCTGCCTCCGCATCCGAAAAGCCCATGCCGCGCAAGGCCTCGCGCGCCTCCTGCAAGCCCGACGCCAGCGCGCCCGCCGCAGCCGGCACGTCGTCGGCACCGCCGGCGCCGCCGCCCACCCCCACACCGCCGCCCACAAGCGGCGCGGCAAGCGACGAGAAGCGGTCCTTCAACTCCAGCACCACGCGCTGGGCGGTCTTCTTGCCTATGCCGGGCGCCCGCGCGATGGCCGCATCGTCGCCGCGCGCGATCGCGTCTGCCACCTGCGCGGGCGCAAGCGCCGACAATAGCGCGAGCGCGAGCTTGGGCCCCAAGCCCTTCACCGCCAAAAGCGCCATGAACATCTCTTTTTCGGCCGGGTCTAAAAAGCCGAAAAGCGAAAGCCCGTCGTCTTTCACCTGCAAGTATGTCCATATGCGCACAGGAACGGACCCATCGGGCAGCCCCGCGAGCGCACGCGAGCTCATGGACAGCTCGTAGCCCACGCCGCCCACATCGAGCACGGCGACATCCGGGCCGCGCCCCACGAGCTCTCCTTCCAGAAACGCGATCATCGCAGCGCCTCCTTTTGCACCGCATCGGCGACCCTGCGCTCGAACGCGCGCCGCGCCTGCGCCTTCGCGCGCTTCGTGGTGGCCACGTCCATCCCGTACTCGCGCGCCACGGACTGCTCGAGCGCGCGCGAGCGGCGCATGCGCAAATGGGTGACGGCGGCGGCCAGCGCGTCTGCCGCATGGTCGGGCTTCGGGTCGTGGTCCAAGCCCAGCACCGCGCGCACCATGTACTGCACCTGCGCCTTGTCCGCCTTGCCCGTGCCCACGAGCGCCTTCTTTATCTGCAGGGGCGTGTACTCGCCGAAGGCAAGCCCCATGTAGGAGCAGGCGACGAGCGCCGCCCCGCGCGCCTGGGCCGTGGCGATGGCAGACGGCGCGTTCACCCCGAAGTAGACGCACTCGGCGCTCGCGGCGCCCGGACGGTAGCGGTCGATGACCTCGCACAAGTTGTCGTGGATGATGGCCAGACGCGCGGGCATGTCCATGTCGGCGCGCGTCGAGACGCAGCCGTAGGCGACGGGCACGACGTGCGACCCCTCCTCGCGCACGACGCCCCAGCCCGTGTTGGCAAGGCCCGGGTCTATGCCCACCACCATGTCGGCGTCCATATCCACGGCGATGCCCCTCTCCTTCCCCCGTCCGCCCGGGCTGAAAACCCGGGTCTGCCGCTTCCTTCAAAAACACGCACCCGCGCCGCGCGCGAGATGCACCCGAACACGCGCCCCCGCGCCGCGTCGCCACCGCCCGCAACGTCCGCATCCGCGCGCCGTGCGGCCCGAGCGCCGCCGACCCGAGCCGTGCAAGGCTTGCCCCGCCTGGCGCAGCCCGCCCCGCGCGGGGCAAACAAATGTTCGGTTGCAAGCATAGCACACGCCGCACGGCCTGCAAGGTATAATCTTTAAATCGCAATGCAACGCGCCTTTGCGCGCGCGCCATATATATGTACGCGTAGTTCACCATGGAGGAGGACCCATGCAGCGGCATCGCATATCCCATCCCCTCGCGTCCGCCCCGCAGGCGCACGGCTCGGCGCACGAGCAAGCCCGCCCGGCGGACGAAGCCCACACATGCACCCTGGGGTCGCGCGGGGGTGAAACGCCCGGCGGGGTGCCGCACGGCTCGGCGCCCAAGCAGGCGCGCACCGCACGGCGCCCCCTCTCCCCGCGCGCCGCACGCGCATTCGCGCTCGTCCTGGCCGTAGCGCTTGCCATATGCTGCAGCGTGCCGGCCGCCTTTGCCGCCGACGCCGGCATGCACGGCAAGACGGCCACCCTCGGGCGCGACCTCGTGGGCGCGGGCGCGGACCTCTCCTTCACCACGTCCGACGCGGTGGAGGGCAACATCTTCGCCGCCGCCTCGAACATCTCGCTCGACAGCGCCTCGGCAGCAGGCGACATGGCGCTGGCCGCGCAAAGCATCCACACGAGAAACGCGCAGGTGGGCAACAACCTCTATGCCGCCGGCGGGACCGTGTCCGCAGACGCCACGGTGAAGGGCTGGGCGCTTGTCGCCGGCCAGGACGTCAAGCTCGCAGGCGACATGGAGCATGTCGTCGCCGCCGCCGACAAGGTGGAGGTCTCGGGCGCCTACAAGAGCATGGAGCTGCACGCCGACGAGGTGGTCGTGCAAGCCGGCACGAGCATCGAGGGCACGCTGGAGGTCTACGCGCCCGCCGAGCCTTCCGTGGCCAGCGGGGCAAAGGTCGACAACATCGAGTTTCACGCCACGGAAAAAGAGGACGCGGGCGCGGGCGCGGCGCTTGCCGCAGCCCTGGCCTGGCTCGACATGGCCGCCACCATCGCCTCGGCGCTGGCCGCGTTCGTGTGCGGGGTCTTGCTGCTCGTGTGCCTGGGGGCGCGCCCCTTCGAGTGCGCGGCGGCCAACCTGCGCACGAGGACCGCGCGCGTGCTCGTCGCAGGGCTCGTCACCTGCCTGCTCGTGCCGGCCGTCGTGCTCGCGCTGGCCTTGCTGGTGCTCGGCGCATGGGCGGCGCTGGCGCTCTTTTTGGCGGCGGGCGCGCTTTCGACCATCGCGCTGCCCTTCACCGCGATATGCATCGGGCGCGCCGTGTTTCCCCGGATGAACAAGTGGGGCTCGTCGGCGATCATGCTCGCCGTGTTCGCCGTCGCCGCGCACGTGCCCTTCCTCGGCATCGTGGTCGGCCTGTTTTGCTCGCTGTTCGCCGCGGGCAGCGTGGTCGTCGCCTTCATCGACTGGCGACGCGGGGGCGCGGGCGGCGCAAATGGCGCGGGCGATGGGGGTAAAGGGGGCAGCCCGGGCGGCCTAGGGACGCCGAATGGTCCGGGCGGCCAGGGCGCCCCGAACGGTCCGGGCTACCCGAACGCTCTAGGCGCCCCGGGCGGCGGATATGCAGGTGAACCGGACGACGGCGAGGCGGGCGGCCCTTGGCAGCCCGGATTCAGCGGCGGCGCGGGTGCAGCCGGCATCGAACGTCCGTGCCCCGACGGCGGTGCGGGCGCGAGTGGGACGTGGCAGCCGTGCCCCGGCGGCGAGGGCGCGGGCAGCGGCATGATGGTGAACCAGCTCGGCGCCCCTGCGGCACCCGGCGCCTTCACCCCGACGGGCGCCCCCGCACCGGCAGAAGCCCACGCGGCAGACGCCTCTGCGGCCTCCGGCGCCTTCACCCCGGCAGACGAGCGGGCGCAAAGCTTCACCCCGATAAGCGTCCGCGCGCAAAGCCTGTGGCGCCAGCAAGACAGCGAGGTGCCCCTTGGCGGCGCCTGGCCCAGGCAGGCAGAAGACGGCAGCTGGACGCAACCCGCGTTCACCGCGCCCGCCGAACCCGAAGGCGCGCAACCGCAGGCAAAAACGGAAGCGCACGTGCAGGCGCAACCACAGGCGGAAGCACAGCCGCAGCCGCAGCCGCAGCCGACGGTGCACGAAGCCGACGCGCAAAACCCGGCGTACGCCGCAACGCATCTCCCCGTCGCCTGCGCCGACGCGCCGGACAACGCCGCCGCACCCGCCGCGCACGAAGCCGCCGCGCACCACGCGGCAGCCCGGCGCAGCGAGCAGGTCGAGGCCATCCTCAACCAGATCAAGGAGCGCCAGCGCCGCCGCGAAAACTCCTAGCCTTCGAGCGCGGCGGCCACCTCGTCGCTGATCTCCATGCGATGGAAGACGTTTTGCACGTCGTCGAGCTCTTCGAGCGCGTCCACGAGGCGCATGACCTTCTTGGCGTCTTCTGCCGTGACCTCCGTGGGGTTGTTCGCGCTGAAGACCAGCTCGGCGCCCTTCACCTCGATGCCCTGCCCGTCGAGGCCCTTCTTCACCGCCATGAGCGCGGACGGCTCGGCCCACACGACCCACTCCTCGCCGGCGTCCTCGTAGTCGTCGCCGCCGGCCTCCGTGACGGCCTCGAAGAGCTTGTCCTCGTCGTCGCACACGGCCTTGTCCACCGTGATCTGGCCCTGGCGCTTGAACTGGAAGGCCACAGAACCGCTGGTCGCGAGGTTGCCGCCCGAGTGGCTGAACGCGCTGCGCACGTC
>CAVFDV010000044.1:12267-12713 GCA_963621315.1 Oscillibacter sp. MSJ-31
TGCGGTTGTCGGTCAGGCACTCGACGTACAGGCCGATGCCCGCAGGCCCGTAGCCCTCGTAGGTGACCTCTTCCCAGGCCGCCGCGTCGGCGCCGGAGCCGAAGGCCTTGTCGATGGCCGTCTGGATCTTGTCCTTGGGCATGGAGTAGCCCTTGGCCTTGGCGATGGCCGCCGCGAGCGAGGCGTTGTTGTCCGGGTTGGGGTCGCCCCCCTCCTTGGCCGCAACGGTGATGATGCGGCTGAGCTTGGAGAACATGGCAGAGCGCTTTGCGTCGACTGCCGCCTTGCGGTGCTTGGTGGTCGCCCACTTCGAATGTCCGGACATACGAGGCCTTCCTTTTCGTCGGTGCAGTTCAAACAAAGGGGAATTCTAGCACAGCGCCCCGCGCGGGCGCGGCACCACCGCGGCGCACGCTCCATGGGGGCGCCCCGCGCTGTGCTAGGAT
>CAVFDV010000045.1:0-12651 GCA_963621315.1 Oscillibacter sp. MSJ-31
ACCTCGACACGAAGGGCGGGCGCGCGTCCTACCTGAAGAAGCTCCTACGCGACGACATGGAGCGCGGCGCCTAGAAGAAGTTCGCCACGTAAACCGCCGACACAGAGAAATCGTCGCTATAGAAGATGGTGCTTGCGCCCCCGACTCCCAGCCCGTCTGGGTCGTACAGCCCGAACGTGAGGATACCGTCGTCCCACCCCGCGGAAAGCCCCAGCTCGCCGTTGTTGGATACCGTAATATTCCCGCCGTCCAGCTCGACGGAGACGGCATCGGCCTCCTGCGAGCCGGCCACCATCGGCGATGGCGGAGACTGCAGGAGCTTTTCGCCGCTCAACACGAGCGGGTGAACCGTCTTGATCATGCCAGACCACCTCCGACGAACAGCGGCTCCATGTCCGCCAGCAGCGTGATAGGGCCGCGGCGCGCGCGCAGCTGCACGGGCACCGCGCCGCGCGGCAGAGCCGCCGTCTGCTCGCGCGTGAGGCGCACGCGCACGCCGTCGCGCCCGACCTTCAGGCCGCGCATGCCCACCGTCGCGCACGGCACGCGCGCGTCTCCCAAGACCACACACACCGCCTCGCATTCCGTCAGGTCGATGTGCTCGCCGCCGCACTCCACGTGCAGGGTGAACGCCATCCGCTCGCTCCGTAGCATCGCGCCCTCCATCTTCGGTTGTGTGCTGTTCGCATGCGCGCCCGCGCGGCCGGCCATGCGGCGGCGCGGGGCACGAGAAAGGGGCGCGCCAACTGCCCTCTTGGCGCGCCCCTCGTCAGACACCTATCCAACGCTATCAAAAATGGCATTTCGGGGTGACATCTGTCAAGCCCCAAATTCGGAATTTTTCCCCGGTCTCCAACCGGGCTTCAGGCGACGCCGCACGCCTCCGCGCACAATTGCCCCGCCACCTTCACAAACACCTCGAACGCCGCCGAGGGCAGCTGCTTGCCGATGCGGCGCTTCACCTTGCCCCACACCGCGTCGTCTCTCACGCTGTCGAAAAAGTCGTTTCCCGCCCACGTCATGCGCAGAGCGCAGACGCGGTAGTAGGGGTCGCCGCTGGCGCCCGTGCGGCGCGCCTCTATCAAACCGGCTTCGTCCATGATAACCATGTTGTAGCCGACTTCCTCCACGCTGCGCGCGCCGTCGGCGAACATGGACGCGGGCAAAGGCTGCCTCGCGTCTGCCAGCTCGCGCAATATCTCGCGCACCAGGTCCATGTCCCTTTGCATCGCGCCCTCCTCACGTCGCGTCGCCAAGGCCGCGCACGGCGCGCAGGTAGCCCACGGAATCCGCCCACTCGCACGCGGTGTCGCGCATGCGCAGGATCTGGCGCAGGCCGCGCCCGCCGAGCCGCCCGCGCACCTCGTCCCAGCGCAGCCCCTCGATGTAGTAGAGCCGCAGCACCGCGCCGTAGGTCCAGCCCAGGGCCTTTCCCGCGCCCTCGGCCAGCCGCGCCGCATCGCGCCTGAACGCGTCTATCTCGGCCAGCCGCACGCATGCGTCGCCGTATATCTCGCGCGCCGTGGTCATGCGGTAGAGCGCCGCATCGACCGTGGGATTCCCCGTCCCGCCCGAACCGCGCCCGATTTGCGGGACGTGGCGCGGGCGTATGCCGTCGATGCCGAGCGCCACGACCGCCGCCGCATCCTTCCTGCGCCCGATGCAGGCGCGGGCGCGCTCGAAGGTGCGCCGTGCGCCGTGATGCCTGAAATACTCCCATGTGTCCAAGTTGAAAGCCCTCCACCGCCGCCGTGCCCATTGTGCCCGTCGTGAGACCACGTTATACGAGAAGGGGAGTCTCATGCATCCCCCAACACGCGCAGGTAGCGTTGCGCGGTCTCGACGGAGGGCTTCCACGTGCCCTTGTATATCGCGGCCAGGTGCCGCCGCGACAGGCCGGACTTCACGATGGCAGGGCCTAGCCCGCCGAGGCGTTCTATCTCCGAGCGTATCTCCTTCATCTGGCGCCGGTCCGCGCGGACGCGCGCCTCGCTGAAGCGGCATTGCACGGGCATGTCCACGTAGTGCCGCGAGGGCTCGTCCGGCACCACGAAGTCGCCGTGCTCGTCCATCAAGACGGCCATGCTCACCACCCCCACAGCCCGCGCAGCGCGGCGCACACCCCGCACGCGACCGCCCACACGACGCCCAGCGCCGCGCCCGTCACCACGGCGCACGCGGCAAAACCCAAAAGGGCGAGAAGGCACCCCGCCGCGTTCCTGAAAACCTCTTCCATCTCAACCTCCGAAAAGCCGTCTGTCGGATAATTAGTTCTTATTTTCGCCGGCATGCCGCGAGACCACCGCCGCCGCGCCCGTGGAGCTGGGCTTTCCCAAGCCCGCGCCCGCATCACGGCAAACCCCCGGTTGCAACAGGATTGCAACACCCCCGCGCCGCGTCCGCCGCCCGCTCGAACGCCGCCGCAGCCGCCGCGTCGCGGCCCGGCAGGACGTGGGCGTACAAGCGCAGCGTCGTCGCCTCATCGGCGTGCCCCAGCCGCTCCGAGAGCGTCTTCAGGTCCACCCCGGCGGCGAGGCACCACGTGGCGTGCGTGTGGCGCAGCGTGTGGAACGTCACCTCGCGCGGCAGACGCAGCTCCTCGCGCAGCGCCGAGAAGTCGCGCGAGAGCGCCGAGGGGCGCGTCCACTTGCCGGCAAGCGTCACCACGGGGCGCCCTGCCGGCATGCGCCGCACGGACGCGGGCAGCGAGCGCGTCCACGCGTCCACCACGTCGAGCACGCCGTCCGTCACGGCCACGTTGCGGCTCTTGCGTCCCTTCGTCGTGCCCCGCCGCCACGGGCGCTTGCCCGGCTGCTCTATGACGGTCCCGCCCACGTGCACGCTGGAAAGCGCGCGCGAGACGTCGCAGGCGCGCAGGGCGCACACCTCGCCGCAGCGCATGCCCGTGTGAAGGGCGATGAACGCCCCGAACGCCGCGCGTGTGCGGCGCGTCGCGCAATCCCCCGCCGAGCCGTCGAGCGCGCCGCGCAGCGCCGCGTCGAGCCGCGAGAAGTCCCAATCGGAAAGCGACGCCGCCTCGCGTCGCGCCGGCGAGGGCTTGGCCACCGACAGCATCGGGTTCACGTCCGCCACGCCCGCCGCCGTGAAGTGGTTGAAGGCCGCGCGCAGCCAGTTGTGCACGCACAGCACGCTGGAGCGTGCCAGCCCCGCGCCGCCCTCGCACGCCGGCATGAGCAAACGTTGCTCGAAGCGGTTCATGTCGGCACACGTCAACTCCGATGCCACGGCGGACGGCAGGTAGCGGCGCACGTAGGCGCGGTTGAACATCCGCCACGAGCGCACGCTGTTCGGCGACGCTCCGTTCCTCTCGCGCATGTCGTTGTAGCCGTCGAGCAGGTCGGCGAGCAGGGCGCTCTTCACCAGCCCGCCCGCTGTCAGCGACGACGCCCACGTGTCGGCCAGCGCCTGCGCCTCCTCGCGGCATGCCGCCTGCGGGAAGCTCCGGTAGGGCTGGATAGCGCGCCCGCGCGCGTCGCGCCCGAGGTACAGGCGCACGTACCACACGCCGGCGGCGTTTCTCCGCACCCGCGCCACGCCGCCTAGCCCTCCACCGTCTCGCCGCAGGCCGCGCGCGCCGCCTCCAGCAGCTCGCCGAACCCGCGCTCTTGCGCGTCCGCGTCCGCGATGCCCGCCGCGTCGGCGACGGTGACGAGCTGCGATAGGCGGTTCAAGTCCCACTTGTCGAGCTTGTTGCCGGCGGCCAGCTTCGCGGTGACGTAGTAGGGCAGGCCGCCCACGAGGCTGTCGAACAGGGCGAGCAGCACCCATCCGTCCACGTTCGGATGCGACATGCGCCCTCGCTTCCTCATGTCCTCGGCCATCTCCTCGGACAGCGCCGAGACGTGCCCGGCGACGGTCTGGACGGCGTCTTTTTGCTCCAGCCAAAGCTCCGCCACAGCCCGCTGCGCGCGCATCGACTCGGCGGGCTCGACCTCGAGCGCGAAGGGAAACGCGATGCCGACCGCCCACTTCCACAGCGCCCGCACGAGCGCCGCGCCCTGCGCGGCGAAAAGCTCCTTGCGCTCCTCCAGCGCGCGCTCCTCTTCCGATTTCTTCTCGTCCTCCCCGTCGTCGGGCAGGTACAGCCACGTGTTGTTGGCCCCGCCTAAGGACACGACGGCATCGGCGGGCAGGCTGTCCAGCCCGTCGTCGAGTGAGAGGCGGCGGGCGAAGGTGTAGCCGTCGGGGATGTCGTCGCGCGACTCGGCGAGGTTCGCGCCCGCCTCCTTGCACTTTTCGCGCCATGCCGCGCGCTCCTCCTCGGTCTCGCGCCGCGCCTGCGCCTTGTTCGCCGCGCCGCGCCACCCCGCGCCCGCCTCGGCGATCTCTGCCGCACCGTCGAGATCGCCCGCCTGCTCGGCGGCGTCGATGGCGGCGAGCTGCGCGAGCGGCATCTGCGCCGCCTTGGCCGCGTCCCCCACCCTCTTCATCGCGCGGGCCACGCCCGCCGCGCCGGTGAAGCGCCCCGCGTGCTCCACCTTCTCGGGCTCCACGCCCAAAAGCAGCGCCTGCTGCACGCCGCGCGAGCGCTCCATCTCCGACAGCTCCTTCTTGTCGTTCGTGGCGAGCATCGCCAGCACGCTGTTGGCCTCGTCCAAGCCCTCGCAGCACACGGCGTGGCACGTCTCGCGCGCCAGCGAGCGCATCGCGCGCCAGCGCCGCTCCCCATCCACGATGCGCCAGCGCGCGCCGTCGGCCACCACCACGATCGGCTGCACCGGCTCCCCGGGCCACAGCCCGGCCGAAAAGCTCTCTGCCAGCGCGTCGATGTCGCCGAAGTCATCGCGCGGGTTCATCTCGTCTGCGTAGACCGCCGAAAGCGGCACCGTCTTGATCTCCATCTCATCTCCCTTTCCCGTCGCGCTTTTGCGGCGTCTCGGCGTTCCTGTGGAATATCCACGTCCACAGGCAGTCGAACCAGTCCTTGCGCATCCCGTGCTGCACGCCGCGCGCGAAGTCGGCCAGCGTGCCCGCCGGCACCCCCGTCTCGCGTTCCACATGCGCCCATCCCACCGACGCCGCCGCCCAGGGCAGGGCCATCCGCAAGATCTCCACGTCGCGCCCCGGCGGCGCGTAGCCGATGCCGCCGATCGTGCGCGGCGCGTCGGGCTTGCGCCGCTGCTCTTGCGCCCTCATGCGCCCAGCCCCAGCCGCCGCCTGTCCACGCCCTCGCAGCACAGGGCGCTCGTGCGCTCCTTCACCCGGTCCATCACCCGCGCGATGCGGGGGTTGGGGTTGGCGAGCTGCCTGCGGCCCAGGTTCGTGGTCACGATGAAGGGCACGCGCCCGTCGTAGAGCGCGCCCACCAGCTGCTCGATGCGCGCCAGCCGGTAGTCGCTGTCGTACTCGCTGCCGAAGTCGTCGAGCACCACGAGCGAGGCCTGCGCGAGCGACGCCACGGCCTGCTCGAAGGTGCCGTCCCCCCGCGCCTGCGTGCCCAGCGCCTGCGACACGCTGGTGAAGCGCGGCGACATCCCCCGGTCGAGGAGCGCGTTGCACACGCACGCCGCCGCCCACGTCTTGCCCACGCCGCGCGGCCCGAACAGCAGCATCCCCTGGCCGGCCGCGCGCTTGGCGGGAAAGTCGGCCACGTAGCCTTGCGCGCGCCGCCGCAGCTCGGGCGGCGTGTACCCGTCCATCCGCTCGAAGGTCGCCTGCGCCCAGTTGCCCATGCCGCGAAAGCACGTCGCGGCGCGCATCTCGCGGGGCAGCTCCGAGCGCGCCGCCCTCGCGTCGGGCTTGCCCACGACGGGAAAGGCCGCACCGCACGGGTAGCGCCGCACGCGGCGTCCCTGCTCGTCCACCTCGTCCACGCCGTCACGGCACCTCGCGGCATCGTCGAGCTTGGCCTGCACGTCGGCCAGCTGCTCGGGATCGGTCAGCCATGCGGGCAGGCCGTCGGAGACGGGCACGTCCGCCGTGGCGGTGCCCGTGGCGCCTGTGGCGCCCGAGGTGCCCGCCGTCTCACTCGCGCTCATCGAGCCATCCCCCCTCCCCGTCTTCCGCCTCGTCGAAAAGCGGCGAGACGTCGGCCTTGCGCCGGAATTTCGAAACCCGGCCGCGCCTTCTTCTTTTTTGGATTTTTTCTTCTTCACGCTTCGAGTTCGAGTTCGTGTTCCCGTTCGTGTTCGTGTTTGTATTCGTGTTCTTGTTATAAGGTGGGTTTCCTAGGTTTTCGGCTAGGTTTTCTAGGTTTCCGTCTAGGTTTTCTAGGTTTCGTTGTGATACGTCGAAACCCACCGAATCTAGGTTTTCTAGGTTTTCGCCTAGGTTTCCGTCTAGGTTTTCCGGCACGTCCGCATCCGCCGCAGACGACGTGCCCGCGCCCCGCCCCTTGCGCGGCCTGCCGCCCTTCTTGCCGTTCTCGCGGCTCGCCGCTGCCCTCGACGCCGAGCTGTCGATGAAGGGCTTGATGTTGATGAAGGCTATCTCCATCAGGGGGTCGCCGCCGAAGTCCGGCTCCACGCCCTCCATGCCGTAGGAGAACAGCTCCATCATGAAGCGCCCGCGCGCGTCGTCGCAGTCCAGCGCCTTCAGCGTCTCGTAGACGTTGCGCCCGAAAAACATCCCGTTTCGCTGCGCCGTCATATGCCCATCAGCTCCGGCAGAAACGACGCGGCGAAAAACGCCGCTATGCTCACGGCGGCGATCACGCGCACAGACCTCGCCTCGCTTTCGGTGCGCTCCATGCGGCACCCCTCCATGGTCAGCCACTCCGGCACCGGCTCCGCCTCGCGGCGCGCCGCATGCCCGCATCTTCTTTGCATATCCCCTCTCCTTTCGTCTCGTGAAAACCGAACAGGCAGGCGACGACGGCGCGGCGCTATGGGCCGCTTTGCAAGGGGAAGGGAAGGGCGCGGCCCCAAGGGGGTTGCATGTCGCGGCGCGGGCGGCGGGCGGGCGCTCGGAAAAGCCGCCCGCCGTAGTGCTTTGTTCGCCCGTCTGCTACACCCGGATGTGCAATTTTTCTCCTGGTATGCGTTTGGCGCGGGATGGCCTTCGGGCGTGCCCGCCGCCGGCACCGCCTCCGCGCCGCCGCCGCCTGCCTGTTCGGTTGTGAAGGTCCTATAGGTGCGCAGCGCGTCTCACGCCGCGTCCTCTCCTTGGCGAAGCGCCGTCTTCACGTCGCCTTCCGCCTTGCCCGGGATGCGCCATTGCCGGCCTATCCGCACGCACTCCAGCCGCCCGGCGCGGCACATGTTGCGCACGGTCTGCGTGCTCACGCGCAAAAGCTCCGCGTACTCGTTGACCGTGTAGTAGTGCCTGTTCATGCCCCGCCCACTTCCTCCGCGTCCTTGCCGAGGATGTGGTGCGTCATGATCTCCACGACGTTGTACAAGCCGGTGACCTCGTCTGCCGTCCACGTCTCGCGGTGCGGCTCCTTTTCCGGCTTCAGCTCTCCGCGCTGCGCCTCGTGCACCGCGCGCATCGTGTGCTGCGTCCACTTCTCCAAAGACTGCATCGCGTCGTGCGCGTCGGCGCACACCCGCTGCAGGTGCATCTCGCCGCACCCGCGCGTCGTGTCCCGGCGCATCTTGCGGCACAGCTCCTCGACGCGGCTTGCCGCGCGCATGGTCTCGTTTGCGCCGCTAGCCGCGCGCTCCCATATGTCGCTTGCCATCTACAACACCTCCAACATCTTCAGGACGAGGACGGTTATCAGCGTCGTCATGGCCGAGAGGGCGACGATGAAAAAGCCGATCTCGTCTTGCTCGTCTTGCACGGTATGGCGGCGGCAGTTGGTCGCGCGCCATGTGTAGCTCGTGTGCAGGTTCTTGGTCCGCTGCCTGTGAGCGTTGCCGGTTTGCCCTGCCATCACGCCACCTCCTTTCCTGCTAGACTTCCCCGCATCCGGCCAAACGCGGGGAAGGTGCTTGCCATGGGTAAAAAGGACTTCAAGATCAAGATCCACACCAACTCGAAGAAGCTCCAGAAAGGGGCGCTTGCCGTTGCCAAAGAGGGCATGGCATCGAATGGCATGGAAATCGAGTGCCCCACATGCCATGAGAAAGTCACCGTCCGCACCGCGATCACCGAGTGCCCTCGTTGCAAGACACCTCTTCGTCTCGATCTGTGAGCTTGTAAACGTCGATACTGACTTCCATTCCAAGCCCGAGTTCGGCGAGTAGCTCGGCAGCGTGGTCGAGGTCATGGTCCTCTTCGAGAACCCGCGTCACCTCGTCCGCTTTTGCCTCAAGTTTCTCGACATATACCCGAAGCTCGGGGCAGTTGTCCACGGTCAGCTCGACGACCTGCCTGTGCGCGTTGCCGGTTTGCCCTGCCATCACGCCACCTCCTTTATCGTCCACCCGAATAAATCGTTTGGTTCGCAATCGAGCGCTTCAGCTATGTCGCAGATGGTCTTGAGTGTTGGCGACCCGGCGGCGCGCTCGTATTTGCCGATGGTGTCGACACTCGTTTTTGCTGCGCGCGCTAGCTCGGCTTGCGTCATATGTCGCCTGTGGCGCCAGTCCCAGAGGTTTGCCGCAAACCGATCCTTCAAATCGCACATATCCGTCACCTCCTCGCCGTGAGCTAGACACGGGTTTTGTTGGCGTTAGTCAACAAAACCCGTAATCTCTTAGTCACCTAAGAGATCCAAAATCAACATGTTTCACGTTGATAAGCGAGACTATAAACATAAATCACGGTTATTGCAAGCGTTATTTTCGTTTTTTCTTGATTCATCAACGTATTTCACGTAACATTTCTTCCACGTGAACGGCGAGAGGAGGACTATGTATCGCCTATGTTTAAAGGAGCTTCGTAAAAAAGCGGGGTTCCACACTCAACGAGATATAGCAGCGCACCTTGGCATCAAAGAGAGAAAGTATGCTTCATGGGAACGTGAAGAGGTTTCTATTGGCTTGGAAGATGCCTATAACTTGGCAATTGCGCTTGACTGCACGCCTAACGATCTATGCGGCTGGACGCAACCCGCCGCCGTGCCCGACATGCCGCCCGACGAGCAGGAGCTTGTGGACTGCTACCGCACCGTGGACGGCGAGCGCAAAGACCGCCTCCTGAAGACCGCGCGCGACGCGGCGCTCATATCCAAAAAAGACGAACCTGATTCGCTTCCCCTACAGGCCACGGCCTGACCCCCGATAGGACCGCGTATCCCAAACACACGCAAGCGTTGTTAGCGAAAGGATGTTAAGATGCACGCAGACGAACCGAGAGGTGGTTGCCATGGCGAACACGACGATGATGGAGTACCTGCCGATGGCGGGCGTGGCGACTGTGCCAGTGACCGACTACAGCGAGAATCTGAAGGAGCTGCGCCGTTGGTCGGCGGCGACGACGCGCAGGCGCAACGAGAGGCTGACGAGGGGTTACGCGAGTGCGGAATTGCTGCATTGCGTGGCCGAAGAGCAGAAGAGATTGCTAGGCTGCTCCTAAAGCAGGACATCCGCGTGGTGGAGCAGTCCTTTGAAGGGCCGCTCCCGCATCCCGATACGCTCCACAAATACGACGAGGAGGAGCGCGCCCTGATACTCGCCGCGTACCGTGACGGCACGCTCGGCGAATCAGAGCGGCAGACGCTCATCATCAAGGACTACATAAAGGCTATGAGGGCGTCGAGCAGGCGCGAGACGTTCAACGCCGTGGGCGTCGTCGTCGGGCAGCTCGTCATCATCGGTCTAGGCGTTTGGGCTTTCGTCGCGACGGGAAACCCGTTGCCGCTGGCGTTGCCCGGCGCGTCGGTCATCGGCAGCATCGTCGTGTCCGTCCGGCGTGGCGGCACTCCGAAAGAAGATGAGCGGCGATGAAGAAGTCCACAAGCCGTCAAAGTTTCCTTTGGCGGCTTTCGTGCATTCCGGAGGTTTTCATGGATAAACCGTTCGCGACGATCAGAAAAATCATTGACACCCACGGACAGGATGCTATTTTTTATGGCGTGATACGGCCCCGTGGACTCTAAGTGAGGCGGGGACTAGGAAGGTCGCCGTACCCTTGCGGATGGCGGCCTTCTGATTTCTTGTATCGGAGGATCCTTATGCAAAAAGACTTCAAGACCATAGACGAACTCGTCGCGTTGCTCGAATCGAGGGGTGTTGAGATGGTGAACAACAACTACTTGAAAACTGACATTTGCAGGCAATGTGGTATGCTGTCGCCAACAGCACCCACCCAAGCCTCTGATGCAAGCTGAAATGCGGTGGGTCTTTCTATGTCTGCATCCAAGGCACGAGAACTGGAAAAGCCCTTCCGCACTTTGGACGAGCTATGCACGCTCCTCATCGAAGAGCGCGGGCTTGCCTGCGGCGACCGGGAAGAGCTGAAAAACTACCTTGCCCGGACAAACTACTATCGCTTTTCGGGGTACATGCGCCAGTACCAACGAGACCCGAAAAACGGGGATAACTCGTTTGAGGTTGGAACGGAATTCGAGGAAATCAGGAACATCGCGCTTCTTGACACGCGCCTGCGCCTTCTCCTGCAAGAGCAACTTGGCGCAATCGAGATAGCAATACGGGCCAGGTTCGCGCATGAGTGCGGGCGCGTGTACGGCAGCAAGGCTTTCTATCTCGACCCGTCGTTCTACAAGTCCTGTGCAGGGCTTGGACATGATGTCGGGAAATCGGCGGTTGCCGGGATACTTTCGGATTTATCGCGCGACAAAAGCGGCATTTTGAAACGCTACGAGAACGCAAACGCGAAGTGCAAGGGACTTGAAGACGGCAGGCTCCGATTCGGCGCCGTGCCGATTTGGGTTGCAATCGAGGTTCTGTCCTTCGGGCGTGTCTCGAACATGATAGGCCGCTTTGAAGACGTGCGCGCGGCGAAACAGACCGCCATGGCGCTTGGCGTGCAATGGGCGCCGTTTTCAGAGGTAGTCCACTCGTTTTCCGTATTGCGCAACCTCTGCGCCCACCACCGCCAGCTTTGGAACAGGCGGATGGGGATCATGTGCCCCGTTCAAAAGAAGCTGAGGCCTATGGGCGTGCAATTTGAACCTCCAAGTGTCTACGCGCACATCTTGATGATGAACCACTACAGGAAACAGATAGATGGTGACACGGCTCTTGCAAAGCGAATACAGGCCTTGCTTGACGCCGACGCGCGTTTTGCGGCGGGCGTGTACACCCCGGATCCAAAATAGGGGGAAATGGATATGAAGATATGCGGGCAAGGGTCGATCATCCGACGCGAGAGCAAGCCGAAGGCGCGGTGTCGCAAGTGGGAGCTGCAAGTCAGCTGCGGGATGCGCCCGGACGGCTTGGGCTACCAGCGCCGCGCGCGGCGCTTCGAGGGCACGTGGAGCGAGGCGGTCGCGGCGATGCGCGAGTTTTCCGAGGACGTCGCCTCGGAGCGCGTCTGCACGGACAGCACGGTGGCCGGCTACCTCGACCATTGGCACGCGCGGCGCGTGCGGCGCGGCGAGCTTGCGGCGCGCACGTTAGACGGCGAGGTCTACCGCCTGAACGCCGTGAAGGCGCGCATAGGCGGCATGAAGATGTCGAAGGTCACGGCGGGCACGATAGAGGACATGTACGCCGACTTTGCGCAAGGGCAGACCCCTTCCGGCAAACCCTACAGCCCGAAGAGCACGGCGGGGATACACAAGACGCTGCGCGCGGCCTTCAACCAGGCGGTGCGCGACGACGTGATACGGAAAAGCCCGTTCGAGTACGTGAGGGAGCCGAAGGTGCCGCGCAACAGCAGGCGCGCGCTCACGAAAGAGGAGCTGTCGAGGCTGCTCGACGCGCTCGACACGAGCAACTACATGCAGCTGTGCGTGTTTCTGTGCGCTGTGGCGGGCCTGCGGCGCAGCGAGGCGCTGGCCTTGGTGTGGGGGGATATAGAAGGCGATGTGCTGCGCGTGGAGAAGTCGCTCGACGAGCAGGGGCGCGTGAAGCCGACGAAGAGCGGCGAGAGCCGCTACATACCGCTTCCGGGCTTTGCCGTGGATGCGCTGGAGGAGGAGAGGGCGCGCCAGGAGGGCTTGTGGCCCGTGGAGGATGACTGGCCGGTCGTCACGCCCGGGTGCAGCGAGATAGTCTTGCCGCATTCGGTGTCGCAGTGGTGGCGGCGCAGCCGTGCGGAGTTCGGGCTGGACGGGCGCGTGCTCCACGAGCTGCGCCACACCTACGTCACGCAACTTGCCCGCGCGGGCGTGAACCCGCGCACCATCCAAGAGCTCGCGGGGCACGCCGACGAGGAGGTCACGCGCCTCGTCTACACGCACGCCGACATGGGCATGAAGCGCGAGGCGGTCGCGGCGATGGCGGCGACGCTGGACAAGGCGTCCTAGCGCCGCCGCTTACCCCGCTTTTTCCTATCCGAAAAGCTGCCGCAAAAACCGCCGCACGCGTGCACGTTTTCTTGCAATATTCGGCGTTTTCGTCGTTATTTCCTATTATCTGCCACTCGTCATTTTTATGTATGCCCAACTGCGAAAACATTTCTTTATTATGTATTTTTATGCACCCTATTTAAGCCGCTGGGGGTCAAGGGGTCGCAGGTTCAAATCCTGTCCACCCGACCAGATTTTCGCAGGCCAGACGGTATAAACTCAAATCCAGATAATCCAAGACAGCTGAATTTGTTACACAGCGTTGCATAACTTTTAGGCTCTTCGGTGGTTTCTGTGGGAGAGATCCCGGCATAACCCCAGCTTGGAAG
>CAVFDV010000046.1:0-3975 GCA_963621315.1 Oscillibacter sp. MSJ-31
ACTTCGACAGCTCGTCGCGCATGGCGGTCCTGACCTTCGACCTGCTCGCGCCGTGCGCCCGCACCACGTCGCGCGCCACGCGCGCCAGGTCCTCGCGGCACTGCGCCATGAAGTCGTCGTCGTCGAAGCCCGGGATGCCGCGCATGACGACCTGCGGCTCGCCTGCCAGACGCCCGCTGCGCCCCTCGAGGGTCACGACCACGCAGGCCAGCCCGTCCGAGGACATGGTCGCGCGGTCGGAGAGCACGTTTTGCCCGATGTCGCCCACCGACGAGCCGTCCACGTAGAC
Source organism: Oscillibacter sp. MSJ-31 (assembly GCA_963621315.1). GTDB lineage: Bacteria > Actinomycetota > Coriobacteriia > Coriobacteriales > QAMH01 > CAVAWX01. The sequence goes on from CAVFDV010000046.1 coordinate 290, forward strand.
GATGCCGCTTTCCACCGGCTCGCCGCGCCCGACCTTGCCGTCGCGCATCACGAGCGTGTCGCCGTTGTCCAGGATGAAGATGCGCTTCGCGTCCACGCCCACGGCCTCGGCCAGACGCGCATGCGCCCGCAGGTGCATGGCCTCGCCGTGCACCGGCAGGAAATGGCGCGGCTTCACTATGGACAAGACGATCTTCAGCTCCTCGCTGCCCGCGTGCCCGGAGACATGCACGAGCGCGCGGTGGCGGTCCCACACGTCGGCGCCGATTTTAGACAGCTGGTTGACCACGCGGGTGACGCTCTTCTCGTTGCCGGGCACGGGCGTGGCCGAGATGATGACCGTGTCGCCGCGCTCGATCGCGACGGTGCGGTGCTCGCCCACCGACATGCGCGCGAGCGCCGAGAGGGGCTCGCCCTGGCTGCCCGTGCACAGCACGACCAGCTTGTGCGGCGCCATCTTTCCCACCTCGTAGGCGTCGACGATCAAATCGTCCGGCACGTGCAGGTAGCCCAGCTCGCGGGCGATCTTCGTGTTTTTCAGCATGGAGCGTCCCGTGACGGCCACCTTGCGCTTGGCCAGGCGCGCCGCGTCGCATATCTGCTGGATGCGGTGTATGTGGCTGGCGAAGCTCGCGACGACGACCTTGCGCTTGGCCGAGCCTATGACCTGGCGCAGCGTCACGCCGACCTCGGCTTCGGATTTGGTGAAGGTGGGCACGGTCGCATTCGTCGAGTCGCTCATGAGCAAGTCGACGCCTTCGGCCGAAAAGCGCGCAAGCGCGGCGAAGTCCGTCAGCTCGCCGTCGATGGGCGTTTGGTCGAGCTTGAAGTCGCCGGTGTGCAAGACGGTGCCGGCCGGTGTGCGCATGAAGACGCCCATGGACCCCGGGATGGAGTGGTTCACCTTGAAGAACTCCATGTCGAAGCAGCCGAGCTGCGCCTTGCCGCCCCGGTGCACCTCGCGCAGCTCGGGGTAGTGCGACAGGCGGTGCTCCTCGAGCTTGCCCTCTATCAAGCCGAGCGTGAGCTTCGTGGCGATGATGGGCACCTTGCGGTCGAGGTCTTTGAGCAGGTAGGGCAAGGCGCCCGTGTGGTCCTCGTGGCCGTGGGTGACGACGATGCCGCGCAGCTTGTGCGCGTTTTCGAGCACGTAGGTGTAGTCGGGCAAGATGAGGTCGACGCCGACGTGCTCGTCGTCGGGAAACATCAGCCCGGCGTCGACCAAGATCATGTCGTTGCCGTACTCGAAGGCCGTCATGTTCTTGCCGATGGCATCGAGGCCTCCAAGCGGGATGATGCGCAAGGCCTTGCCCTGTCCGCCGCCCTTGCCCGACGCCTGCCCGCCGCGCCCGCGCCTCCCGCGGCCTCGTTTGCGCTTGCCGTTCGCGCCCAGACGGGCCGCGTCGGAGTTCGCGCGCTCGTTGCCCGATGCGCGCAGCTTGTCGGCGCCCTTTTTCGCGGGCGCGTTGTTTGATTGTGACATGTGCGTGTAAAGCTCCTGTTCTCTTGCGGCGCCTCGAGAGGCGCGCGCCCATGCACGCGCCCCGTTTTCCCGCGCCGGGTTTTCCTTTCCTATGCGGTGCTTCTTTTCCTTCTTTTCTCCAAAGCAGGCCCTGGATGCCGCCGCTTCAGGCGACAGGCCCGCACTCCTCCAAGATCTCGGCCAGGCGCGCGTCTTGCTCGGCCGTCGCGGGCACGAGCGGCAGGCGCGGCGCGCCCACAGGGCAGCCGACGCGGGCCAGCGCGTCTTTGACCATGATGGGGTTTGCCGTCATGAACAGCCCCTTCATCAGCGGCATGAGCGCCGCTTCCAGCTCGCGGGCGCGCTCGATGTCGCCCGAGACGGCGGCCGCCACGATTTCGGCCATGCGGGCGGGCGCGACGTTGCTCGTGGTGGAGACGACGCCCACGCCCCCGCGCCGGACGACCTCGACCGTGTCGGAGTCCTCGCCGCTGTAGACGGCAAAGCCCTGCGGCGCGCCGTCGATGATGGCCTGGATCTGGTCCATCTTGCCCGAGGCCTCCTTGATGGCCACGATGCTGTCGCACTCGCGCGCCAGGCGCAAGGTGGTCTCGGCCTCCATGTTCACCACGGAGCGCGCGGGGATGTTGTAGAGCATGACGGGCACGTCGCTTGCGCCTGCCACGGCCTTGAAGTGGCGGTAGAGCCCTTCTTGCGGCGGCTTGTTGTAGTAGGGCACCACGACCAGAAAGCCGTCCGCGTGCCCGCAGGCCGCCGCCTCGCGGGCGAACTCGACGGAGGCCGCCGTGTTGTTCGACCCCACGTAGGCTATGGTCTTGGCGCTGCCAGCCGCCCGCTCGTGCACGGCGGCGAAAAGCGCGAGGCGCTCGTCGTGGGACAACGTGGCCGCCTCGCCTGTGGAGGCGCCGACCACGAACGCGTCGATCCCGCCCGAGGCGAGCTGGCGGTCCACCAGGCGGCCTGCCGCCTCCAGGTCCAGCGAGCCGTCGTCGGCAAAGGGGGTGACGAGCGCCGTGATGGTGCGCCCGAAAAACGGTTCAGACATCTCGTGCTTCCTGTCCTAGATAGTCGTGTCCATCATGAGCTTTTCCAGGCCGACCACGCAGCCGGACAGCGCGCCGACGCGGCGGACGGCGAGCAAGATGCCCGGCAGGTAGCTCGTGCGGTCGATGGAGTCGTGGCGTATGGTCAGGGTCTGGCCCGCCGAGCCGAACACGACCTCCTGGTGCGCGACATAGCCGGCAGTGCGCACGGAATGCACGGGCACCCCGTCCACGAGCGCCCCGCGCGCGCCCGAAAAGCCCTCAAGCTCGGTCTCGGCACCGGGCGCCTGGGAAGGCTCGGCCTTGGCGGCGGCGATCATCTTTGCCGTGCGTATGGCCGTGCCCGAAGGCGCGTCCTTCTTGCCGTCGTGGTGCAGCTCTACGACCTCGGCGTCCGGGAAGTATTTGGCCGCCGTCTGGGAGAAGAGCATCATCAGCACCGCGCCCGTGGTGAAGTTCGGCGCGTGGAACAGCGCCGCGTCGCCCGCATGCGCCTCGTCGTATATGGCCTGCAGGCGCTCCTCGGACAGCCCCGTGGTTCCCAGCACCACGTTCACGCCGGCCGAAAGCGCCGAGCGCACGTTTGCCTCGGCCACGTCCGGGCGGGTGAAATCGACGACGACGTCGGGCGCCAGCGCCTCTATCCCCGCATCCAGGCCCGTGTGCACGGGCCGCCCGCACACGAGCGCCCCGTCTTTTGCCATCGGGTCTACGCCGCCTGCAAGCTCTATGTCGCCCGCGGCGTCGATGCCGTCGCATATCATCGAACCCATGCGCCCGAGAGCGCCGCTTACCAGCACTTTTACCATGTGCACAATCGCCTTTCCTCGAACAGCGCCAAGAAGGCCATTCTAGCGCTAATCGAAGTAGTTCGTATATTCCACAGAATCGCCCGCCGCGTCTTGCCCGAAGAGATGGCGGTGCAACTCGATGAAGTAGTCGTCGGTCATGGACGCGATGTAGTCCACCACGATGTCGTCGACGCGGTGCGCCAGCTCCCACGCGTAGTCGTAGCGCAGCATCTTCTGGCGCAGGTAGTGGCGGAATATGGGCGAGTCCTCGCGGCCGGCCTCGACGTCGTCGACGAGGCGCGCGTAGAGGCGCTCCATCATCGGGCGCACCGGCGCGATGCGGTCCATGATGAAGGGGTCGCGGTAGATC
>CAVFDV010000046.1:3985-12644 GCA_963621315.1 Oscillibacter sp. MSJ-31
CCTCGTCCATGGACAGGCAGTCGCGCCCCAGCGAGCGCTTGATGATGTTGCGCGTGACGTTTTGGATGATCTCCCAGTTGTGGATGCCGATGACGGGGCTTTGCCCGTAGTCGTCGGCGTCGCGCAAGTGCACGCGCTCGGCGTCCTGGCGGTCCTTTCCCGCGTAGGCGATGATGTCGGAGACGCGCACGACGCAGCCCTCGAGCGTCGAGGGGTGCAGGCCGGCGATGGTCTGCTGGTCGGTGTAGCAGGCCTCCATCGTCGCCTCGAGCGCCGCGAAATCCGGGCAGGGCTTCGGACGGTAGGCGGCGAAGGCCTTCTCGCCGTTGTGGGCGAGTATGCCGTTGTAGGTCTGCAGGCACAGGTTCGTGGACGCGATGGTCTTGAGCAGGCGCACGGAGTGGACGTTGTGGTTGAAGTAGCGCCCCGTGCGCGCGCGGTAGAGGTCCGAGAGTATGTACTCGCCCTGGTGCCCGAAGGGGGTGTGCCCCAGGTCGTGGCCGACGGCGATGGCCTCGATCAGGTCGAGGTTCAGCCCCAAGGCCATGCCGATGGTGCGGCCCACGCGGCTGACCACCTGCAGATGGAAGCTGCGGCGCGTGATGTCGTCGTTTCGGATGAAGGAAAAGACCTGCGTCTTGTCCGCGCAACGCGAGTAGAAGGGGTTGTGGACGATCTTCTCCACGTCCACGACAAAGCACGGGCGCGCGAGATAGGCATCCGGGTCCGTCCAATGCTCGGGCCGCTCGCGCAGGCCCTGCTCGTCGCGCGTGGCATAGGCGCTGTAGAGCGACTCGCGGCGCGCCGCCGCGTCGCGCAGGGCGCACTTCTCGTCTTCGGTGAACTCGAAGAGGTCCGGCCGCGTCGTCTCGGACATGCCCCGCCCCTACTTGAAGCTCGCGTTTTGCACGGCCGAGCTGTCCTTGAGCAGCACGTCGTGCGCGCCGCCCTCCACGATCGAGACGCTGGAGACGCGGGTGATCTTTGCCGTGTCGCGGAATTGAGCAAGGCTCGTCGCGCCGCAATTGCACATGGTGTGGCGCACCTTGGAAAGCGACAGGGCGACGTTGTCGTGCAGGGAGCCGGCGTAGGGCACGTAGGAGTCGACGCCTTCCTCGAAGGCGAGGTTGCTCGACCCGCCCATGTCGTAGCGCTGCCAGTTGCGGGCGCGCGCGCTGCCCTCGCCCCAGTACTCCTTCATGTAGGAGCCGTTCACGTTCACGCGCTTGGTGGGGCTTTCGTCGAAGCGGGCGAAGTAGCGCCCGAGCATCATGAAGTCCGAGCCCATGGCCAGCGCGAGCGCCATGTGGTAGTCCTGCACGATGCCGCCGTCCGAGCAGATGGGGATGTAGACGCCGGTCTCGGCGAAGTACTCGTCGCGCGCGCGGGCGACCTCGATGGTGGCAGACGCCTGGCCGCGGCCTATGCCCTTTTGCTCGCGGGTGATGCAGATCGACCCGCCGCCGATGCCGATCTTCACGAAGTCGGCGCCGGCCTCGGCCAGAAAGCGGAAGCCCTCGGCGTCCACGACGTTGCCGGCGCCCACCTTCACCTCTTCGCCGTACTCCTTGCGTATCCACTCGAGGGTGAACTTCTGCCAATCCGAATAGCCCTCGGAAGAGTCGATGCACAAGACGTCGGCGCCGGCGTCGAGCAGCTTGGGCACGCGTGTCTCGTAGTCGCGCGAGTTGATGCCCGCGCCCACGATGTAGCGCTTGTGCGCGTCGAGCAGCTCGAGCGGGTTTTCCTTGTGCGAGTCGTAGTCCTTGCGAAAGACGATGCTGACGAGGCGGTCGTCGGCGTCCACGACGGGCAGGGCGTTGAGCTTGTTGTCCCAGATCAAGTCGTTGGCCTCGGACAGCGTCATGCCGTCGCGCCCGCAGATGAGCTTCTCGCGCGGGGTCATGAACTCGGCGACCTTCGTGGAGCGGTCCATGCGGCTCGGGCGGTAGTCGCGGCTCGTGACGATGCCGAGCAGCTTGCCGTTGGGGCGGCCGTCTTCGGTGACGGGCATGGTGGAGTGGTCGGTCTTGCGCTTCAGCTCCATGACCTCGGCCATCGTCATGTCCGGGGTGATGGTGGAGTCGCTGGGGACGAAACCGGCCTTGTAGCTTTTCACCTCGGCGACCATGGCGGCCTCGTCTTCGGGGGTCTGCGAGCCGTAGATGAACGAGCAGCCGCCCTCGCGTGCGAGCGCCTCGGCCATCTTCGGGCCGGACACCGACTGCATGATGGCCGAGACCATGGGGATGTTCAGGTGCAGGGCAGGCTCGGCGCCCTTCTTGAACTTCACGAGCGGCGTCGAGAGGTCGACGCGGTCGGGCGTGCACTCCTTTGTGGTGTAGCCCGGGACGAGCAGGTACTCGTTGAAGGTGTGGGAAGGTTCGTCGTAGTAAAACGCCATGTCGTTGCCCCTTTGCCGAAGAGAGCCCGCGTGCGCGAGCGGTATTTTTCCTATCTTAGCATCCGGGCTGCGCGGCGGTATGTGCAATATGCGTGAGAATCGCGCGGTCAGAGGCGATGCACAAGGTGAAAGGAACGCGCCGCAACGCTCCTCAGCGCAAGGTGAAAGGAACGCGCCGCACGCCCGCCCCCCTCAGCGCAAGCCGGTCAGGCCGTAGGCGTCGAGGATCTCCTTCTCGCGCGCCTCCATGCAGGCGCGCTCGGCGGGCGTGGCGTGGTCGTAGCCCAGAAGGTGCAAGATGGAATGGACGAGCATGAGGGAGAGCTCTTCGTGAAAGCTCGTGGAAAAAGCCGCGCGCTGCTCGTCGATCACGTCGGGGCATATGACGACGTCGCCCAGCTCGAGGGGGACGCCCGGCGCGCCGCCGCCGGCGCCCTCGCCGCCCGCATCCGCATCCGGCGCATATACATCCGCGTCGGGCACAGCCCGGGCATCTGCGTCCGCATCGGGCACGGCTCCGGCACCTGCGTCCGCGTCGGGCGCGGCGCCGGCGCCTTCACCGTCTGCGGAAACCATATCCGCGAAGGCATCGTCGCAGGGAAAGGACAAGACGTCGGTCGTCGTGTCGCGCCCGCGCCAGGCGGCGTTCAGCTCCTGGATCTCGCGCGGGCCTACTATGGACACGGACAGCTCCGCCGCGTCCGGCACGCCCATGTGCGAAAGCGCGAAGGCGGCCAGCTCGCGCACGGCCTGCTCGTCTACGGCCGGGCGTCCGCCGCGCACGTCGATCTCCACCTTCACGCGCACGCCCCCTCTCCCGCCGCCGACATGTCCGCCGCACCGCCGGCCTGCGCATCTGCCACATCATGTTCACGCGCATCTGCCGCATCGCCCGCCTGCGCGTCCGCGTCGCAGCCAAACGCTTTCTCACCGGCGTTCGGGAAATGCAGGCGCTGCTGGCGCCCCTGCGCGCGCTCGTAGGCCGCGACGATCTTCGCCACGAGCGCATGGCGCACCACGTCGCCGCCGGAAAACTCGCAAAACGCCACGTCGTCGATGCCACCCAGGATGCGCTTCACGTCGCGCAAGCCCGAGACGCCGCGCGGCAAGTCGAGCTGGGTGGCGTCCCCCGTGATGACCATCTTCGAGTTGAACCCGAGGCGCGTGAGAAACATCTTCATCTGCTCGGGTGTCGTGTTTTGCGCCTCGTCGAGTATGAGGAAGGCGTCGTTGAAGGTCCGCCCGCGCATGAAGGCAAGCGGCGCGATCTCGATGATGCCGCGTTCGAGCAAATCGCTGCCCTTCTCCATGTCGGTCATGTCGAAGAGCGCGTCGTAGAGCGGGCGCACGTAGGGGTCGACCTTTTCCGTGAGCGTGCCCGGCAGAAAGCCGAGGTTTTCGCCCGCCTCGACGACCGGGCGGGTGAGAATGATGCGCCCCACCTCCTTGCGCTTGAGCGCGGCGATGGCAAGGGCCATGGCCAGATAGGTCTTGCCCGTGCCGGCAGGACCGATCCCAAAGGTGATGGCATGAGTGCGTATCGCGTCGCAATAGCGCTTCTGGCCTGCGGTTTTCGGGCATATGGCGCGGCCTCGGAAGGTCAATACCACATCGTCGCGCAACGCCGAGGGCGAAAAATCGCCCGCCTGCAAAAGCGCGGCCGCGTCTGCCACGTCGGCAGCCGTCGGGACGGCGCCGCGCTCGACCTGGCGCATGAGGTCGGCCACCAGGGAGGCGACGACAGACAGGCGGGAGGCGTCGGCGTCTACGACAAGGGAGCCGTCGCGCAAGGCCACATGCGCGTCGAAGCGCTCCTCTATCGCGCGCAAGACCTCGTCGCCGGTGCCGCACAACGCGCGCACGTCGAGGCCTTCGGCCACGTCGAAGCGCACCCTGCCCGATTCCGCCATCTCAGCCTTCCCCCTTCGCCATGTGCGCTATGCGCCATGCCATGCGCGGGCGAACTCGCGGGCGGGCGGCTTGTAGGCGGGGCACGGGTAGTCGCGGTACTCGGCGGCGCCGACTAGCTCGCGCGTCCATTGCGCTATGGGCATGTTCTCCTCGGCGCGCTCGACGTCGGCGATGCGCGCATGCGTGGCCGGGCGGCGCGGCATGAACAGGGTGCAGCAGTCGTCGGCCTGGCGCGCGGAGGTCTCGTAGGTGCCTATGCGGCCTGCCATGTCGATGATGTCTTGCTTGTCCGTGCCGATGAGCGGGCGCAAGACGGGGATGTCTGCCACCGCGTCGGTGACCGCGATGTTTTCAAGCGTCTGGCTGGCCACCTGCCCCAAGCTCTCGCCCGTGACGAGCGCCTTCGCGTCTTCGAGGCGCGCGATCTCTTGCGCCACGCGAAACATCATGCGGCGGTAGAGCAGCACGCGCAGCCCCTCCGGCGCCTCGGCGGCGATGGCCCTTTGCACGTCGCCTAAGGCTATGTAGTAGACGCGGGCAAGCCCTGCCGCCGGCGCGAGGTCGGCCGCGATCTCGTCTACCTGCCACTCGCTGGAATCCGAGGTCTGGGGGCGCCCGGAGAAATGCGCGCCCACCACGACGGCGCCGCGCTTCATCATCGTCCACGAGGCCACCGGGCTGTCGAAGCCGCCGGACAGCAGGCTGACCACCTTGCCCGCCGAGCCCACCGGCAGCCCGCCTGTGGCCGCGTCGCTTTTGGAGTAGACGTAGACGCTGCCCTGGACCACCTCGACGCGCACCTTCACGTCCGGGTCTTTCATCTGGACCTTCGCCTCGGGCGCGAACTTGCACAAATGCGCCCCGACGAGGCGGTTGAGCTGCATGGAGTCTATGGGGTAGTCGGTGTTGGAGCGGCGCGCCGCCACCTTGAAGGTGGAAAACCCGCCGCAGTCGGACAGCGCGAGCTCTGCGGCCTTGTAGTAGCTGTCCGGGTCGCGGTCCGTGCGCCATGCACGCGAGACGCGCGCGATGCCGGGGACCTTCAAGAGCACCCGGGCCACGTCGTCGAGCGCCGCCTCGTCGCGCAAGGCGACCATGAGGTGCCCGGAGATGCGCACGGGGGGCTCGACGGGAAAGCCGTCGAGCGCGAAGGCGATGTTTGCCAGGAGCCGCTGCTCGAAGCTCGACCTGTTGCGCCCTTTGAGGCCTATCTCGTGGTAGTGGATGAGGCAGACTCGCTCGAGCAAGAAAACCGCGCTCCCGCGCCTCTTAGGATTCGTCTTCTTCGAAGGCGACCTTGTCGTAGGAGACCTCGCCGCGGGCGATCTCTTCCATGGCAAGCGAGAGCGGCTTGCGCCCGGCGTACTCGGCGATCTCGGAGGTGGACTGCACAGCCATGGCGCGGTCGCGTTGCCCGCGCATCATATCGTTGATGTCGCGCGCGCGCTTCGACGACAGCGCGCACAGCAGGTACTTGTCTTGGTCGACCGTGTCGAGCAAGGTGTCGATACGGGGCTGCACAATGGACATGGACAAAACTCCTTTATTGCGTATGGGTCTATCTTCGGCCGCGCGACGGGCGCACGGCGCGAAAGCCGAACTAGGATTCTAGCACGGCGAGCAGCTCTTCGGTAGCCCGCTCGAGCCGGTCGTTCACAATGACCACATCGTAGCCGCGCGCCGCGTCCATCTCGGCGCGGGCGTTTTGCAGGCGCGTGGCGATGGAGTCGGGCGAATCGGTGCCCCGGCCGCGCAGGCGCCGCTCGAGCTCTTCGGGGCTTGGCGGGGCGATGAAGACGAGGCGCGCCTCGGGGAGCTTGTCGCGCACCTGGAAGGCGCCTTGCACGTCTATCTCCAAGACCACGTCCACCCCTGCGTCCAGATGCTCGCGTATGGGGGAAAGCGGCGTGCCGTAGTAGTTGCCGTGGACGTCGGCGTACTCGATGAAGTCGCCCGCCGCGATGCCGGCCTCGAAGTCCTTTCGCGTGGTGAAGAAGTACTCGACGCCCTCGCGCTCGCCCGGGCGGGGCGCGCGCGTGGTGGCCGAGACGGACTCCCAAAGCTGCGGGCGCAACTTAAGAAGGCGGGCAAGGAGAGTACCCTTGCCCGCCCCCGAAGGTCCGGAAACCACGTAGAGACGCCCCTTCAAGCGGGGTTTAGCCCTCGACGCGCTCGAGAAGCTCCGCGCTTTGGCGGGAGCCGAGGCCCTGGACGCGGCGCGACGGCGAGATGTTCAGCTCTTCCATGAGCTTGGCCGCCCTGGCCTTGCCGTAGCCCGGCAGCGACTCGATGAGACGCTGCACCTTCATGCGCATGGCGATGGGATTGTCCGTGTCGGAGAGGACCGCCCCGACGGAAACCTCGCCCTTTTTCAGCTTCGCGCACAACTCCGCGCGCTCCTTGCGCGATTTCGCCGCCTTCTCGAGAGCGGCCTTGCGCTGAGCGTCCGAAAGTTTAGGTAGTGCCATATTGAAAATCCTCCTACTCGTCGCGGTGGCGCCATTGTAGCAGCAATGGCGCTTGAAGGCGCTAGATTCTACTCTCAAAGGCGTGAAAACGGCGCCGGGGAAAAACCGCAAGACGGAAAAGCGGGCCGAAAAGGCGGATACGCCCAGCTCTCCACCCCTTTTTACGGGCTTGCCGAAGATGCGGAAAACACGAAGGCGCCCGCGCGGGGCGCCCCATTTCCTCCACAAACGGCGCGGCGCGTGCAGGGCCTACAGGGAGGAGGCGATGTCGTCGAAGGCGGCGCGCGGGCTTTCCGCGCGCGTGACGGGCCTGCCCACGACGATGTGCGAGGCGCCCGCGTCGAAGGCGTCTTTGGGCGTGGCCACGCGGCTCTGGTCGCCGAGCGCCGCGCCGTGCGGGCGCACGCCCGGGGTGACGACGAGCGCGTCCGGGCCTAGCAGCTCGCGCATGGCGGCCGCCTCCTTGGGCGAGCACACGACACCGGAGAGCTGCGCTTCGCGCGCAAGTCCTGCAAGGCGCCCGACCTGGGCGGCCGGACCGTCATCCACGCCGATGGAGTGCAAGGCGGCCTCGTCCATGCTGGTGAGGACCGTGATTGCGCACACGGCGGGGGGCGTGCCGTCTTGCGCGCCCGCCTGCGCGCCCTCTGCGGCGGCGCGCAGCATGTCGGCGCCGCCCGCGGCATGCACGGTGAAGAGGTCGGCGCCTGCCTGCGCGAGCGACTTTGCCGCGCCGCGCACCTGGTGCGGGATGTCGTGGAGCTTCAGGTCCACGAAGACCTTGAAGCCGAGTTTGTGGAACTGCCGCACGATGGCAGGGCCTGCCGCGTAGTAGAGCGTCATGCCCACCTTCACCCAGCGCGCCTGCCCTGCCAGCTGCTCGCCTATGGCGATGGCCTCGTCGCCCGTACAGTCCAGCGCGACGATGACGCGGTCTTTGCGTTGCGCATCCATCCAGTCCATGTCCTCTTCAACCTCCGCATGTCTCGCGGCGCGCATCCCTTGGGAAAACGCGCCCGCCTGTCTACCTGCCTACTTGCCCGTCCGGTTGCCCGCCCGCCTTTTTTCGGCCCGCCTGCCCGCAAGGCGCGAAGCGGCCTTGGCGCGCCTTCACGCCTCCAACGCCCCCACGAGCTCGTTCACGTCTCTCACGCCCTGCTCGCGGCAGAAGGCCACGATGCCCTCCAGCACGTCGGCGCAGGCGCGCGGGTTGGGAAAGCTCGCCGCCCCCACCGCAACGGCCGCAGCGCCGCAAAGCATGAACTCGACGGCGTCTTGCCCGCTCGCGATGCCGCCCATGCCCAGCACGGGCACGTCCACGGCGTTGTGCACCTGCCATACCATGCGCAAGGCGACCGGTTTTATGGCAGGCCCGGACAGCCCGCCGACGACGCGCGCGAGCTTCGGGCGGCGCCGCCTCGCGTCCACGGCCATGCCGAGCAGGGTGTTCACGAGCGAGACGGCGTCGGCGCCGGCGTCTGCCACGCCCGCGGCTATCTCGGCGATGTCGGTGACGTTGGGGGTGAGCTTGACGAGAAGCGGACGCTTCGTGGCCGCGCGGCACAAGCCCGTGACATGCGCGGCGGACCTTGCGTCGCAGCCGAAGGCCATGCCGCCGGCGTCCACGTTGGGACACGAGATGTTCACCTCGTAGGCATCGACGGCCGGCTCGTCTTCCAGACGCTCGATGACCTGCACGTATTCTTCCGGCGCATGCCCCGAGACGTTCACGACGACGCGCGTGTCCAGCCCGGCCAGCCAGGGCAGGGTCCTCTCGCAGAAGGCCTCGACGCCCGGGTTTTGCAAGCCGATGGAGTTGAGCATGCCCGAGGCCGTCTCGGCGATGCGCGGCGCGGGATTGCCCTTCCACGGGGCG